>JAQWZU010000052.1 GCA_029253285.1 Akkermansiaceae bacterium | reverse complement strand
GCGAGATCGAAAGCGACTCCGTGGAGCGCGGCCCAGACAGCTTGATCCCGAAGCACCATCATCTCGGCGAGCTTGGTGAGTTCAGCGGGATAGTTCTTGGGTCCGTAAGGACGATGGCGCCGCCCAAAGACGTGCACGCCGTTCGGGATCTTGTAGTAGTTTCGCCAGAGCCAGCTTTTTTCTGAGATGGTCTTGCGGAGCGCTATGGTGTTGAGGTCGGGTGCGAGTTTGTTTCCCCCAAAAAGACTCTCGGTTAGGAGCGGAGCAAGCCTGGCGTATCCGGAGCTGGTGAGCAGGGCTCCGTCCCGGGTGAGTGGTGTGGCTTCTTTCTCGAACCATTGCTTGGTGGGCGTGAAGACATCGACGAAGGGGACTTCGTGTTCTTTGGCGACTTCCTTCATCGCGTTGGTGTAGAGAGCGAGGTTGATGTTTTCCTCAATGCCATTGGGAGTGCCGTGGAGTGCCGAGAGGTTTTGAAAAGCAGTGGGCGAGACAAGGACGAAGCGCGAGGGCTTCTTACCATTGTAGGTGGTGGCCGCGGTGTGCTTAATTAGGCCGGTGAGTTCGGCTTTGAAGGATTCGAGATTTTGTGGGCCGCCGAAAGATTCGGTATAGCCGAAAAACCCGATGATGAGATCGGGCTTGAGAGTGGTGAGCCATTCGTCGGGGGATTTGTAGAATCCGTTGCCGACGTTGCCCGAGCCCCAGCGGTCCTTGGCATCGGAGAGGGGTCGGAATTTCTCGGCACCGGGAAAGGCCCAAGGGCTTTTGCGTGCGGAGTGGGGTCGGAAGCCGGGGGTGTTTCCTTCATCGCACATGTTACGAATGAAGAGCTGGTGCTCTGGGTAGCGGGAGTGGAGTTCGGTTTCGAAATGGTCGAAGTTGGCCATGCGCGCTCCGAGGCCTCCGCCGATGAGGACGATGCGGGAGTTGGATGGAAGGTCGAGGGGCTTGGCGAGGACAGAGAGGGGAAGGAGAAGAGCTACGAGGATTTTCATGGAGAGAAGCAAGGAGAGGCTTTTGGTAGGGAATCGATCACACTCGATTCATCTTTAGAGATCAAGATGGATTCGCCTCCTCGTTTGGAATAGCGCGTTGTTCGCTCATCCAGGTGAAGATGATGACCCAGAGTGCAAGGGCGAGGGCGAAGAGGGGAATTTGCAAGAGAGGAGGAAGGCAGTAGAGGATGGTGACTACGGGGATCCAGACTCCCCAGGTGGCGACGAGGGTTGGAATGACGGTTTGGCGGTAGTAGCGGGCGGTGAAGAAAAGGTGGATTCCACGGAGCGGGAAGCCGGCATTTTTCCAGTCGTAGGCCCACGAGTTGACCGGGGCGGCGAAGCAGGGGTTGAAGACGAATTGGTCGATGAGGACTTTGATGGCAACCACCTTGAAGGTGATCTCGGAGCCGAACCATTCTGCTTGTTGGCGATAGAGGAAGTCGACGAGAGCACCGGACCAAGACCAGTGGAAGGCGGCGAAGAGAAAGTTGCCGAGGTTGGCTCGGGTGACTTTTCCTTTCTGGAAAATGATGATCCGCATGAGCTCGGGGATGACGGCGCCGGCGATGACGGACGCGACGATGGAGTAGCCATACCCCCAATGCGATTTGAGGTCGGCGAGTTGGTTGAGGAGCTCGGTGGTGGGCGGATAGAAGTAGTATCCCAGCAGGAGCGAGAGCATGATGGCCTGAAGAATCAATCCGGGGATGAGATTGGCCCGGGCGGCACGGAGCCCGGCCGCCCAGGGAGCTTCCTTTCTCTCGTGGATAACGAATTCCGACACGCGGTGAATCTGGGGGGAAGTGGTGACGCTGGCAATGCGATATCACCGTGGGTGCTTTCAGACTTCGAGCGAATAAGTTACCGGGTGATTCAAGTCGGTGGCGCGATAGGACGTGTCGGTTATTTCTTTCCGAGCATCGAGATCATCTCCCGGCCGAGGGCGTCGCCAATGAGGAAGTAGCTTTCGGCATTGCCGAACCAATGGTGGCCGTGGCCGGGGTTGGGGGACAGTTCCTTGGGGCGGGCAAATTGCGTGGTTGCTACAAAGCGGGCGTTGGAAATTCTGGCGGTTCCGGAGCGTTGGATCTGACGGAAGGTGTGCATGCCGGTGCCTTCTTTGGAGGGGCCACCGTTTCCTAATTCCCCGATAATGAAGGGAAGAGTGGGAGCTTTGAATTCGGCGCGGAGGTCTTGGGCGAAGAGGACAAGGTTGTCGGCATATTCCGCGGTGGCCTCTTTGGAAACCATGTCGTTCCAACCCTGCATCCAGATGAGGCCTTTGAGCTGGTAGGGGCGATTGCCGAGAACGTTTAGGGCGTCGCGAACTTCTGCGATCATTTTGGTGTAATACTCTCCGGTGTCGACGGAGGCGCTGGGTGGGCGGAAGTCTTTGTGGAGGCTCTTGCCGCCCCAGGCGGTTTTGATGAGAAGGACGGGAGCGGTGAAGTGGTCTCCAAGGACGTGGCCGATCTGAAGTTCGGGTCCGATGTGGGAGTGATTGCCATAGCCGGTATAGCCGACGGTGAGTTGGCCTTTGCGGACTTTGTCGTGGGCTTTGAAGGAGATCTCGACGTCGTCGCGCTCGACCCAATTGCCGTCGCCGTCGCGAAGGTGTGCCATTTTTTCTTTGCTGGAGGAATTCTGCATCGACCAAACGAGGTTGCCTTTTCCTCCGTTGTAATACTTCGCGTGATCCATGGAGACGACGCCCTGGCCTTCCATGTTGGATTGTCCGGCGAGGATGAAGACCTCGATTGGGGTCAGTTGTTGTTCCAGCCACGGGGCGACTTTTTGAGCCCAGGCCTGGCCATGGTTTTTTTGTCCCAGAGCGCTGAAGTGCACGCCTTTTCCGTCCTTGTCCCGGTTGGCTCCGGTGAGAGCATCGGTGTCAGGGCCTTCGAGGGCGGTGCCGGAAGTCCAGAGTGCTTTTTGCCCAGCCCGGAGATCGGGCGAGCCGGGGTCGTCGGGCGTGTGGTAGCTTGCCTGCGCGACGAACCAAGGCGCCTTCCACTTGGCGACACGGTGGGATTCCTGAACGAGTTGGGTGAGGTATTTTTGGTAAAGAGCGCCGGGGAGGGTGCGGGTGGAATCGCGTTGATTGGCGTCGGATTCACCCTGATGCCATAAGATGGCTCGGAAGCCATTGGGGCCGAGGATGCGGAGTCGGTCGGCGAGTTTATCGAAGAGGAGACCTTTGCTTTCCCATTCGCCGTTTTCGAGTTGCGTGACTTTGTTGAGGACCGTTGGAGGATTGGGGAAGCGCGAGCCTTTGGAGAGCCACTCGCGGACACTGGTGCCCCCGGAGCCGATGGAAACGATGCCGATGGGCACGTCGAAGCGCTTGGCCATGGCATCGCCGAAAGGAGGGATAAAGCTGCCGCCTCTTCCGCTGGCGCCACCTTGGGGATCGTTGGCGATTTGCCACTTTGTGCCGTCGAAGGAAGTGACCATGCCGGACTGCGCGGTGAGTTTTTTCGCACCGTGATTGGCGGAGTTTGATTGACCGGCAATCAGGAAGACTTCGCCGATTCCTAGTCTGGCGACCGAGCCGGTGTGGAGAATGTCACCCTTGGACTTGGTGCGAAGTTCGAGGCGATGCCACCCGGTTTGGGTGGAGTTGAGTCGGGCCGTGAAGTTTGTTTTTCCGGCGCTAAGAAAGCCGATCTTAGTCCAGAGGTTTTCGCTGAGGCGAGCTTCGAGGGTGAGCTTGTTTTTGGCGGCTTGGGGAAGGCTGCCGGAAATCTTGAGCGGAGTGTTTTGCTGGCAGACTTGATGATTAAGCGGGGAGCTCAGGGTGAGTTCTGCGGCGAAGGCAATGGGGAGAAAGAGGGTGGCGAGGAAAAGCGTTTTCATGCGGGAGGTGCTTTTATCTGCAGATTTCGCAGATTGACACCGATTATTTTTCCTCTGTTGGTCTTTTGGTAGCGACGCCATTTTCCGGGAGGCATGCTCTCGGTGTTGCGGAAGTGGAGGCGGAGGCTTTTGACATCGGCAAAGCCGAGGTGTTGGGAGATGGCGGTGACGGATAGGGAGGTGGAGCTGAGCATGACCTTGGCGCAGCGGATCTTGAGGTCGAGGATCTCTTCGAGGGGGGATCTTTTGAGAATTTCGCGGAAGCGTCTTTCGAGGACCCGGCGGGAAACGCCGCAGTAGTTTGCGATGTCATTGACCCGGAGACTGGGACGGCTGAGATTGGCGCGGATGAATTGGCGGGCATGGTCAATGATGAGTGCTGCTTTTTCTGAGTTCATGAGAAAGGTGGGGGGGTGCTTTGTTGATTACGCAAAATATGTCAGACAGCTTTCCCGAAACACAGCCTTTATCGATTTCGGTTTAGGTGCCTGTTGTGATCCGGTTTGTAATTTTGGTAGATCGGTTGATTGGGAGAAGGGGCATTTCTTGCGTTTTATTTGAAGCTGGTCTAACCCATGGGCATGCGGTTGCGGGAGCGGAAGAGGGCTTTTTTTGACCAAGAAGGATATTTGGTGGTGCGGGGTTTTTTTGAGGCGGAGGAGATTTCGCGGGTGAGGGAGGCGCAGGATGCTTTCTATCGAGGAGAAATTAATAAGACCCCGGAATTTTCGTGGCCCAAACCGAGGAAGACCGAAGCGAAGTCGCGCAAGCATCCCTACGCCTCGTTTTTTCGGCGGGAGATTGGGGAACTGATTCGGGACGGGCGTTTGGGTGTGCTGATTCGGGAAGTGGCGAATTTGGAATCGGTGCGCTATTGGCATGATCAGCTTCTTTTTGAAGAAGAGAGGGAAGAGGGTGAAGTCTTTTACCATTGGCATCGGGAAAAAAGCCGCTGGATGACTTGTGTAGCGGAGAAAATGGTCACGGCGTGGATTCCGCTAATGGATTTTTCCGGGGAGATGGGGCCGATCACGATCGTGCCGGAAGGGAGGGATCTCAGGGAGATGAAGCGGATGATCTTGAAGGCGGGAGATTTGGTGCTGTTTGGTAGTGGGACGCTTCACGGGAATCCTCCGAATTTTGGGAAGCAAGTGCGGCGGGCCTTGGCGGCGCATTTTGCGTCGGGAGAAATCAGCTATCGTCCGCATGGAAAGTTTAGCCATGTCAATGAGCGCTTGGTTCAGCGGCAGGATGGAGTGCCTGACTTCCAGGACGAGCGGGTCTGTCCGGTGGTGGCTTAATCTCTCAGAAGGCGTTGCCCGAGGGCGACGCACCCGAGGAGGCCGGCATTGTCGCCGAGTGCAGGCGGAACGATAAAGTCATCCATGTCCTCGAGTTCGGGATAGGAGAGGTAATCTTGTAGTAAGTCGGTGAGACGCTCTCGCACCAGAGGAAAGAGGTGGGCTTGATGCATCACGCCGCCGCCGAGAATGATTTTTTGAGGCGGGGCGATCATGAGGACATTGAGGCAGGCTTGGGCGAGGTAGTCGGCCTGAATATTCCACGCAGCGTGGTCGGGGGCGAGATCTTCGGCGGGGGATTGCCAGCGGTTTTGAATGGCAGGTCCGGAGGCGAGTCCTTCGAGGCAGTCTTTGTGAAAGGGGCAATGGCCTTCGAAATGATCGACGGCGTGGCGTTTGAGTCGCATGTGTCCCATTTCGGGATGGCCCGCGCCGTGAATGAGATGACCATTGATCATGACGGCTCCGCCGATTCCGGTGCCGATGGTGAAATAGGCGGCGTTTTTCAAACCTTTGGCCGCACCCCAGGTGACTTCTCCGAAAAGGGCGGCATCGACGTCGGTGTCGAAAATGGCGGGGACATCGAGGGCTTTTTGAAGTGGTCCGAGAAGATTGGTGTGGGACCAACCGGGCTTTGGCGTTGTCGTGATATGCCCGTAGGTGGGAGAATCGGGATTGAGGTCGGCGGGCCCGAAGGTGCCGATGGCCAGAGCTTCGGGCTGCCCGAATTGAGAAGAGGCTTGGGTGAAGAAGTTAACGAGAGCGGAAATCGTTTCTTTGGGTGCGGTGGTGGGGATGCGTTCCCGGACGAGGATGTCATCGGGGCCCGAAGCCAGAGCCGCGACCATTTTGGTGCCGCCGGATTCGAGGGTGGCGATGAGCGGTCCGTGCATGAAGGTGAAGTAGCAAGTTCTCGAAATGGCTGCAATCGCGATCAGGGGCGATGAGAAATAATGTCAGTCGGTACTTGTCAGTGGGGTCGTTTCCCATTAGTTGCCGCCCGTGGCTGACTTTCGTTTTGAAAACCTCGAAGTATGGAAAATGGCAACCGAGATCGGACATCGCGTCGCAGATCTCGCTGACCGTATTTCTTCCGAAGGAAAAACTTCCTACGCGGATCGTCTCCGTAGTGAGAGTTTGAGCATCTCTGGTATCCTTGCTGCCGGGAGCGCTTATCCTACCAAGTTGGAGTTTTCCGAGTTTGTTGGTCGGGCCCGTGCCGCCACTTTGGAAATTGCCAATTTGATCATCTTTTTTGCCGAGCGTGAACTTCTCTCCGAAGCGGAAGAGGCCGAGCTGGTGAACATGCTCAAGCGTGAGTCCAAGATGCTCGACAACTTCCGTCAGAGTCTCGAACGCGCCGAGCGTCCGGAGGCGGCAGTCGTTTAGGCTCTGTCTGCAACCGCTGAGTTCACCTTGGCATAGAGTTCGATCTGTCTCTGACTCGTTTTGAGGAGGTCTTCGGCGAGTTGGATCTTTCCCGGCTCGAACATGAGGAGGGTGGAGGATCCACCGAAGGCGAAATAGCCTTTCTCCTGTCCTTTTGCAACAGCTTGTCCGGGCGTGAAGGTTTGGTGGATTGATCCGACGCAGGTGGCTCCGATTTCCATGCAAATGACCGTGCCGAGGTCCTCGGTGACCAGTTCGGTGACGGTACGTTTGTTTTGCCAGAGGTAGGAGAGGCGTTGGCGCAGGGCGAGGGGGGAGACGGAGAAGAGGGGGCCGTTGATTATGCGAGTTTCGCCTGGAACGCCCGCGCAGGGGAAATGGTAGCGATGGTAATCGACGGGGCAGAGGCGGGAGAGTAGAAGCGGGCCGTCCTGGTATTTCTCGGCGAGTTTTTCACAGCCCAGGAGTCCGGCGACGTCGAATTTTTGGCCCTTGATGAAAACCGAACTGATCTCGCTGGCCTTTTCGAATCCAAGATGGCGGCCATCGGCGGGAAAGACGACTGGGGAGTCGGCGAGCGGGCGGGCGCCGGGGCTGAGCTTGCGGTAGAAGAAGTCGTTGAAGGAGGTGAAGTCTTCGGGCTTCTTTTCAAAATTGTCGGGATCGAGCCCGTAGGTATCGAGAAAAGGAAGGATTTTCGCAGTGGTTTTGGGCTGATCCATGCGGCGACCGTACCATTTTGAAAAGAAGGGGCGCTTGACGAAACTGTGCAGGGCGATCTTGCCAAGCGGGTTGCCATAGGCCCAGCGAAGGAAGCCTTCGCCATAGACTTGTTCGGTTTCCAGCTCTCCGGATTCGCGATTGAGGTATTGAATTGGGTCCACACAGGGACAATGACGATAATTAGGGAATTTGAAATTTGAAATTTTACCAGTCGAGGCTACGTCTTCTTCAGCCATGCGACTTCCCGTCCTACTTGCCATTGCAGTCGTGCTTTTTACGAGCTGCCAAGAAAGCGAGAAATCTATTCAGGTGACCGAAACCCGTGTGTTGACGTTGTCTGA
>JAQWZU010000164.1 GCA_029253285.1 Akkermansiaceae bacterium | reverse complement strand
CATGGCAGCGCGCGCAGTTGGCGATCGGGTGCGTAGTGAAGATTTTCTTACCGCGCTTCACATCGCCTTTGACGACCTTTGGCTCGTCGCTCGCGATAACCTCATACTCGACCTTACGCAGACTGACATCATCCCACCAAGCCTTGCCGGTGACAATGCCCCACCCTCCGAGGAGGCAATGGATACCGATCGACTTTGCGGAGCCCGTCTCGATCCGCATTTTAACCTGCGTCCAATCTTTTGTCCCTTTCACGGCCTTACTGCCGGGATGATCACTGATGTACAACTGTGCGCCGCGCCCTCCACCAGCCACCTTTTCGGTCTTGATCCAAGCGCTGAGTTCATACTCCGCGTTCCGATCCACCGGGACATCGATACGGACGCCAAACTCAGCGGCCTTTTCGGCGGAGATTTCGATCGAGCGCTTGCCTGTCCGGGCGATATCCGACACCTGATGTTGGGCTTTTCCTCGAAAGGCGCGGGTGGACCATCCGGCAGGCATCTCCCCGGCCAACTTCTCGAAAGACCCGTTGTCGATCAGCTCTTCGCCCAAGGTCGACGGACCTTTCTTCACTGCACCGGCCCCGGCATTGCGCAGGCTCTGCGAGAGCCACATGTCAGCGGCATTGGCTGGGTCGGTGATCAGCTTCTTCGCTGCCCGTGCGACCGTCTCTTTATTCTCAAACTCCCCCATCTTATTGAAGGCGGCGAGACGCACGATCAGATCATCGTCCTGCACCACGGCGGCATCAAAGAACAGCTGTAGCGCGGCCGCGTCGTTGCCCAGCGCGGTGATCGCGTTGCGGCGCAGCGCGGGATCATCACTCAACAACGCCAGCTGATGAGTCTCGGTGTCGAGTGCGCCGAGTGCCTGCATGCTCCACAGCGCCTGAATCGCACCGGCACCGCCAGCCTTGATCTTCGATTTCAAGGCTGCCGCCGCGCTCTTCCTGCCGCCATCGACCAACAATCGTTGCGCGGTCTGGCGCCAGAACAAATTGTCGCTGTCCATCGCCGCCACTAGTTGGGCGTCGCTCGCGCCGGCCAGCGATTTAATCTTCGCCTCGGGCGCCTTGTCCCACACCACGCGGTAAATCCGACCATGACCACGGTCGCGGTTTGGGTTGATGTGCGCGTTTCCTTTGCCGTTCTTCGCGTCATAACCAGCGCGATCTTTGTTTGGGGTCGGGTTATGCTGGATAATAAAATTATACCAGTCAGCGACCCATAGATTCCCGTCGGGCCCCACTTCCGCCGCAACCGGCGAGAACCACTCGTCGGCCGAAGCAAGGAAGGCAAAGCCGTTCCTGGCCTTGTAACCCGAGCCGTCGCGGGAGAGATGATATTTACCCAGCAGATGCCCCGTCGGCCCACTGATAAATGCTACCTCCTCACGGAAAGACTCCGGGAACCCCGCCGAGGTCGCCACGGTCTGACCCGCACCGGCGGTATAGTTATTGAAAGCGTCCACCTGCCGGATGTTCGGTGTGATCGGATGGAACGAACGATCAGTCGCAATCATCTTGGCGCTCATCCCCTTTTTGCCACTTCCATAGGCGGTAGCGGGAATGCCGCAGAAGAAGCTCGGATTGTTGTTAGCAGTCGAGCCAAACACGTCACCGGCCGAATTGAAGCCAACCCCCCAGGTGTTGTTGTTAAACTGGTGCATAAACTCCAACTGAGATCCGTCCGGCTTCATGCGGAACACACCGGATCCGAATCGCTTTTGCTCGCCGCCGACTGTGCCGTTAAAGGACGAATAGCCCACCGAACCCCAAATCCAGTTATCGAAACCGTAGCGCAAATTCGACGGCCCGGCATGGGTGTCACCAATCCCCCACCC
>JAQWZU010000222.1 GCA_029253285.1 Akkermansiaceae bacterium | reverse complement strand
TCATCTTCGCCAATCCAGCCATAAGGTCGCAAATTGGCCGGAAGATTCAGTAATCGTCCAAGAAGGGCATCCGGTGCCACCTCGCCCTGCCCGCTCACCGTAACCACAGGCACCGACTTATCGATCACTCCCTGCGAAATCGCCGATGAAACCTCCCGAAAGACTTCGGCAAATGGTTCCGCATCGGCTTCCTCCCAGCTTATCTCAACCGGGCGGGATTCCTTTACGGACTCGAGCACCTCAACGCGGTCCGGAATCAGCCATGGCTTTTCCTGGCTGAGCGAAAAATTGTTCTTATAAAACGCCACTCCCGCTGAAGGAGCCTCGGACTGAGCGGTAAAAGGACCGTAACCAACGAGCACTTCGCCGGTTCTGGTTCCAAAAACCGCACGTTCCATAACGGGCCTACTCTCCCACTCCGTTACGGATGATGTCGGCAAAGCTGGACACTTCCAGTCCGGCTCCACCCACGAGTGCTCCATCGATATCTTTCTGACCGAGGAGCTCCTTGGCGTTATCGGGCTTGACCGATCCACCGTACTGAATGCGCACTTTTTCGGAGACGGAAACTCCGTAGAGGTCAGTGAGAACAGAACGCACAAATTCGTGGGCATCCTGTGCCTGTTGAGGCGAAGCCGTCACTCCGGTTCCAATGGCCCAAACAGGTTCGTAAGCAATCACCGTATCAAGCATCTGTTTTTCAGAAACATCCTTGAGACCGTCGGTGATTTGCGTGCGCAAAACATCTTCCAGCTTTCCATCTTCGCGCTCTTGCAGAGTTTCACCGATACAGAAGATCGGCCTCAATTCCAGGTCGTGTGCCTTGAGAACTTTCGCGTTAATGAGGGCATCGCTCTCACCATAAATCGCACGACGTTCGGAGTGCCCCAGGATGACATAGTTCACGAAAACCTCCTTCAACATAAGCGCACTGATCTCGCCGGTGTAGGCGCCACTATCTTGCTCGCTCATGTTCTGGGCCGCGACACGAACACGTGAATGCGCCAGAAGCTCAGTCGCTTTCGGAAGAGAAATATAGGGAGGGGCCAATACGATATCGACGCCTTTGGGGAGGTCGTTGAGTTTACTCTCAAAACTTTGGATAAAGTCCTCGGTGTCCGATGGTCCTTTGTTCAGCTTCCAGTTGGCGGCGATAATGGGCTTCCTCATGTCGGGAGCGAGGTAAACCAGACTCCCGACAAGGGCAAGGCTACTTTGAGTTGGGAATCAATTGTCCCACTTTAAGTGGCCGACGATTCATTGCCCTCGTTGAATCTTCAACATTTCCGCCGCGTATCGCTCACCAAGAATCTTCATACTTTTGGCATCGAAATGCCACCGGTCCATCGCCGTCAGGCCCTCCGACTTGACCACTCCGGTGTGGGAAACTTTCGATGACAGCTTCGCGATTTGATCATTCACCTCCTTGGCATTGTTCACCTGCCCCGCGATAAAAGGCAGCTTGGGCAACTCCAAATCCTTGCGCAAATTTTTCACCAGCTCTTTCAACTTATCGAGATACTCGGGATCCTTGTGATCGGTCTCACCCTGATGCCAAAGCACCCCTTTGAGCTCTCCTTTTTCCATCGCCGCCTTCATCCGCCGAAGAGCCTCTTGATAAAATTTAGCGTCACGCGTCCACTGCTTGATACTCGATCCTCCTTTGGCATTCACCACGAGACCAATCGTCATCTTGGAATCCTCTTTAAGCATCGCTTTTGAAAATGAATAGCCCGGATTCATCTTCTGCATGTTCAGCCCTTTCCGAATCGTAGAGTAGCGATTGAGGGGATTTTTTGCAGGCTCGAATTCGTCTTCACCATTCAAAAGAAAACACCTCTCGATGACTCCTTCATCCTTTTTCGTAATCGGCGCACGGCCCGCCATGTTCGACTGACCGATGAGCAGATAGAGACCCATTTTCTCTTCCGCCACTGAAAGTGAAGCACTACTCATCACGAACCCGATCAGGAGGAAAAATTTCTTAGGCATGATTCCTCTTATCGCATTTAAACCCGTAATCCAATCAGATTGCAGTTGCCCCTTTATTTCTCTCTCCTAAATTCCCCGCATGTCCAAAGTCACGATCTACCATTTCAATCATTGAGGCTCTTCTGACAATGCCCTGGCGGTCGCCAAGGAACTAGGAGTTGATCACGAGGTCATCGTCTACATTAAAACACCACCGGGCGAAGCCGAGCTCACCAAAATCGTGGAGGCACTTGAGGACCCCGTCGAAGATCTCGTGCGCAAAGATTCGAAATTTAAGAAACTCGAACTCAATCCCGACGACTACGTCGACAATCCGAAGGCCGTGGTGGATATTCTCGTCAAACACAAACAGCTCCTCCAGCGCCCGGTTTTAATCAAAGGAACGAAAGCCATCATCGGCCGCCCGAAAGCCCGGATTTACGACTTTTTGTCCTGAATCACTTACTTTCCGGTCGTCCCGGCCTCCCGGTAGAAATTATCCGGGAAGGGCGCCCCCGTGGTCCCCTTAATCTTGCGGTGAAAATACTTGTTCCCCCGATCGGGCATCAAGGGCATCGCCTCGCCGCCTGATTCCTTGAGCAGGGAAAAGAGCGCCTGATTCATTTCGGTGACCCGGGCGGCCTGCGCAGAGTCATTGAAGAGATTGATCCGCTCTTTGGGATCAGATTTGAGATGGTAAAGCTCATCGACATCCCACACTCCGTGATAGCGGATGTATTTATAGTCCTCGCCAATCACGGCATGGGTCGTCGGCGTCTGCGGGTAGTTGCGCTCCCAGTAATATTCGTAGAGCAAATACTTACGCCAATCTGCGATCTTCTCTCCTTTCGCGAGAGGCCAAAAACTGGCTCCGTTCATTTCCCCCGTGGCCTTCAAGCCAGCCGCCTCCAACAAGGTGGGAGCGACATCGATGTTCGCGACAATTTTCTCCACGGTTGCCCCGCCTTTGATCGCCTTGGGATAGCGAATCAACATCGGGACTTTCACCGACTCGTCATAAGCACATCGCTTGTCGATGAGTCCATGCTCGCCAAAAATAAACCCGTTGTCACCGAGATACAAAACCACCGTGTTCTCCAATTCTCCGCTCTTCTCGAGATTACCCAAAAGACGTCCCACACTATCGTCGACCGCGAGAAGTGCTTCGCAGTAGCGACGGTAATATTTCTTCATGTCCACTCCGGTGTAATAGGCAAACTCCACACCGTGACGGCTGTTGCTTTGATTGCGCACCCACATCGGCGGGTCTTCGAACAGGTCCGGATTCGCCGTCGGAGTTGGCGGAGTGGGAATATCCACTTTGTCGTATTTGAAGGCATGACGATCCGGCGGAAGAAAATCGGCATGCACGCCTTTGTGTGAGACGTAGAGCAGGAAGGGTTTCTCTTCGTCTTTCGCCGCCAACCACTCTTCGGCAAAGTCGGTCAGCTCATCTGTGATGTATCCCTTTTGCGGGACTTTCTTTCCATTGATATTGTAGCCCGAGTTGATCGCTTGGGGCACGAAGCGCCCTTTCGCTTTGAGCATCTTGGGATCGGGCACGTAAACTCCCTGTCCTTTAAAGCTGATCCAGTGATCAAAGCCCCGCTGCTTTTCCTCGCTGTCGCCCATGTGCCATTTCCCAATGAAAGCCGTCTGGTATCCCGCCTTCTGCAGAAGCTCAGGAAAAAAGGTCAGCGACTTGCTCACCGAATTGTAATTATCCACAACATGATGGTTGTGCGCGTAGAGCCCGGTCAGAATTGAGGCCCGGCTCGGCGAGCACAGCGAGGTCGTGACGTAGGCATTTTTAAAATGAACTCCCTCAGCCGCCAA
>JAQWZU010000159.1 GCA_029253285.1 Akkermansiaceae bacterium | reverse complement strand
GCCGCCTTGGCGAAGTTGGTGGATTCTCTTTTGGAGTCTCCTCACTATGGCGAGCGATGGGGGAGGCATTGGCTCGATGTAGCCCGGTATGCAGAAGATCAGGCTCATACTTTTGGGGTGAAGAAGCGGGCAAACGCTCACCAATATCGTGATTGGGTGATCCGGATGTTGAACGAAGATCTTCCTTTCGACCAGTTCGTCAAATACCAGCTGGCGGGCGACTTGATGGAGGACGAGTCGGAAGACCGTTTCCGAAAGTATTCCGGCTTGGGCTTTCTTGGGCTGGGCGCGCAATACTATAAGAACTCCGACAAGGCTCAGGCCGAAGCGGATGAACTTGATGACACCATCGATACTCTCACCCGGGGATTTCTTGGTCTGACTGTCTCGTGTGCACGGTGTCACGATCACAAATTCGATCCCATCCCAACCAAGGACTACTACGCTTTGGCCGGAATCTTCAATGGTCGCCGATACACGGAGATCCCCTTGGTCGAAGAAGACGCGGTGAAGGCCTACAACGAGGAACAAAAAGTCATCAAGGAACTGGAGTCGAAGTATCGCGGTGACTTAAGAGGAATGGGTAGGAACCAGGGGCGGGGAAAACTGAATCAAGTAAGTTGGTATCTTCAGGAAGGTTGGAGGATGAATGTTCTCAAATCCGAGGGGGTTCGTTTTTCAGACGAAGAGTATGCCAAAAAGAGAGGGCTTCATCCTCACTTTGCCAAACGTTTCCGCGATGTTATGGCGGTGAACCGGAAGAGCGATCTTTCGAAGCGATTGCCGGAGCTTGAGGGATGGCATCAGCACGAAGTGAAGTTTGACGAGAAGCCGACCATTGAATCGCTCAAAGTTCCTCAAGAAATCGTGAAGCTGGCTGAGCAACTGCAGGTAAAGGTAATCAAGGCGGCAGAGGCGTTTTCTAAAATTGAAGTCGAGAAGGCCGGGGAGTTGGCGAAAGCCCGGAATGAGGAGGATCGACTCAACAAGGTGATGGGTAAGATGCAAAATGACCAAAAGCGTCTGCTCAAAAATATTTGGTATGACGGACACGCTCCCTTCTATGCCTCCGATAATGACGTTTATAATAAGTTCCTGAACGAGGTGCAGAAGAAGGAGGCAGATTCAAAGAAGGCGGAATTTGAAGGTCTTCGTAAAAATGGCCTGCCAAAGTATCCCGTGGCCCATGCGATTCAGGGGGGAGGGAAGGCGATGCAGGTATACATTCGTGGCAACCCTGCGAGCAAGGGGGACTGGGTCGCCCGAGGATCTCTTGAAATTCTCAATGATGGGCCGCGGCCGACTGATCCGGAGGAAGCTAAAAAGCTCTCCTATACCCGCCTCGACCTTGCTGAAGCGATTATTTCTCCGGAAAATCCACTCACCGCCCGGGTGATCGTAAATCGGGTTTGGCAGTGGCATTTTGGAAGAGGGTTAGTTTCCACTTCAAGTAACTTCGGGCTTCTGGGCGAAGCTCCGACTCATCCGGAATTGCTCGACTGGCTGACGGTAAAGTTCATTGAGAACGGATGGTCTCTCAAGTGGTTGCATCGTGAGATTTTGAAATCGGCAAGCTATCAACTTTCCAGCGAACGAGATTCCCGAAACGAAGAACTGGATGGTGATAATCTTTACCGCTGGAGGTTTGATCGACGTCGCCTTGAAGTCGAAGCTTGGCGAGATGCCTTGCTCGCGATTTCCGGCAAGCTTGATCCGGAAATGGGAGGTCCAACTTTCGACCTCAAGAACAACAACACTCGCCGAACGGTCTACGCGAGCATCAGCCGCCATCAGCTCGACGGGATGTTACGGATCTTTGATTTCCCTGATGCCAATGTCTCCGCAGCAAGCCGCACCGAGACGACCGTGCCTCAACAACAACTCTTCGTCCTTAATAGCGACTTTATCATCGAGCAGGCCAAAGCATTCGCGAAGCAGGTCGCGCAGAAGCACGAGGATCTAGCCAAGCAGGTGGAACACGCTTATCAACTTGCCTTCGGGCGTTCTCCTTCTGAGGCGGAATTGAAAGTGGCGCAATCTTACCTTGAAGCTGAGAAGGAAAAGCACGACAAACTTTCCCGCTGGGAGCAGTATTGTCAGGCACTTCTCGCGAGTAATGAACTGATGTATCTCGACTAAAATGCAAGACCACACCTTCCATCAAGCAAGCATGAGCCGCCGGGATATCCTGCGACGAGCGGGTGGGGGATTTGCGTCGCTCGGGTTGGCCGGGGTTCTATCGGATCAGGGCTTATTAGCATCGGAAAGCCCGCTCGATCCCAAGTCGCCGCATTTTAAACCCAAAGCCAAGCGAATCATTCACCTTTTCATGAATGGCGGGCCGTCTCAGGTGGATACCTTTGATCCCAAGCCTGATTTGGAAAAACACCATGGCCAACGTCCTCCGGGAGCCGAGCGCAAGACCGAGAGGCGTACCGGCGGGCTTTTCAAATCGCCTTTCAAGTTTAAGCAGTCGGGAGAATCCGGAATTCCAGTCAGCGAGATTTTCCCGGAAGTGGCTAAGTGTATTGACGACATTTGTGTCATTCGTTCGATGCATACCAATGTCCCAAATCATGAGCCGTCTTTGCTCATGATGAACTCCGGAAACACCCAGCCGGTTCGCCCGAGTATGGGGTCATGGCTTTGTTATGGTCTGGGTGTCGAAAATCAGGATTTGCCGGGCTTCGTTGTTCTCTGTCCCGGAAAACCCGTGGTCGGTCCGCAACTCTGGAGTAATGGATTTCTTCCCGGGATTTATCAGGGATGTCACATCGGTAAACTCGATCCCAAGAAGATAGTCGATCACATCAACAACAAGCATCTCACTCCCGGGACCCAGCGCCAACAGCTTGACTTGATCAATCAGCTCAATGATCTTCATGTGGGGCAACGATCGGGGGACGATCAACTTGAATCCCGGATCCAGTCGCTGGAAGTCGCCTTCAAAATGCAGACGGAAGCGCCGGAAGCTTTTGATATCACCACGGAAACCAAGGCTACACGGGAACTTTATGGAAAAGGCCAGTTTGCAGATTCCTGTCTTACGGCCCGCCGCTTGGTGGAACGTGGAGTCCGCATGGTTCAGGTCTACTACGGAAACGGGCAACCGTGGGACGACCATGGCAATATCGAAAAAGGCCATCGCGACAAGGGCCAGAAAAGTGACCAGGCAATTGCAGGTTTACTTCGTGATCTCAAATCACGCGGCCTCCTTGAAGACACTCTTGTTCTCTGGGGAGGCGAGTTCGGCCGCACTCCGGTTTCCGAAGGCGGCAACGGACGTGACCATAACCACCATGGCTTCTCAGTCTGGCTCGCAGGGGGCGGAGTCAAAGGAGGCATGACCTACGGTTCCACCGACGAGTTCGGCTTCGCAGCAATGGAAAACAAAGTCCACGTCCACGATCTCCATGCTACCATCCTTCACCTCATGGGGATTAATCACGAAGACCTGACCTACCGCTACTCCGGTCGCGATTTCCGCCTTACCGATGTCCACGGCCATGTCGTGCATGACATCCTGGCGTGAGTGATGACAGGGAGGTATTTCTTTGATGGTTTTGGTATTTTATCGGCGGGAGTTGCGGGCCACGTCTTAGATCCAGGTCACTTCTGGCTGCATGTCGACGAAATGTCCGTCGACGCAGAAAGGCTTGCCGTCGAGGGTGACGAGAGAGCCTTTGGAGAGTGAGGCGATGAGGTCCCAGTGGAGGGCGCTTTTGTTGACGTTGCCGGTTTCGGGGTAACCGGCTCCGAAGGCGAGGTGGAAGGAGCCGCCCATCTTTTCGTCGTAGAGAATTTGGCCGGTGGGTTGGGTAATGGCGCGGTTGGTTCCGAAGGCAACCTCGCCGATTCGGCGGGCGCCTTCATCTTGGTCGAGCATGGCGATCAGGAAATCCTCGCCCTCTTCGGCGGTGACTTCGGTGGCGCGACCTTTTTCCATGACGATCCGTGCGTTCCGAACGGCGTGGCCTTGGTAGACACAGCGGTTATCGAAAAACACCACGCCCTCCGCGCCGCCGTTTTCAGTGTTCAAATTCGGGCCGGAGTAGACTTCACCGTCGGGGAAATTTTTTCGGCCCGGGCTGGAGAGCCAGCGCATTCCCGCGGTGTTTACTTTGAGATTGGTTCCGGCAGGGGTTTGGAAGTGAAGCTCGCTTCCGGTCATGAGTTTTTCGGCAAGCTCGCACTGCCAACGGTCCAGGCTTTCCCAGAATGAGACGGGATCTTCCTGATTGAGTTGGCAGGCGCGGACTACGAAGTCACTATAATCGCTGAGGCTCATTCCGGCGTCCTGGGCGTAGGCATTGGTCGGGAAAAGGGTGGTGGACCAGAGCAGGGGAGCGAGTTCGGAATCGATGGAGGGATCATCTGCGACTGCGGCACGTTGGAAAAAGAGTTCGCGCGACTCTTTTTGCGAGCGAGCGGCTCTCTGAGTGGTCGCGGTATCAAACTTGTCCAGCGACCGTAGATTGGTGTTCGCGTTGATGTTGATTGATGCGTCAATTGCTTGCGCTTCGTGTAGCGTGAAGGGATTGCTCCAATCGAGTTGTTCGTCGTTGGCAAGTTCGTAGAAGGCTTCGCCAAGAAAATCCGGGCGGCAGTTCAAAACGGGATGTCCACCTGCTTCGAGAACTTTGCGGTAGACGGCCTCAAGGAGAGGCTCGGCGGCTGATTGGGCATTGATACGAACGATGTTTCCCGGGCTGACTTTGGTCGCGTGCCGGACGAGAACATCGGCCCAGCGGTCGAGATGTAGTTGAGTCAACATGGGACTGAACTATGCGAAGTCCGGCCTGTTGTCACGCTTTGCTGATCGTGCACACCATGGGGAGAGGCTATTTGTAGCTGGCCTCAATCATGGCCTTGAAAAAGTCCAAAATGATTTCTGATTCGACAGTGATGTTGGCTTTGTAGCGCCCTGAATATCAACTTAGGTGAATCAAGGTTCGAATTCATTATTTACACCAAAAGCACTCAGCCGTATTAATTGAGGGTTCATTGTGTCGCCGGAATTTAGGCCGCATTATTTGATGCGGCGTGTCGGCTAGCACTTTGGATGAAACGAATACACATCAATGAAAATACCAACCGAGAGATCTCTGCCCTTCGCGAAAGGGCCGCTCCTGTGCCTTTCCCTATGGATGGCACCTTTCGTTACGAATAGTCAGACCATTGTCATCGATACGGACTTTAACGACAATCCAATCTTGAACACTTTCGGGGTCGCCAAAGTGACTGACATCAACGCCGCCACAACTAACCTGCTCGGGTTGCCCACACTCGGCGGCAAGGATGAAGATACGATTGCAGGTGACAAATATATTGAGATTACGAGTAACCTTGTGAATCAAAAGGGATCGATTGTGTTCGAGGACCCGACGGGAGGCCTGCCCATTGGTGGTTTCAAAATCCGCGCTGATCTCCGCGTTGGCGGGGGAACCATCAACCCCGCCGACGGTTTTAGTTTTAACCTCGTGCGGCCCAACGACCCGCTCATTGGGACTGGAGCAGGTTATGCTGCGTCTCCGACCGGTGAAGCGAACCTTCCGGAGGAGGGTTCGACCACAGGTCTCGCCATCGGCTTCGACGAATGGTTCAGTGGTGGTAGCGACACGATCGGATTGAGCATCCGCCTCGACAATACGATTCTTCGGGAAATCCCACTTGGAACCCGAAATGGCGCGGTCGGCGATATTACTTCGCTCCAGACGGGGCCGCTTGGTCCACAAGGCGAGAGCGATGACACCCTACTCGGCTGGTCACCCATTGAGATCAACCTCGATACTGGGAGACTCTCCATCAGTTGGAAGGGGAATGAAGTGTTCAGTGAGTTCGTGAACTGGACGCCCTCACCCGGACAGGTCGTGCTCGGTGGTCGCACTGGCGGATCGCGCGCCCACCATCATATGGACAATCTTTACGTTGAAGTAACTGGTGCCAACGAAGCACAAGTGACGGGAATTCGCTCGGGTTATGATTTCTTTGAAATTGACGTCACCGATCTTGGGACGAGCGTGCTCGACCCAGCTACGATCGGCCTGGTCATCAGCGGCAACGATGTCGCTGGAAGCCTCATCGTAAACAAAGTGGGAGATACCACCACCATCCGACACAACCAGTCACCGCAGTTCGTCTTCGACACAGCGATTACATTTCAGTTCACCGCCCAAGACACCTTCGGTCAGGCGATCGCCCGTGATGATAGTTTCTCCGTCGCAGGTCCGGTAGTTACTCCCAAGTTTGGACTCGATTTCGTCGAGTTTGAAGTTCCGAATCTAGGATCCAGTGTCCTCGATCCTGCTTCGGCCACCTTGACCCTCAATGGCACTGACGTGTCGGCGGGTCTCACGGTAACCACCCTAGGGGGAGTGAACACAGTTCGTCACGACCAAGATCCTCTCTTTGTTGTGGGTGCCAACCTGAACTATGTCTTCGCAGGGACAGACAATTTGGCGCAAAGCATCGGCCTCACCGGAACCATAGGAGTTGTCGAACCTGTGTTCCCGTTTAAGGAGGGGCTCGCCGGGGCTGATGATGAGTCCGTCGATGGTAACTGGGGTGTCCGCTACATTTGGAATGGATTTGAATTACCGACCATGACTTCGGCACTGAACCTGGTTAAACAGGCTGCCGCTGATCCTGATGTCTTTGCCGGGACTTTTGTCGATACTTCTGAGTCGATGATGAACCACAGCACCGGCAGCGCTGGTTTCGTGACTCCGGATTTACCCTATCACCCCGATGCGGTAACGGCCGGTTTGCCAGCTGATAACTTCGCCATGTATGGGGTTGCCGACATGATCATTGAAGAGGCCGGGACATATACGATCGGAACCCATTCCGACGACGGCTTTGCTATTAGAGTCCACGGTTGGGAGTTCGACGAGGTGTTCGGAAATGGCCAAATCGATACGTTTTCCCGTGACTCGATCATCCATCCGGCACCAACCGGGGATAGCAACACCCGAGCTGTTGCTACCCTCGAAGCCGGCATCTATCGGATCGAGTATATGTGGTGGGAGTTTGGTGGCGGCGATCACGGCGAGATCTACATCGCCAAGGGACGCTTCCCTGAGGACAGCGACAGCATTGATTGGTTGCCTATCGGCATGACCGTGCCAGGTGGGACCTTCGGGGTCCCCGGCTTCGATTCATCCGGAGTCGAGACAACGGAGTATGGTCCCGGATTGGTTGAGGGCACGGATTTCACGATGTCCCCGAATCCCAATGGGGGTGATGACGCTAATCTTACCAACTTAACAGAGCTACAGAGCGTCATCGACAACGTGGCACTGACTCCCGTCGTGACACCAAACGTCGCCGCGATTAACTTCAACGACCCTGGTTTTGGTGGTCCCGGACGCTTCGACGGAGATATTTCGTTTGCAATCGCAACGGCTGCAGACGACAACGACTTCGGTTGTATCTATACCGGCAATCTCGTGATTCCGACCGACGGAACTTATCACATTGGTTTCCAGGGCGATGACGGTGGTTATCTCAGGATTCCCGGTCAGACGTTCACAAGCTTGGTGGAAAATGAAACCGGTAGTTCGGTGATCGACGAGGCCGGTGCCCGGATCGCCGCTGATATCCCGACCGGTAATAGCAACACTGTTGGAGAGATTACCCTTACCGCAGGAAGCTATCCGATCGAAGTCGGATTCTTTGAGCGCGGTGGCGGTGCCTACTTCGAGGTCTTCGGTGTCGAGAACGGTGGTTCAAGGCAATTTCTGATCGAGAAAGACGGTGCTCGTTCCGAGGATCTACCTCCGATTGGAGTAGCGCTTCTCAGTAAGACGAAGGAGGTCAGTATTACCGATATCGTCTATAATAATGAGACTGATCGATTTAACCTTACGTGGACTTCTTCGCCAGGTAAGACATACGGGCTCTACTGGTCTCTTGACTTGGTCGACTTCAGCTCTGATGTCGATGATAGTATCCTGTCTGGCGGTGAGTTGACCTCCTCTGGTTTGTTCAAGAATCCGGCGACTGTGGGAGATGTTCGTCCGGACCGGGTCTTTTTCAGGATTATTGAGAATTAGTAAAAAGTATTCCTGGGATTATTAAAGGTGCGCCCTTTGTGTTTGTGCTGAATCTGTTTTGGCACTGATGTGGTCTCACAGTTGTGGAGGAAGTTCCTCCTGATCCGCGTTGACGATTTCCGAGACTTAGTGATTCTGAGGCGAATTGCGTTCGCGAGGAAGCGTAGATTACAGGTGCCTATTTCCCAGATCTATTGGGTCCCAGAGTTTTCGAAAAAATTCGCCTTCGCTTGTGGGTTTCGTGGTCGATGTCTTTCCACATCGAGAGTACCCGGGTGTTGGTTTCGAGTTCGCCATTGGTCTCGACCCATTTTAGGCCGGCTGCGACGGCGGTCTGGTGCATCGATTGCATTACGATCGCATTTAAGCCGGCGTTGCGTAACTCGGGTGCGACTGCAACAAGGTAGAGGTCCAGAGTGTCGCTACTGCCTTTGAGTTGATTTCGAAGCACGGCAATGGGAAGGCGCCATAGCTTTCCCTGTAAGGTTTGAAGTAGTTCCGAGTAGGATGGCATGGCAACCCCCACGGCGACAATGGTCTCATGTTCGTCGACAACCAGCTTAACGAATCGTGGGTCGATGAAGCTGAAAAACTTTTTGATGAGTATGTCGATTTCCCGATCGCTCATCGGGGTGAATTCGAAGAGATCCGAATAGGCGGCGTTGATTAATTGGAATATTTCCCTTCCAAGAGGTCGTAATTCGCGCCGGGATTCTTTTTCGATGATATGGAGGCCCTTTTTCTTGAGAACGTATTGTGCAACCTTGTGATACTTCGGATCGAGCTCGGAGGGGAGTTGGAAGCGGTGCTCGAGGTAGTCAATTTCCTTGGCAAAGCCGCAGGCTTCGATGTGCCTCGCGTAGTAGGGGGAGTTGTAGGATGAGACTACGGTGGGAAGGCGATCGAATCCGGCGATGAGGACGGCGGAACGTTCAAAGGTCGTCAGTCCGAGGGGGCCCTCGACGAGCTTCATGCCATGCTCTGCCGCCCAGGAATCGACGGTATTTAGCAGGCCTTGGGCAACTTCGACATCATCGATAAAATCGAGGAGACAGAAACGCGCGGCTTTGATGTCTCGGATTTCGTTGTCCCGATGATTGATGACTCCGGCAATGCGACCCACGGTGACGCCATCGCGCATAGCCAGCCACAGGCGGAGTTCGCAGCCTTCCAGTCCCGGATTGGTTTGGGAGTCCAGAGAGTTGAGCTCATCCCGGATCAACGGGGGAATCCACAAAGGGTCTTCTTTGTAGAGATCGAACTGAAATTGAATAAAGCGGCGCCGATCTCTTTTTGAGTCGGTGAGAGCTTTGATCGCAATTTTGCTGCCTTGATGATGCATTACAGGAATTCTTTATTGCTCTGCCTGCTGGTAGATCTTTGCAAGGCACTCGAGCACTAACAAAAATACCAACGGGGGGTGCCAAAGTGATCGCGACAAGGTGCGGGTCTCGGGTGCCTCAATCCCGGGGAGGCGGGCGGCGAATTCATCGAGTTTGTCTGACTCCAGGACTTTTCCTCCGGGGCTTGCGGCCATCTTCTCAAGGAGGTCTCGATTTGGCTTAAGTCGTTTGATTTCGTTGGCAGCTCCATTGGTATCAAACGAAGCAAACGATAACGCTGAAGTAAAGATTGCAAGTCCGGGGAAGTAAGGGGAGCGGAATTTCTATGGCCCGGTTACCACCCGCCAGTAGGTGTCCTCGGTGGGTTTCGGAAGAGAGAAGGTCCAGTTCGTCGTGACGGCAGTCAGGGAGACTCCGTCGACAGAAGACCAGTCTGTAAGATTTGTTGAAGCCTCGAGTCGATAGCCGATTCCGGCAACCGTGGTGAAATCAAGGTCAACCATGCCATTCGAAATCGAGATCGCGGTTATCCACAATCGGGAATTTGGATCGAAGGGGCCGGTGTATGCCCACGATTCTTGAAGATTGCTGTGACCGTCCTGGTCGGGATCCAACGCCGAGTCATCAATTCCAACAATCAACCCAAAGGCTCTTTCGTA
>JAQWZU010000218.1 GCA_029253285.1 Akkermansiaceae bacterium | reverse complement strand
CTGTATTTTCGGAATGCCGATACGTCATCCCAAGATGGCCCGCGCATTGACATTGAGGAGCTTGGTCCCAATTACGAAGAAGGTGTGCCCTTTGATCCCTCAGTACATTTTGCGGTGGTTCGAGTAGGGGGATTGAGCGGTGATAACCAGATCAATGTGACCTATGGTGATACTTACCGAATTGAAATTGTGGCGTCGCTGCAGCCCGCAGGTTTTCCTTACCGGGCGGGCTTGGCCAGTTACGTCGTGGCGGAAGATACCTATGATGTCTACGTCAGCGATTTGAACGGAAATCTGATCGGGAGTGTTAGGGGAGTGACTTTTCAAGATGCCAGCAACGGGATCGAAGTTTTGAAACTTGATGCCGTAAGAATGGCCTACGTCTTACAACCGAATCTCGTTTTAGATGACTGGGAATTCACTGGCGGAAATATTTCCGGGAATGGATATTTGGCTGCGAATACCGGCGGATTCACTCCGGACGAAGAGCAGCATTTTTTTCGGATGGGCATTATGGATAGAGATCAGGATGGCGATGGTCTGATGGACTGGGAGGAGTTGGCCCTGTCGAGGAATCTTCCTTATTTATTTTTTGATGCCACCACGATTCCCGGGCAACAGGATAGCACGGAGGCAGCTTCTTTGTTGAGTTCACTTGGGGAAACTATCGAGGTTTCCCTGGCGGCCTCGGATACAGCGGCTTTTGAGAGAAATTCGCCCAATTCGAGCGAAGATTATGGCGAGGTGACGTTGACGAGAACGGGGCCTTTGACTCCCTTGGAAATTCAGCTGTGCGTGCAGCCGCTGGCGGAGACCGGGAATACCGAGACGGTTTGCGATGGAACGTGTTGCACCTTGATTGGAAGTGCGGGGGACGAAGTGGCTGAAGTCAGTGATTATGAAATTACGGACGCGGACGGCAATATCATCGTCAACAGTGTGACTTTCGAATTTGGCGAGATGACCAAGGTTCTCAGAGTGAGGGCTATTCCTGATTCAATTGTGGAATACCCCGAAACTTTGAATCTTGCGATTGAGCCTGCCGAAAGCGACCAGTATCAGATTTCTTCAACGACCAATGGGGCCTCGATTCAGCTCTTTGACCTTCCGAACAGCCCGGAAAACCTCGCGATCTTCACTGGAAGTTTCGGGCCCGAGAGCGGCGTGGTTTCGGGAGGGTCTGGATTCACTACCGCGACCTTGAATGGCACTAGGACACAGCTATTGCTCTATAATGAATTTGGTGGTTTGACCTCGGCCCAACAGGATTCACACATTCACAAGTCGAATCAGATTTCGGGGAATCCACCTTCGTCTGGATCGATCATTTATGAAATCACCCAGACACCAGGGGATGGAGAAAGTGATCCCTTGAACGGAGCTCTGACGGCGTATCCCTGGGACCTGACCGATTCGTCGGGAGCAATACCCACCAATGGTGGTCCGGCCAGTAAGCAGACGATTATTGATTCTCTCTTTGGTCAGAATGGAGAATCGCCACTTTATCTCAACATTCACACGGTGGATCATCCGGGGGGAGAGATTTGGTCTTTCCTTGTTCTTTCCGGAGGGTCGCAGACTTCTCCGGGTGCTCCTAATCCGGTCGCCGACCCTGGTTCGGCGGAGTATCCGCAATTGACAGGGGATGAATTGGAATCGGAAGTACGACGTTTCTTGAATCAGGCGACATTTGGAGCGACTGATGCTGAAGTCACTGCGATGGTGGCTACGATTGAAAACGAAAGAAATACGGATCCGACCTATCACCGTTCCGAGGCTTATGATGATTGGATTGAAAGTCAGGTTTCTCTACAGCAGAGTTATCATCTTGATTACGCCCTCGCGGCTGATTTCCAGCATTACAAGATTGCCGGGATGTATGACCCGGTGAGAAATCCCAGCATCGGGGATGACGCCACACCCACCTTGCCGGCGGTTTGGCCGACGGTTGACCGTAGCGCTGCTCATCCCGAGCACTGGTATTTGAGTCATGTATATCCCGTAACCCGCGATGATGCTATACTTGCAGACGATAATGGTCTCAGAGCTGAACCGGGCATTTCCAGCCAGCGCCACGTACTCTGGCAGATGATGATCAATTCAAGAGACCAGCTTCGTCAGAAGATGGGCTTCTCGCTCCAACAAATTGTTGTGGCCAGTTATTCTTCCAGCACACTCGATGACCAGCCATATGGTATGGCCAATTATCAGGACATGCTCAACTTCCATGCCTTCAGCCACTACCGGGATATTCTCGGCTATGTGAACTGGAGCCCGATCATGGGGCGCTGGTTGTCGAGTTTGCAGAATCAAAAAGCCGCAGATCTCAATGGTGACGGCGAGGATGACATTTATCCTGACGAGAATTTGGCTCGTGAAAATATGCAGTTGTTCTCGATTGGATTGTTCGAATTGTGGCCGGATGGGACCTTGCGTTTGGGGCCGAATGGACTTCCTGTTCCAACTTATACCAACGACGATATTAGGGAATTTGCCAAGGTTCTCACGGGGCAAAGTTTCGGGAGATCCAATAATACCCCGGATCCTTGGGGAGGAACTCCATATGCCAACATGGTTGAGAATAATTACTTTGCTCGTAACCAGAGCATAGATGGTCTCCTGTCGATGCGTTATAGCTATCCGATGAAAATGTTCGGGGCGTTTCACGATACGAGTGTCAAAACTTTCGCTGGTGTGACCATTGATAATACCGACCTTACCGATCCTACCGTGCAAGGGGTGGCTGACATCGAGGATGCCCTCGATTGGTTAGCGGGCAAACCGGACGGGCAGCCTGATTATGAAATGATCAACAGCCACCGGAGCACGCCGGCCTTCATTTGCAAACGCCTCATGCAGCGTTTCACGACATCAAATCCTTCCCGCGATTACCTGCACCGGGTGGCCACGGTGTTCAAGGAAAACGAGGGTGACTTGAAACTAACGGTCAAAGCGATCCTTTTGGATTCGGAGGCTCGGAAAGTTGATTTGAACAACACGACCTTCGGGTTGAAGAAGTCTCCATTGGAAGGCTATCTCCAGATCCTGAGGTCAATGGAAGCATTCACCTATATCCCAATGACCGATCCTGCCGGAGCGGCTCCTTTTGACACTGCGCCGGGAAATTTCGGTAATCCGGATTTGTATCTTGGAAACTTCAATTACCCTGCCGCGCAATTGGCGAATCAGGAGAGGAATTTTCGCTTCTTGCAAGCGAACACATATACTACGGGTTCGGCGGGATTGCAGATGATTCCGATGACCCAGGAAACTGTCTTTAACTGGTATGTTTCTGATTATTCACCGGGTGGTACCATTGGTGAAGCTGGCCTTGTGTCGCCAGAACTTCAGTTGGCGAACGAGCCGGACGTCATTCGAAACATCAACTACTTTGAAGATGTTACCCGACAGAATAGCGGGACCCCGGGAGATCCGCTGGCTGGGTCGAACGGAAATCAACGGCTTGCTCTTGGAGTGTCTAACAACAGTGCGGATTCGAATGACCGAATTCGCCTGGATCGCTTGGGGCTGGGCTCATCCCTTTATCCCGTGACAGCTCCGACTCCGGTGGGCGGGCGGAATTCCGAATCTCTTGCCGATGAGATATTGGTTGATGAACTTGATCGTCGCCTGACGCTGGGATACTTGAAACGGAAATATCCTTACGATCCGGCTGATGACGAAGATCCTTCGGGCCCTGCCGGGAACGACTTTTTGAAGAATCCCAGAGAACTCATTATCGATGCTTTATCGATTTACGGAGATCCCTTTAATGGGACCAATGATGATATTGATCGGCGCAACAAGCTGTCCGATGCCCTTTACCTCCTAAGTTTGACACCTGAATTTCAGATTAAAAATTAACCAAGTTAACCCATGGCTGATCTTTCCAATTTCAATCGTCGCAAATTTCTCGCAACCGGTTCCTGCGGGATGATGGGATGGGGTTCGTTAATTAATACGGTCACGCAATTGCAGTTGATCAATTCCGCAGCGGCCTCCGCCGGGAATGTTGATGATGATCCAGCCACTCCCTACAAGGCGCTCGTTTGTCTTTTCCTGAGAGGTGGTTGTGACATGAATAATGTCCTCATCCCCATCGGGGGGAATCCCCAAAAAGCCGGCTATTTGGCGGACCGTGGAGTGGTCGCAGTTCCCGAGGCGGACATTGCTACGGCGGGGACGGAAATCAATGTGCCAAGTGCAGGTGATCAGCAATTTGGCCTGCATCCATCGCTTACTCATCTGGCCTCAATGTTTAATGGGGGCGATGCCGCTTTCGTGAACAATGTTGGAACGCTGGCCTACCCGACGACTCCGGATACCTATGATAGTGTGGGATTACCGCGGCAGTTGTTTTCGCATTCAGACCAAGTCACCGAGTGGATGTCGTCGATCTCCGACCGGCCCTATCTCTCGGGATGGGGATCGCGGGTGGCGGATCTGTATCATTCAACATGGAATCCCGATACCCAGACCTCGATGATGATCACGGCAGCCGGAAACAACCAATTCATGAATGGAGGGTCGGAGAATCAGTATTCGGTGACTTCGTCCGGAGCGATTAGCCTGGCGAGTTTTGGCACGCAATATAGTAACGCCTTGAATGGAGACGGGACCTATCGTTTGAATCGACCGGAAGGGCAAAGGCTGAAGGCCTTGGAGCGAATCATTAATTATAGTCATGCGCATCTTCTTGAAGATGGGTATTCGGCCGTGGTCCGCCGTGCTCGTGAGAATGAAGCAGTGATCACGGAAGCATCGGCTGTAGCAGATGGATTGGGATTGGATCTTGATGCCATTTGGGACAGCTATGGCGCGAGCGATGGATTGGCCAATGAACTCAAGGCCGTGGCCAAGATGATCGTGGGGCGGAATTGCTTAGGGAATCGGCGTCAGGTTTTCTTCGTCGATTCCGGCGGCTATGATAACCACGCCGACATCAATAATGACCTTCAGGGGAACCTTGCTTCGCTCGATGCTGCGATTGGCGCGTTTAATCAAGCGATGAAAGATTTGGCGTCTCTGGATCCGAAATTTGACTACGATCAGGTCACGACATTTCAGGCCTCGGACTTTAACAGAACTTGGACACCCAATAGCGAAAACCCGGCAACGGCTGGAACTGATCATGCTTGGGGGACTCATTGCTTTATGTTTGGTGGCGCGGTCAATGGCGGGCAGTTTTATGGCGAGTTTCCGGAATTGGTTGTCGGCGGCGCGAATGATACGCCACGCGGTAGCAGGGGGCGTTGGATTCCCACGACCTCGGTGGACCAACATTGCGCGGTGCTGGCCAATTGGTTTGGGGTGCCTCCGGGTAGTTCGGAGATGGAAACGATTTTCCCGAATTTGAGCCGCTTCGAAGATCCCTTCGGAGGCTCTGCAAATCTAGGCTATCTCTAGGGAATGAAAGTTTTTGGTGGATTGGTTTTGGCGGTGGCTCTTGCGTGGTTTCTTGTGGGAGTGAAGCAGGAATCTATCGCTAATCATCCGGAGCCAAGAAAGCTGAAACCTGATCAGGGCGGGCAGACTGCGACACGCTTTACGATTGGCCGGGTCGAGCTGCTCCATCCGGCAGCAATTGATGAGCGAAACACCGACGCACGTCTGACCCGGTTTCGGGATGGAGTGAGTTACTGGCATCCCAGTGTGAAACTTGGAGGTGATCTCCATCATGAGAACGAGACCGCCCACCGGGATCTTGAAATCATTGATGAGGTCCTGAGCAACTATCGGTTGGTTTATCAGGAAAACCCGGTGGGAACGGATAACGAGGAATTCGCGGCTGCCCTGACGGGAGAAAACCCGAAGAAGGTCGTCTTTATCGATCCTGGTCTTCTTTCCGATGGTGAGCTTTTGGATCGCTACGGAAATCCCTATGTTTTTCATCCCTTGAAGGCTGATGTCATGGACCTCCGGTCACTTGGCCCGGATGGTCAGCTTTGGACCGGGGATGATATCTCACTTGATGTGGAAAAGACCAAGAGCGAGCTTGGCCTAGCGCGGGAGGAGTAATCCCGGAAGCTCAGCTTTCCCCTTTAAGCTGATTGTGGCTGAGATCGTCCTCCGTCTTTTGTTTTTCGCGGTCGTGCTTCCAGTGTTTTAGAAAATCCCGAGTCTGGTTGGCTGATGACAGGGAGGGCAGCAGTTGGGCGATATTTTCGTCGCGCCGGCGCCAGTTTTCTTCTTTCAGTTTGAAATCCTGATCGGGAACCAAGGCAGCCCCCTACAGGAAGCTCTCCTTCTATCTCAACCCGGTATTGGTAGAGAGTCTCGATGAGCCACTCTCCGGTCAGGTTGGGAGGGAGGGGGCGGATGATCGGGGTCGATAGGCTAGCGAATGACTCCTCGCTCGGAGTTGCTGATAAAGGAGAGGAGCTTGGCTACGCTGGCCTGCTCACTGAGCTCAGTAGGAAGGCTTTCAATGACCTTGGAGAGATTGAGGTCCTTTTTCAGGAAGAGTTTTTTGTAGGCTGTGCGCAGGGCTTTGATGTTCTCGTCGGAGAATCCCCGGCGTTGCAGTCCGATTTGGTTGATGCCGCGGACCGATGCGGGATTGCCATCGACGATGGTGAAAGGTGGGACATCCTGCACGATTTTGGTGCAGCCTCCGACGATGGAATGTTGTCCGATGCGGCAAAATTGATGGGCGCCGGAGAGCCCGGAAACGACGACATAATCCTCCACGATGGCATGGCCGCCAAGGGTCCCGTTATTGGAGAGGATGACGTGATTGCCGATCTGGCAATCGTGCGCGACGTGTGAGTAGGCTAGGAAGAAATTGTCGCTACCGATTTTGGTGAGGGTGTCCTCCAAGGTTCCTCGATGGACGGTGCTGTTTTCGCGAAAGACATTGCGGTCACCGACTTCGAGTCGGGTCGGTTCTCCGGCATACTTGAGGTCCTGTGATTTGATGCCGATGGCGGAGAAGGGGAAGAATTCGTTTTCCGCTCCGATGGTGCTTTCGCCGTGAACGACGACGTGGGAGTGGAGTTTGCAGCGGTCTCCCAATTGCACGCCTGCTTCGATGACTGAATAGGGACCGATTTCAACATCAGTGCCGAGCTCGGCTTTTGGGGAGATAATCGCAGTGGGGTGAATCATGTTAAGGATCAATTCGGTATATCCTCATCTTCGGCAAAAAGCGAGCGCGCTTCTACCGAGGCTTCGATCAAGTCCCATTGGCGGTCGAGGTTGAGCCTGAAGCTGGCGAGGTGTTTCTGCGACCATTGCTCCGGTGCAATCATGGAAAGATGGTTTTTGCCCCGCATGGAATAGAGGTGATAAACCTCTCCCACAATGGGCTCAAAGTTGATCTCGGCTTCGTAAACGAGTTTGTTCCAGTTGAAATGCTCGACGGTCGCGATGTATTCCTCGCGCATTTTCTCGAGCTTCAATTGCAGGTCGCGTTCGATTTGACTAATGCCACGGGATTTGAAGTTGGAGAGGTCGTTGGGGATAATCCGCGGACTCAGGGTGGAGACGGGATAAGGGAGAAAGGCTCCGGGGTTGGTGGGGGGCAATATCGGGTGTTCTGGCATGATTAATTATAATGAGGATGGCAGAGTCCGCTGATCCGGCAACCGACATTTTCGAGAGCATAAAAAAACGGACCTCCGAAGAGGTCCGTTTCTGTAATTGAATAGGCCTGCGAGTCAGCGATTACTGAATTGCAGCAGGAGCTTTCACCGTCGCCTGATCAGTGCTGCCCCACATGGTGCCTTCACCATTGGTGGTGATCGTGGTTTTGCCCTGTCCTTTTAGGAGGGCTTTGCCGTCCTTGATTTTGCCGGTTCCCACCGAGGAGTCCAACTTGAGGTAGACATACTCGTTGTTGTAAGCGCCTTCGTCGAAGACGGGGTCAAGGCCGCCACTTTTCAGAGGAGCGCAAACCACTGGAATCGAACTTTGTCCGTAGCTTTGAGAGAGCCCGGTCCCATCATTGAGCATGATGTAGCCAAAGCCGTTTTCACTTTTCTCAAGAGCTTTGTCGCGGGTGTTGAAGACGTCGTCTCCCTCACGGACTCCTCTAACGCCCTTTGCGAAAAAGACCTTCTCACTGTCCAGAACCTTGGAGATCAGGAGTTGTGCGAGGTAGTCGTTCGCGCTGTCGCCAATGGGCACTTCCTCACCCTCGTCCTCAAGGAGGTCGCGGGTCACGTCGGAGGGAAATTCTCCGTACTGGTTGTCGAATTCTGTCATCGCGATACCAATCTGCTTGGCATTACTAATGGTCTTCGCTTTGTCGGCACTCTTCTTGGCTTTCAGAATCGCGGGTGTCGCCAGTCCCGCAAGGACGGCAATAATCGCAATCACCACGAGGAGTTCCACCAAGGTGAAGCCCTTTCGCATCTGTTTTTTTGTCAGTTTCATTTTTCAGTTTATGGTTGTTTGAGGGTCTCCCCTCCAGTTTTTTATCCGGAGGTGAGCAATTGCCCATCTCTCCGCGTAAAAGTAGACTTAGTCGTTGCTACGGCAAGACAAAAGCTCGGCTCAGTGCTGAAAACTTGCAGCCAATCCGTCCAGGTCGCCGGACGAGGGCTTGTCCGCCGCGATGATCGCTTCTTTTTGAAGCTCAACGAGTTTGGTAATCCCATCTCGTGAGAGATCCAGCATGGCGGTCATTTGTTCGCTGGTGAAGACGTCTTCCTCGCCACTGCCTTGTAGTTCCACAAACTCACCGCTTTCGGTCATCACGACATTAAAATCAACCGAAGCATCGCGGTCTTCCGGGTAATTGAGATCGAGGATGGCTTCGTTTTGGTAAATCCCGGCGCTGACCGCCGCGACTAACTTACGAAGAGGGAAATCCTTGAGGAGTCCTTTTCCCATCAGGCGATTGAGGGCAATGGCGACGGCGACACAGCCACCGGTGATTGAGGCAGTACGGGTGCCTCCATCGGCCTGGAGAACATCGCAATCAACCCAGATCGTGCGTTTGCCGAGCTTTTTGAGATCAATGACGGCACGGAGGGAGCGTCCGATGAGGCGCTGGATCTCCGAAGAACGTCCATCGAGTTTGCCGCGGCTGATGTCGCGGGATTTCCGGTCATGGGTGGAGTAGGGGAGCATGGAATACTCGGCGGTGATCCATCCACCCTCGACCCCCTGGTATTTCATCCAGCCGGGCACTTTTTCCTCGATGGTGGCGGCGCAAATGACGCGGGTATTGCCAAATGAGACTAAAACAGAACCCGTGGCGTGCGGGGCGACGTTGGGAGTGAAGGAAATTGGGCGGAGGTCGGGAATTGCGCGTCCATCGGGTCGGTCCATATCGGGAGGTAGATTCCGGGGTAGAACAAAGCAAGGCGATATCAAAAGGAATGGAGATTTATTAATATCACTTAACGAATTGGCATCGAATCTTGGTGAAATTCCAGATTCTCAAAAAACTTCGTTAAAAAGATCAAAAATTCCTTGCTTCATCGGCGATTCTGCCTATCTCTCGCCCTCCCATGGCAAGAAAATGCTGGATTGAGCGCGACAAGCGCAAAGCTAAGACCGTCGCTAAGTTCTCTGACCTTCGTCACCAACTGAAGAAGGAGAAGGATTATATTGGTTTGACCATGCTTCCTCGTGACGCAAGCCCGACACGTTTGGTGAACCGTTGTGAAGTGACCGGCCGTCGCCGTGCCTTCCTGCGCCGCTTCCGCCTCTCCCGGATTACTTTCCGCGAAATGGCTTCCGCCGGCTTGCTTCCCGGAGTGACAAAGTCCTCCTGGTAGGTTAGGTTATCGGTCCGGTTGATGGGGCGTTGCTGTCGCCCCGACCCCATCTGCCC
>JAQWZU010000214.1 GCA_029253285.1 Akkermansiaceae bacterium | reverse complement strand
GATTTAGTTGATGATGCGGCGGAGGAGAAATGGATCTGATTGATCCTTACTGTCATAAGCAAAGGGTTCCCAGCCTGCAGGAATCTGCTGTCCATTGGATGTTTTAACTTCCCATTTCTGCTTTGAATCCCAATTTCCTGTCGTGCACCGGCGGAGAAGAAACGGATCAGATTGATCCTCCCAATCATACCCAAAGGGTTCCCAACCCTGAGGAATCTCTAGCCCGTTTGAAGTCGTTACCTCCCACATTTGTTTATTGTTCCATTCTCCAGAAGTAGACCGGCGGAGGACAAAGGGATCGGATTGATCCTTACAGTCATAAGTGAAGGGCTCCCAGCCGACTGGAATCTTTAGCCCCGCTGTCTTAATTTCCCATTTTTGTTTAAGATCCCACTGGGTTGAGGAGCTCTGGCGCAGAAGGACCGGGTCTGATTCATCGTTTCCGTCGTAGCCAAACGGTTCCCACCCTACAGGAATTTTCAATCCTGCTGTCATGACTTTCCAACTGTGTTCTTTATCCCATTTTGATGAAGAGTTGCGACGAAGGAGGAAGGGATCCTGTTCATCAAAACTATCAAAATTAAAAGGTTCCCAGCCTGCCGGAATCTTTTGGCCATTAGATGTTTCTATTTGCCAACTATCGGCCGAGATCGTTTCTGATTTTGTAAGGTCCTCCTTACATTGAATTCCCAAGGTTGAGAATGCTAGGATGGGCATTAATTTCGCAGATATGGTCTTCATCTTAAAGTTGCCATACCATACCGAATTGATTTGGGCTATCTTTTTTAATAGCGACGAGATCAAAAGCGGGCCTAAAAATGACGCCGTTAATAGCCTGCTGAATTTTATTGGATGGCAGGCCCTCTCGTATTCTTCGACGGGACTTTGGCTGGGCCGATCTAGCTCAAAGCGTTCTTTTCCGATAACTTCACGAGTCAATTGGGTCATTTTCTGCTGCTAGGAATTTGCTCTTGCCGGAAAGGCCGAGGAGAGGAGCCAAGTTCTGAAAGCTCCCGGTCTGGCATGCCGAGACCAAGTCGCAACCAAGATCATTCGATCACCTTAAGACCAACCCAGAGCGCCTCATAGGCCTCATTGCGCAGTTCCGTCTCGATCCCCTTGTCTTGCTGCTGGCCCATCCACGATGCCAACGCCCTCCTGAGTTCGGCGATTCTCTCGGCGTCTTGGTGATTTAAAGGAGTCGTCCCTTCCTTGGGATCTTGGGGTGGGGAAGAACCTTAACGAAGCTCCGCCTCCGTCCACGGAGTCACGCGCTTGCCATGCTTGGCCCGGAAAGCCTTTACTTGAGCAGCCGTAATTTGACCCGCTTTGTTGCCCCAGGCATTGCGCGCGTAAGTCAGCGCATCAGCCATCTGGTCGTCTTTGAGGAACATGTGAGGAGGCATAATCGGCGGAACATCGGTGACTGGCTTGCCGTTCACCTTGATGGGGCCGGTCAGTCCATTCATGGCCACTGAAATCAGGACCGTTGGATCACCGTTGACCCAATCGCTTTTGACCAGGGTAGGTGCGACATTTTTAAGACCTTGACCAGTGGGTTGATGGCAGGCCGCACAGTACTGGCTGTATACGGTTAGACCCGAGCGATAAGCACGGTCCAGTTCCTTGTCACTTTTAACCCAGGACGACATCTTGTCCTTGTAGACCGAAGCGAAGCGATTCGGATATCCGGTTTTGACAACCTTGCCGGCGTAGTCTGCGACCAATTTCACTTTGCTTTTGCCGAGCTTTTCCGTCGCTGCAGCGAATTGCGCAGGGAAAGCATGAGGATTTCCGGTGGCTTCTCCGGCAAGACGCAAGGCGGTCAAGTTCACAAACCACCCCTTTGATAAGAGATTGTGATCAATCACCTTCTGATCGAGGGAATTCAACCCTGCAAGCGCCCACATCGCGTGAACCCGTCCATGAGCCGAACCGTTTTTAGCAAGCTCGGTGAGCTGGGGGATAAGCTTCGTCATATTTCCTTCCACAATCCGTTTTTGGCTGGCCAAACGCCACCAGAGATAGTCGTGGGAAAGGGCTCCCACGAGATCCGTCGGGGCTGCCTTTGGCTGATACTGGTCCGGAACGACTCGCCAGATGCGACCAACCCCAATGTGTTTATCAAGCTTTCGCTCTTCGGACTGGCGACGTAGGTAACTGGTCAAAAATTTCTTGTCCTGGATGATCCCGCGATTCAGATCCACGATGTAGAGGCAGCCGTCAGGTCCGAAGGAACCGTTGACCGGACGAAAGCGCTCGTCGGTGCTGGCGAGGAACTCCCGCTTCGTCCACTTTTTGTCGTCATACTGACGATGCTTATATCCCGTGGTCTCTGGCATCGGGGCATTCGGTTGGAAGGCTCCCACAGTATTCGTTCCAGGACTGAAACTAAAAATGGCTCCTTCCCATTCTGTTCCAAACGCTCCGCTGCTGTGAACGGCAAGGCCGCTTACCGAGGTCACCCCGTTGATCCGCCCATCCTCCTGGATCATTCCGGGATTGTAGGCACGGTTCATTGCAGTGTTGGTGCGAATCGCGCGGACTCCCCGGCCGGGTGCGCCCGGAGTGCCGTAAAGGCGATCGTAGATTTCCGAGTCCGTCTGGAACCAGTTGCTGTTATTGTTAAAATAGAGGCGGCCGAAGGCATCAGAGGCCATTCCCCATTGTCCCCTCGACTTGGTCCCTTCGCTGATGATCTTGCCGTCACGCCACTGGAGTCGACGACTCGACTTGGAATTATACATCCAGTTATCGATCGCGTAGTGCAGTCCGTTCTCGGCGTGCTCAATGTTACTTGGGGCCGCCTTGGCATATTCAGCCACTGGTGTTCGCTTGTCAGCGACAAGGTCGCCATCGGTGTCTTCGCAAAACAAAAGATTTCCGTCGCCGGCTGCCACCAGCGCGCCTCCCGGAACAATCGAAACACTCCGCGGATTGATGACTTTGTCGAGGAAGGTCGTCGCTTTATCCATCCGCCCATCACCATCGGTATCCTCAAGCACTTGGACCCGGCTAATCGGGTCATTCGTTTTTGAGCCATCGGCATCCCTCATATAGGATTGAAATTCACAAACCCAAAGACGGCCCTGCATGTCGAACTCGGCAAAGACCGGGTCCTTGATCATGGGATGGGAGGCCACGAGTTCGACCCGAAACCCCGGCGCCACTTTGAATGATTTGGCGGTTTCCTCAGGCTCGAGGAATGGAGCCGGGTCGGGAGCCCACTTGCGCCAGTTTGTCGAAATTAAGAGGCCCTTGTTCTTCTCCTTTTTGTCGCCGTTCTGAGCAAGCGAGGTGGCTGGCGTCAAGAGAGGGACGAGGAAACTGAGAAAGAGGAAAGAGAGACTTTTTCTGGCACGAAAGCGGGAGGGTGAAGAGTGAGGATTTGGCATAGGCAAGGTGTGGTTAAGCGGCTACAGTCTCATGCCTCCGGGAAAAATGTCAATAGTGCCAAAAGCAAATTCCTAGCAATTAACAGGCGCCTTGCCTCGCTCGGCGCACAACACCAAAGCGTGAGCACTTGGAGCCTATTCGCGACCATCCTCGTCTCCATTCTTTTTTCCTCAGCAAGCAGCCTTTGCGGCGAAGAGGTCTTGGTTGATTTTTTCGAGGATGATCTTCGATATGAACGGAGATCCGAAAAGATGGCTTAGTGCTTTTCCCGATTTATTTGGGGTCCTGTTTTGACTGAGTCAAACGAATCGCCGAACGAGCTACTCCATTGAAATGGGGATGCGCAGTTAAGCATGGAGGTAGAATCGAGCTCCGTCAGGCAAGTTAGAAAGAGCCGGGATTGGAACTGTGGAGGTAGGAAGTATCGCCCGTTTTCGTCACCTTGAGGCGCACGAAGACTTTGGTGTGATTATCCATTTGAACTGAAACCTTTTCGATTCCGTTGCCGAGGTCTGCAATCGTGACATTGGCTGGTGGATTATCTGTGATGTTGAGGTCGCTCCAGGTAACAAGGTCAGAGCTGTACTGGAAAATCTGACTGAAATCAGTCGTTGATTCTGACCTGCGATGAAAGCTGTAGATGTTTGTTACTAACGAGAGGTCGGGGAGGATGTCATGGTCAGAGACCCCGGGGTTTCCGTTGAGAATGTATTCAAGGTAGAGGTGGATGCCGTCCTGATCTTGGTCAGCGGCTTGTGGGGCAGAATTTTGGGAGCTTTCTTTCCACAACTCGTAAGGGGAGAGATCCCCAAGGATCCTGATTCTCCAGCTCTCGGAGAGATCTGTTGATGGGCGCTTGAGACTGAAGGTGTAGTTCATTTTTCCTGCAGAATCGTAATAGCCTTGGTAGTAATCATGCTGGTTGACTTGGACGCCTTCGAGGTCAGTCCACGCACCATTCAAATATCGTTGGGCAGTGAGTTTTGTACTTGGAGGAACGTTTTTTAGTACCACGGGAAGATGGCCAATCCCTCCGCTATTGATCGTGAAATCGGCCAGCGTCAGGGTGGCTGTGCAATCGATTTCTAGCGGGTAATTTTTGACCATTGTCCCTTGGTGCATGGTGACATCGATTTCATGATTATATTGAAATTCATCGAGGACAGATTCCCAGGGTTGGGTGCTATTGGTAATTCGATTGGAGAACTCTGAATCGCTTCCCCAGTAAACGGATGGCGATTTAGCGGGGAGGATGAATGAAATTTCACCTTCGACGACATCGCCACTTGAGTAGGAACGTCTCACGGAATCTGAACTAAGATCGAATAAGGTCGTCGTGCTCCCCCAGGTTCGGGAGTAGGGGTGCATGTGAAGGTCTAGCGGCAGCCCGTTGAGCTTTGAGCCCGTAGAGATCAAGCCGCGATTAGCATTCGGGGTGTCCGCACCAGCGCTTGTGTCATTGATGGCCAACCAACGGTTGGTGAAGGGGAAGGAGGCTTCGTTGTAGCCATTTCCCGATGGACTGGTTGTTTTTGCGGAGCCGAGGCCGGTGGCGCCCCCTTCATAATAATCAGTGAAGAAAGAGGTGAAGTAGTAGTCGGCAGACATCTGATAAAATGCCAGGCGTCGAGGATTGATGACATCTTGCAGAAATTCATATTTGTAAGAATGGAAGCGGCGGTTGTAGTCCATTGTCCCACAGGCTCGGGTTCGGTAGGTAAACCGAATTTTATCATCTGCAGTGACCCCGGAATAAAGAACCTCGGTCATGTTTGGTCCTGGCCAGCGGTAGCAGGTTTTGAGTCTTTTGGCGGGTTGGTAGACATTAGAGCTATTGTAGTAGTTTAGGAAATCCGCGCCGCCGACGTTTTCAGTCCAGCTGTGGGTTGTTGCTCCGTTGAATGGTGTAGTGAAGGTTGGGCGGACGTCGCCACAAACGGCCCCTCCCGCGTGTTGGGAAATATCATAGGTCATCGACTCACCCCAGGCTCCCAGGGCCGCTTCGTCCCATTTCCAGGTATAGAGGTTGGACCATCCGATGAGGGAAAGTGAAGAGTGGGAGACAGTGCCAAAAGTGCCATTTCCCCAGTAGCCGTAAATCGTTTTCAATCGGAATGTTTGGCTTGCTCCGGCAGCGAGGGGAACCATCGTGTAAGCCCGCAACCACCTTCCTGCGTGAGGGGTGCTTCCGGCTGTGCCGTGCCAGTTTTTGGAAACTTGAACTGGAATTCCAGTTGGGCGACCATCATCGTGACATAAGGTCATTACCGTTCCGGTAGCGGCACGGACTCGATCTGGAGCAAAGATCAAAGGGATGTTGGCTGGCGCGTTGGTGGGATTGTTAACGGTAAAGGTGTATTCATGAACCGTTTTTTTATTTGTGGATGGATTGACCCCACCGGTAGGGAGATCGAGTCGAAGTCCTCCGATTTCGGAATCCCAGCTACGAGTGAGGCTCGCTCCATTCCACATGGTGGCGCTGGGGAGAGAGGTAGGTGGATTCAGAGCGGTGGTGTCTTCGTTGAGGTGGGGCTGAACCGACATCGATATTTTATTGGAGAGGTTATCTTCCAGGTGTGTGGTTCCCGCTGGGGTCGTCAGAGAAATCGAAGTGCGCGTGACGGTGGGGTCTCCTCTGAAATCCAAGGTGAAGGTGACGTGATCTGGCCATGCTGTGATTTCGAGCCGCCCATAGATTTCATCACCTTGAGGAGAAACAAAGACCAAGCGCGTATGGTCAAACCGTTGCACGTATTGTCCTCCTTCAATGAAGCGGAAATATTGGTTGGCGGTGTCTTGGGTAATGCCGCTGGTGCAGGTGTAGTGATCGCTTCCGATGTAAGCAGAGAGCTCTAGGTTGGCGGCAGAGAACTGGGTGACATCTTCAGTAAGGGCTGAAACATAATCACCTCCGGTTAGGGGGTCGAATCCACTGAGGGCTCCGGTATCGCATTCAAACCTCAGACTGTAAAATCCGGTCTGAACGATGATGTCAGGGTTTTCCCGAGTTCCATTGTGCGCTGAGGTATATTTGCGTCTTTTGGCTCCCAATGTAATTGGGTGTCCATTTTCGAAATACGAATAGGTATAGTTCCGGT
>JAQWZU010000165.1 GCA_029253285.1 Akkermansiaceae bacterium | reverse complement strand
GCCACCACCAGAAACGAACGAGGCAGCATCGTCGTCCCAACCGGGAAGTCGAACAAGGTTTCATCCACCAACTGCCAACCCGTAAGATCGACTGCAGAGTCACCCCGGTTATACAATTCCAGATATTCCAGGGCGATGGCATCGTTGTCGGGACGATACATGATTTCATTGATGATCACCGAAGATTCCGCCGGCAGGTCCGCTACATTCAGCGAGTTGAAGGGCAAGCCATCGTCCGCGTCCACCTGCCCGTCTCCGTCGCTATCATAACCGGTAGCCACATCTTCGAACGCACCCGCGGTGGGCATGGCGGAGCGGGCGACTCCGTGGTAATCGACCGTGGGGGCGAGACGGGACGTGCCCGCGTTTAGGGCGGGCGAGCCGAGTTGAAGTAAGACGTTTTCGGTATTCAAATCCACGAATTGGGGATCCGTATTGGTGTTACCCTCGCCGGGCCAAACTTCGGCACCACCGATCACCGAATATCTCACATCCAGAAACGACAGGAGGTCCAGCCGGATGCTTTCGTCGCAATTCCAAATGATCCCGTTCACCCAGTGCCCCCGCGCCCCGCCCATGCCAATCTCCTTTTCGTAAACGCTGACGCCGACCGTGCAGCTTGCCACGGTATTATTCGCCATCACCGGGGCTGAACGATCTTTCACCGCGATTCCGATCGGGCAATGCAGCACCACGTTGTTCTCGACCCGGGCATTGGACCCTTCGCCCAGCGAGATCCCTTTGTCTGCACAGCGCCGGATCAGGTTCCCTGAAATACGCGCCGCGCTGCTCCCCAGGTCGATCCCGTCGCCGGAACAATACTCAATGATGTTCTGCGAAACATTCGCGGGCTTCAAACCCTCCCCGCTGTATTCCAGGTCAACGTCGATGGCGTCGGCACCGTTGCGAATGTGGTAAAAGCGATTGCGCGAAATATCCGCGTCGCAGCGAACCGCGTTGACCCCTTCGCCACAGTTCCGAAACAAGGAATCCGCCAGCCGCAGTTTTCCGTCGTGGCTGCGAATCACCGTGTCCGTGATCGTTTCAAATTCACAATTCGAAAACTCCAGGTCGACCTCCCAGGCCTGCAGGGCGACTTCGTTTGAAACGTGCTCAAAACGGCAGAACCCGAAAACACTCCTGCTTGAAAAAGTGTTCCAAACCCGCGCTCCAGAAAACTCAATTCCCGGCCAGCCGTTCGACCCAGCCGCACGCGTGAAAAGGATGGGTTCGTTGGCCGTGCCATTGGCGAGTAGTGATCCCTCGACCAATATCGCTGCATCTTCGGTTAGCATCACCGTCACCCCGGCATCAACAACCAAGGTCGCGCCTGGGCGGATAATGACTTTCTCGGTCACCGAAACAGGGCTGTCTGAGAGGGTCCATTGTGCGTCAGACGTAATTTCAGTTCCACACAAATGCCCAAGCCCAAGTATTAGGCAGAAAGCGTATATGCCAAGCAGTCGATAGATGGTCGATCCCGTTCTCATTGCCGTTTCCTGTAAACTATTGGTCCAAGCATTGGGGCGCATATCCAACCCGCCTGCCTTCCGCCGGAGGACTGTTACCTGAGATCATAAAACGGGACATACGCCCTTCGCTTTAATAATGCTCAGATTGGGGCCTTTTAGGCAAGCTTTCTCAACTGCCGCATGATCGGGTGACAGCGTGAAGCAGGCAGGTGCAATTAACTCATTCTAGGCCGGAAATAGTTGGCAGCACCTCTCAGGCAGCCTGCGGCCTCTCGTCTTGTTTGGATGTCCAGGGGTCACGAGTATATGGAGCAACATTTTCACCCTGAAGGGTGCGGAAATCCTCACATAGCGGGACTTCAATGATTCCCATCGATACGAGTCAACGACCTGAGGACCTTCAGTTCTGGTAGCACCCGGTTTTTCCTCCTCGACCTCGAGAAAAGAGGCCCCTACTTTTTAAGGGTGAAATTGGTTCGAGGCTCGATGGTAAGACTTGCCTTGGCAACAGCTCTCCTCGCCTCCTCATCCGCGCAAGGTGAAAAGCCCCCTGGGCCCCTGAGCGACTTTAAGAAGGGGATACAACCGATTCTGGAGAAACATTGCTACGACTGTCACGGCCGAGAGAGGACCAAGGGAAAAGTCAATCTAAGCTCGCTCACGTCATGGAAGGATTTCGAATCGAATCCCCTTCTCATCGAAAAGATGATCGAGGCCTTGGACAAAAACGAGATGCCTCCGGAAGAAGAAACGCAACCGAGTGAAACCCAACGAAAATTCATCTTGGCGGAACTCAAAAAGGCTTTCCAAAATGCCCTGGCACAGGGCGGTACCCAGCCTGTCATTCCGCTGAGACTCCGACGAATGAATCGTTTCGAATATGGCAACGCGGTCAAAGATCTCTTTAACCTGAAGTCCTGGGTCTATTCAATCAACGATCGCATTATCAGGGACCACAACAATTATTTTCGACCGGAATCGCGCGAGATGCCCAAGGTCGTCAGTGTCGGCAATCGGATCATGGGACTACAGCAAATGCTGGAAAACCGCCTACTGGGTGTGATGGCTTTCCCCAAAGATCCTCCGGCAGAAAATGGATTCAATAATCGTGGCGACCATCTGAGTTTATCTCCAGTCCTCATGGAGTCCTTTCTCGATCTCAGCCGCTCTATCGTTAACGCAGAGAACTTCGACAAAAACTGTCGGGTCTGGGATGACTTGTTCCAGGATCCACTGAACACAGAACCGAGAACTCCAAAAGGCTCAATAGACGTCGACCAATCTGTCGCGACACGCAACTCCGGACTCTCGATCAGTGCCTGGATCAGGCCGAAAAAAACCGGGGACCATTGGCAGACCATTGTCCGCCGGGAGGATTCATGGCGACGTCAACTCCTGGCCATTGGCCGAACCGGTGACACCTGGGGGCTCTGGATGGGCGCCGGGATCGCAGGTCAATACCAAGAATTTGGCGCCTCGGTGGATCGCAAATTACTCGGCGACGGCGAATGGCATCACGTTGCCGGAACTTTCGACGGCAAACAAATCACGCTTTATCTCGACGGAAAACAGATCGGCCGCAAGGCGCTAGTGGGAAAGCTGGAAATGCAGAGCACCAGGGAAATGGCGGTTGGCGCACACGGCAACGAACCGTTTCATGGAGGC
>JAQWZU010000161.1 GCA_029253285.1 Akkermansiaceae bacterium | reverse complement strand
CGGGCCGGCCGTTTCCAATTCCACCAGGGCAACATGTTGGGTGGGCTTGCGACCGGTGTAGCCACGCCAGCGGTCGGTATCAATGACCACGGCCAAGGTTTCGCCGGGTTCGGTGGTGGTGATTTCGAAGGCGAGCTTGGCGTCTTTTGGGCCGACAAAGGCGGGGTCGTTGATCTTGTGAGTTTCGAAGTTCCAGTGCTCCCGGTTGTTTTCGGAAACCCGCGCCCAGTCCCGCCATCCATGAGCAAAATTGTCGATGAGGCGCTGGCGTTTTACCGTCGCTTTCACCCCGGCCTTTTGAAGTTGGTGGGGATAGGCCTTTCGGTATTCACTCGTGATTGTCAGTAGCGAATTATCGCGGTAGCCCGGTGGCATTTTGATCTTTTCACCGGTTTCGTAAATGACGTTGGCAAATACGAACAAAGGCTCGCCGGTGGTTATGACCGGACAGGGTGCCGAAAAGGTGTTGCCGTCGCGTTCGACTTCCGCCGAACGCCAAAAGCGGGCGCGTGGGTCTCGATCATAACCGTAGTAAATCTCGACCCGTTCAGGTTTGTGGGGTTCGGAAAGATCAGGTCGCACCGTGAAGACCGGGATGCCGTCGGGAGTATTCAAATCCAAAGTGGCCTTGGCGGTGGCGGGGAAGGTGAATGATTTTTTCAAATGTGTATCAAACCAGCGAATGCGCGCCATCATGTTGTCGGCGGTGAAGCGATGATTCATGTGAGGAGTGAAGGAAGTGCGGCTCTGTCTGACATCAGGCAGGGAGTTGAAACCACGAAGGACAAACTCCATCGGTGAATTGAAGTCGTTGGTAGCGCCAAGAAACATCACCGGGCAGCGAACCAGTGGCCAATAGTTTTGGCAGGCGAGTGTTTTTAGGTAGAGATCGCGCTCAGGGCCGGCTGCCATCCGTCGGGCCGAGTTGGGAATGCCGGCGATGTCAGTGTAGAGAAATCCGCTGCCGCCGACCGATGGGGAAGCGGCCTTGATGCGGGGGTCGATTGCGGTGAGGACGGTGAGGCGTCCACCCATGCTGTGTCCCTGAAGGCCAATGCGATCGCCGTCGCATTCTGCTTGCTGCTCCAGAAAAGTGATCGCGCGTCGTGTCGCTGCCGCGTAGAGAATCCACGAGCTGTTCCATGGATGGGCTTTTCTGTGGATCGTCCCTTCACTCGCCTCGACTCCATTGTGATGTTTTGGGTCGAGAAATCCCGCAGGAATTCCTTGCCAGTCGGTGTTGGGATCATCCGCCTGATCAATGGCTTTCTCGCCCCAGTTCACCGCGATCGCGGCGTAGCCACGGGTCGCGTAGAACTGCACTGATTGTTTGCGAGCGAATTGCCCGCCTCCGTGAACCTGAATAATCCCGGGCAAGGCTTTCGCTTTTTCCGGAAAGGCATAGAAGGCCGCCACCTTGGTCTTCTTTCCGGCAAAGGTTCCTACGACATAGCGAACGTAGCGGGTGATGATTCCTCCGTCAGATTCCTCGCGCACCACTTCGACCTCCAGGGGTTCGGCGCGCGGATCGTAGTCCGCCCAGGTCTCAGTGACGGTGCGGGGGGCGTCCTGCGCAAAAATCTCGATAGAGGCCTCGCAGAAGAAAATAGTGAGCAGAGCAATGGTCGTTCTCATTGGAAACTTAGCGTGCTGTCGGCAATTCACTTGTTCAAGAAGAGATCGCTCCTAACGATAAGATGAACGAGATCGCGGAGCCGGTTTCCGTTTTTCTCCATCTCCGAAACGATGCGGTTGACTTCACCCCGGTCCCCAACCTCAAGCAAGCGACCGGTGGCGTAGGTGAGCATTTTTTCGGTGAGGCAGTGGACCACTTGTGGTTCGCGTTCGAGGAGCATCGCTTTGTATTCAGTGAGATTCTGAACTTCGCGACCATTCGGGAGAACAGAGGAGGAATCGACAGGGAGAGTCTTTTTGGCCTTCTTATCGAGCTTGGGATAATCATCGCGCCAGCGGCCGATCGGGTCGAAATTTTCCAGCGGAAATCCCATCGGATCGATTTTTTGGTGACAACTTCGGCAAGCTTCCTGGTTCCGGTGGGCGGCGAGCTGGTCTTTGAGTGTCGTGGTTCCGCGCAAGTCGGGTGAGAGCGGTTCGACGTCGGGCGGCGGCGGTGGTGGCGGAGTACCGAGAATGTTTTCGAGAACATAGACGCCCCGATTGATGGGGGAGGTTTCCACGCCGTTGGAGGTGACGGTCATAATGGCGGGCAGAGTGAGTAGTCCTCCGCGCCGTGGGTCATCCAGTTTCACCTTCCGCAGATTTTCTCCGGGGCTCTTCTGTTTGTAGATCAATTCCCCGAGGAGTTGGTTCATGAAAGTGTAGTCGGAATCGATGAAGTCCCGGATTGGCCCATTGCGCTCGAGGAGGTCTCCAAAGTAGGCGTCGACTTGAGGAATGAGAAAATCCTTCACGCGGAAATAGTGGCCGTAGGGTCCCCTCTTATCCGGTTCCATGCGACCGAGTTCGTGGAGCTTCAACCAACGTTCGGGGAAGTGGCGGATAAAGGCCGCCGCCTTGGGGTCCTTGAGCATACGCTCGACCTGGCGATTCAATTCCGCCGGAGCGGAGAGCTTTCCTGCGCGTGCGAGATTGAGCAAGGACTCGTCGGGCATCGATGACCAAAGGAAATAACTCAAACGTGAAGCGAGTGCGAAGTCGTCGAGCTTTCCGGATTTCTGCCGAAGATAGACAAAGTCGGGCGAGCAGAGGAGCGCGGTGTAGGCGCCTTTCATCGCTTCCTGTCGTGAGCTTCCTTCGGATTCGAGTTTTTCTGTGAGTTCGATGAAGGGTTTGATTTCCGAAGGATCGACCGGACGACGGTAGGCTCGCTCGGCAAAGGCGTGGAAAAGCTTCGGGAGATTTGCTTCATTAATGGAACCCTTCCCATAGAGGGCGGTGTGACTCCTGGGTGGCCACTCTTCGGGAACAGGTTCGATTCGGTATTTGTGCACTCGCAAGGTAGGTCCGAGGTATCCTTTTTTGAAAAGGATCTCAGCGACGTCTTTCTTGAAGCCCTTTTTCTTTCGGTCGATTTTTTTGTAATCCTCGGGATACCACTGATCGAGGAGGATGTGGAAGGCGTTGTGTTGAATCCAGGGGCCATTTTCCCAACCAATCCACGTGCTCCAGGGATTATCAATCCAGGTCTCAAAAGAGAAGGTTCGCTTCTTTCCATCCGGAGGCAAAGTCCAATGGGCGATGCGATGCTTCTGCTCTCCACGGAGGTGTTCGTGCCGTTCGAGATAAAGACCGACTTCGAAGGGAGCATCAAGGCTTTCGCGGCCGTGGTGGATGAGTCGGCCCTCGTTCACGGTCCAGTTTCCCCATTTGTCCCCTTTCGGATTGTGGGCTGAGATCTCGACTGTGACGCGGTAGTTGTTGGGACGACGAATTCCTTTATGGTATTTGTCCGGCCCAATCCGGTTGTAGCGATCCCAGCGCTGGAAAACCTCATCGTAAGGATCTCCATTGTCGCGTTGATGTTTGTCGAGGCTGTCGCCGTGCAGAGTCTTGGTGCAAATGGGTGCGGTGAAGGTTTCTGCTTCGAAGGGCTTTTGGGGCTCGTTGTTCGTGGCCATTTCAATCGATTCCTCCGCAGCCGAGATGAGCATCTTGAGGAGGAAGTCTGACATCACCAAAGTGTCGCCGATGTTGTCAAAGCCTTCGGCTTCTTCGTCGTCCTGAAAACTTCGTGTGGGCTCGATGGTTTTTTGCGCCGTGATGCCGTTGCCATTGAAGTCGTAAAGTCCGGACACGACGGTGGGTTTAAAGTCCGGGTGATCGAGATAAAACAAATCACGCAGGGTATTGCGGAGTTCGAATTTGTTGAGCCTTCGAATGACGGCCTGCCCGCCGGTGCTTTTCTGAGAGGCGTAGGCTTTTTGGAGCGCGGGAGTGAGAGTGGCGATGACTTTAGCACTCTCTTCCCGGGACGGCTGCTCCTTCTTTTTCGGGGGCATTTCACCGAGGTTGAGTTGATCCAAAATTCCCTGCCAAAGTTCCAGCGTTGGCAGGTCGGAGAGATCATTTTTCAAAAGGTCGAAGCGATAGTCGCCCTTTTGTTTGTCCGGGCCGTGGCACTCGATGCAGTGTTTCTTCAGGAAGGGGCCGAGAGTGTTCAACGAGGGATCGGCTTCGCCAAAAGCGAGCAGACTTGTGAGAAACCAAACTGGGAATAATCGTTTCATTTTTTCACTTGGTTAGTGGGAGAAAAATCGAGGGCTCGCAGGAAGATGCGCTCGGGTGCGTGGGCGAGAATTTTGCCATCACGCTCGGATTCCTTACGGGCTTTTTGCCAAGTGGGATCGGAGGCAAAGGCCTTCCAATTGGCGTCGGCTTGCTTCCGGTCGGCGTGATGAATGAGATAGATCAGTGTGTTTGCAGAGTCGGGGATGTCGAAGGGTGTCCAGTAGCCGAAATTCTTCATGCCATGCTTGGCGAAGAGCTTGGCGGTATGGTTTTTAAACCGTTCGTTGAGCGCGTCGAGCTTGCCCGGGTTGGTTACGTAAGTTCGAAGTTCGAACACACCTCCTTTTTGGTCGATGGCATTGCGGACTTGAGAGGAGTAATCCGTTTCGTTCATGAAGATGCTCGTCGGCTTTTCGGAAAGAAGTCCCTGAAACTGTGGTTCGTCGAGAACTCTGTCCCATTCACCATCGTTGTTGAAGTGAATCCAGTTTTGATAAGCCGTATAGCGCGAAGGGTGCTTGAGAATGTAGATCAGACGACGACGTTTTTTGGCCGGGCCCTCGGTGGGAACCCAGTATCCGATGGATTTGAGGCCGCGTTTCTTGAAAATACGATCGGTGTGCTCGCGGAAGCGTTTTTCCAAATGATGGAGCCGATCTTCATTGGCGGCGTAGATGCGGAGCTCGTAAATTGGTCCATCCAGTAAGCGTTGCGGGGGCTTTGGTTTTGGTTTGGGCGGGAGAGCATCGAGGGCTTTCGTTGATCCGAGGACCACCATTTCGGGTGCGCGGAAAACCCAGGCCATGTTGTCGGAGTTTTTGAAGCTGGAATCATGGCCTGCGATATAGATGTCCTTGTCGCCGAATGGTGACTCGCAAAAAGTGCGGGGAGAAATAAGGAGTTGTTTGCCGGGTTTGTAGCGGTTGTTGACTTCGAGAACCTGATAGCTCTGATCGGCTTTTCTCACGGCATAGAGCGCGCCGGCATAAAGCGCGCTCCCTTTCCAGCGGAGATGATTTTTGGACCCGCGAATGTTCCCCTGAAAGCCGATGATGTGAACGGTCTCTCCAGTGGCTGGATCAGTGAAGGGGTAAACCATGTTGTGTGCGCCGAGTGTGTAGGTGACTTCGACATCGAGGTAGTCCTTCATCAGATCAATGATGCGGGCTTCATCGTGCAAGGTGTAGCCGCCTTTGCCGTCGGGATCGAGTCGCTTGACCGCGCTGGCTGATCGCTCGCCGGGAGCCCAGATGAAGAGAAGCGAGTCACCTTTACCATTCGGATTGTCGACGCGAGTCAGCCCCCGAATGCCGCCGACGTCGGTATCGGTGTCTTCGAAGAGTTCGAAGATCTCGCGGTAGCTAGGTCTTGCACCATCGATGCGTTGATAGATCGAATCGCCCTCGGAAAAAAACAAAGAGCCGTTGGCTTTCGTGATGCCGAGAGGGCGGGTGCGAAAACTTCCGTCGGTGAGGAAGGGATACTCCAGATTGCGATCCCAGCGAATGCGGCCGGGAGCGGCGGGGTCATAGACACCCGAGATGATGCCGGGATTTCCGAGCGACATGAAGATGCGTTCCACTCCGGTGACTTTGTCGCGATAGACCTCCATATCGCGCGGCACCCAGCGAACTCCGCCGGCACTCGAGCCATGGCGGACCAAGGTGTGCGTCCATTTGTCCGTAGAGTCATCGCGGACCCATGCCGAGACCGCGCCGCCGCGTTCGAAATTCGCACCCGCAGCCATCACCAGAAGGGATTCCGGTTTGGCGAGCGGCTGGCCCTTGGCGTCACGTGTGAAGGTGACTGACTTGAGAATGTTGCCCTTCATGTATTCCACGCCGAGGTCGTCGTTGGACTTTCCCATCTTGAGGTCGACCTGCCATTGCGCATCACTTGAATCGAGGCGTAAGACTTGCGCGGACTGGCGTTGGCCCTCGGGTGGAATTACCCAATGGGAATCCACCCAGTAGCCATTGGAGGCGTAGAGCTTTCCCTTGTGCGAGGCGAGGTGCATCATCTCGGATCCGCCCGCCCAAGCGCCATTGGCATCGGTGTATCCTGCGTCGTAACTTTGCACCCAGCGCTCTTGGCCCTTGGCTTGAACTAGCCCGGCTGCGATCAGGAAAATGGCATGAAAGGTTTTCCTCATCACGCCCACTCGAGTCCCGTCAGGGTTCCCGTGCTTGTTCCGAATTGATCAACTTTCAGCCCGAAATTTTGCAGCATGGAGAGGAGGAGATTGCAGGCTTTCACGCGTTCGAATTTTCCTTCGGGAAGAACGACGTGCTCGCCCAGCTTGAACCCGCCACCGGCGAGGACAAGGGGCATATTTTTGCAGGAATGCGTTCCCGTCGCCATGCCGCATCCGTAGAGGATCATGGTGTGATCGAAAAGCGTGCCGCCGTTGAGAGTGTCTTCTTTTCCTTTGAGCAGGTCGATGAGGTAAGCCATCTGCGCGATCTGATTTCCCTCGATTAATTTGAGGGCATCTGTTTTCTCGGCAAGTTCGCCGTGATGGGAAAATCCATGGTAGCCGCCATTCAAGCCGAAATCGCCATTCGCGAATCCACTGGCAAGAGTCATGATACGGGTGGAGTCGGTTTCGATGGCGAGTGCCATCAGCTCCATCATGATTTTCATCTCGTCGGCGGTCTGTCGGGCCGGCCGGGGTTCCTCCATTTCGGTCGTTGGCTTCGGCTGATCAAGCCACGGTCGCTGCAGGTCGATTTTCTTTTCGAGGCTGCGTACGGAGTCGAGATACTCGGTGAACTTATCCTGATCCTGCTTGCTGAGCTCCTTCTTGACGTCCTTGGCTCTTCCGAGAACGGTGTCGAGAATGCTGCCGTGTCGTTGCAGGCGCAGCTCTTCTTGTTTCTTGGCTTCGGCTGAGTCTTCGAGGAAGAGCTTGCGATACATCGCGGTGACATCGATGGAAGGAACCTGCACGCCGGTGCGGGTGAAACTCGTTTGGTTGTTCTCCTTCACCTTGAGCGTCATGGAGGAATAACGCGTGGCCGCTCCGACAAACTCGGCGGCCTTTTGGTCCATGCTGATGTTGCCTTCGCGGAAGCTGGATGACATGTCGGGGCGGATACCGTTGAGGAAAGTCGGGACGCAGGCATGTCCGCCGGTGAGGCCGTGATCGAGATTGGAAAAGACGGTGAAATCCTCGCGATGTTTTTCGAGCGGCTTGAGAGTGTGCGACATCTCGTAATTGCGACCGCCTTGGGTGGGGAAAAAGGCCTTCTGGTAAACGCCGTAGTTATTGGAAAGGCAGATCATGCGCTTTACCGGTTTCTTGGAGGCTTTCGCGGGTTGCGCGAATGACTCCAGAGAGGGGAGGGCGATGGCAATTCCTCCGGCGCGGAGGAAGTTTCTTCGGGTGAAAGAGGTTTCCATGGGGATTTCGGGGATGATACAACCGAGGAAGTCCATCCGGCGAGGCGATTTTTTGTGCCTTGTTAGCGACTATGGATCAACGCGGCTTGCTTCGAAGGTCCTTATCTGGCAACTAGGGAGGGTGAACGGATTGCATCAAACAGTTGAAGGGTGGATAGGCCGCGGCGCGGGGAGTGGCGCCAATTGGGTCTCGGTGTTGGCGGATGTCTTGATTCTGTTGGGAGTGGTGCTTGCTGCGATCGGGATCTATTTCATCGCCTGGCGACTGGTGGTGCGTTTGCTTCGGGCGCTGGTTAAGCGAAGTGATAATACCTGGGACGACGAACTGGTTAAAAGTCGTGTTTTCCAGTGGATCGCTCAGTTGGTTCCGGGAATGTTGATATGGTCCGGAGGGCAGGTTGCGCTTCGTAATCCTGCGGCGTCCGAAGTCGTCAGAATTCTCGCTGAGATCTATATCATTGTGGTGGCGTTTCTCGCTTTGAGTTCCGTTCTCAATGTGTGCGAGCGTATCTATCGACGTTTTCCGGTATCTCGGGAAATCCCCATCAAGGGTTTTCTTCAGGTCATCAAGGTTTTGATTTTTGTTGCGGCGGCGATCTTTGTGGTGGCCTCGGTGATTGGGAAATCACCGGTGCTGATCTTCAGCGGGCTTGGCGCTTTGACGGCAGTGTTGATGTTGATTTTTAAGGACGCTATTCTTGGACTTGTCGCAGGCGTGCAGCTCTCCGCGAATCGAATGGTCGCGAGGGGGGACTGGATTGAGATGCCGAAATTCGGAGCAGACGGCGATGTGATCGATGTCGCATTGACGACGGTCAAAGTACAGAACTTTGACAAAACCATTACCACTATTCCGACTCATGCCTTAATTAGCGACAGCTTCCGCAATTGGCGGGGGATGAGTAAATCGGGAGTGCGGCGAATCAAGAGAAACCTTCTGCTCGACATGAACTCGGTAGGCTTGCTCGACGAAAACTCCATTGAACGATTTCGTAAGATTCGGCTGTTGCGTGACTATCTCGATCGCAAGGTGAAAGAGCTGGATGAATGGAACGGGCAGTTTCCAGGCGAGGAAAGCGTGGAGCCGGTGAATGCAAGGGCTCTGACCAACCTGGGAACGTTCCGCGCCTACATTGCCGAGTATCTCAAAAGCCATCCAAAGATTTCCAAGGACCAAACTCTTCTGGTGCGGCAATTGCAACCGACAGAGAAAGGGTTGCCGATTGAGATTTACATATTCACCAATGACAACCGGTGGATTGAATACGAAGGAATTCAGAGTGATATTTTTGATCACCTTTTGGCTGTGCTGCCGGAGTTCGGACTGAATATTTTCCAGTCGCCGACGGGTGCTGATTTGAAAAACCTCTGTGAGTTGGAGAGGCATTGATTGGTCTCCGGGGTTTTCGCGGGATTGGGGGCTTTGGTAGAGGGGATTCTTTCCCGGATGAGTGCTGGCTCGAGAGATCAGGCAAATCCCTTAAGTGATCAGTAATAAGGTCTTGAAAGGAGGGCTTGCGTGGTGGGGTATCTTCTCAGTCCCATATACCTCATGAAATCACGCCTTCTCTCACTCCTTTGTTTTACCTCTGCCACGATTTCTTCGCTGGCGGCCGATCGCCCGAATATCGTGTTCATTTTCACCGACGATCACTGCGAGCAGGCCCTCAGCGCCTACGATCCGTCGCGAATGACGACTCCGAATATGGATCGTCTTGCGAAGGAGGGGATGCTTTTCAACCGTTGTTACGTCACCAATGCGATCTGCGGTCCCAGCCGGGCGGTGATTTTGACTGGGAAATATAGCCACCTGAATGGTTTCATGACGAATGGAAACTCCTTTAACGGAGACCAACAAACCTTTCCGAAGCTTCTGCAGAAGGTCGGGTATCAGACAGCGGTTCTTGGGAAGTGGCATCTGAAGACCACCCCACAGGGCTTCGATCATTTCCAAATTCTTCCGGGGCAGGGGGCCTACTACAATCCGGCGATGCGGGTAATGGGGAAAGATGGCAAGGAAGTCCCCACCAAGGTCACGGGGTATACCTCCGACATTATCACGGACCTGACTTTGGATTGGCTCAAGGAAAAGCGGGATGACTCGAAACCCTTCATGGTGATGTGCCAGCACAAGGCCCCGCACCGCAATTGGCAGCCGGGGCCGGATTATTTGACCTGGCTCGATGACAAAACGATCCCGGAGCCGGACACTCTTTATGACGATTACAAGGGTCGGACTTCGGCCGCGAGCGAGCAGACGATGGAAATCAAGCGGCACCTCAGCGCGAATGATCTTAAGTTGAACAAGCCGCGCGGACTCAATCCCGAGCAATTGGAGAAATGGAATGCCGCTTATGGTCCAAAGAACGAGGCCTTTGAAAAAGCAAAAGCCACGATGAGTGAGAAGGAAATCATTCAGTGGAAATACCAACGCTACGTGAAGGATTATCTTCGTTGTGTGAAGTCAGTGGATGATGGCATTGGAAGAATCCTGGACTATCTCGATGAAAGCGGCCTCGCGAAGAATACCATTGTGATCTATTCCTCTGACCAGGGTTGGTATCTCGGAGAGCACGGTTGGTATGACAAGCGCTGGATGTATGAGGAGTCTTTGAGAACACCTCTCCTTGTGCGCTGGCCGGGAACAGTCAAAGCGGGTTCCCGTAATGAGGACATCGTTTCGAATCTCGATTTCGCCGAGACCTTCCTCGATGTTGCCGGAGTGAAGGTCCCCTCCGACATGCAAGGGCGTAGCATTGTGCCATTGTTAAAGGGCGAGGCTGCCGAGGATTGGCGAAAGTCATTCTACTATCACTACTACGAGTTTCCCGGAGCACACAGCGTCGCGCGCCATTACGGGGTGACCAACGGACACCACAAGTTGATTCACTTTTACCAAAAGGAGGAGTGGGAGCTCTTTGATTTGAAAAAGGATCCCAACGAGATGAAAAGTGTCCACGGTGATCCGAACTACGCGGCCGTTCAGAAGGAAATGGAGACCGAACTCGCTCGTTTGCGGAAGGAATTCAAAGTTCCCGAGGTTGACCCGCTGAGACCGAAGCGCCAGAAGAAGCCGAAAGCCGTGAAGAAGAAGTAGAAGGAGCGCTTTGAGTTGGCCTCTCTCATGAGAGAAACCAAGCGCGGACGTCTCGTGAGAAGTAAGAGCTTGGTTCCCTATTGATAGGTCGTCGAAGGGCTCGGACTAGAGGCATACTCTGCCCGGCTGCCTGAGAATGGAGAGTTGTCCGGAGGGAAGTTGTCTAATGGCTCCTTCTTTGATGAGGATTGTGACAGCATCGAGGCTTTCTACGACCGAGGCGCCGGTCAGTTTCGAGATTTCGTCCGGTGTGGGAAACCGATCTCCGTTGCGAAAATGTCCAGTTCGGACTGCCTCATTGGCATAGGCCACAAGTTCTGAGGAGGAGTGCCTTTTTCGTGACTCTACTTGTTGAAACATCGAGCATCGGGTGATGAAGCTGCGGATTCCCGGAAGGCGAAAATTGGTAGCGGTAAACGGGTTCATGAATTTGGGAGCGGCTAGGCTCTATGGGTGTCTTCGCCTCCCCTCAAGATCTGGATTCAAAAAACTTAATCTTTTTGTGACCCCCCGTGGATTGAGCCAAATTATCCAAAAATGGCCGTAAAAAGACTGAATTCCGGGTGAACTTCTTTCGTAGCCGGGCTTAAGAAGCTTTGGCTAGCGCGACCACAATTTCCTGCTTGGAAACGACAACCCCACCGGGCTGCTCCAAGGTGATCACAAATGCCTTGGGGTTGGTAATCACGAGCGGGTTACGAATCGGAATGATGGTGGTGCCATCGCCTGACGGAATATCAAAGACTCCGCCGTCCACTGGTTTTTCATCGCGGGTAGGATCGACAATCCAAAGTTGATACTGATTAGTGCCGGGATTGTTGGCGGGAAGATTGGTGAGGCTCATGTATCCCTCCTGAAGTTCGTCACTCCAGACTACTGTTCCGGACATTTCTCCATAGTTTTCGAGTCCTCCGAAGTCTGATTTAACTAAATCGCTGGCTTTGGAAATTAGGGTGTCACGGCTCTCTTTGGCAGAGGTCGTTTCGACCTTGGCCGTTGTCAAACCTTTGGGTTCCTGAGGCCCCTTATCGATGAATGATTGGGCGATGAGAAGAAGGGCAAAAAGCGCTGCGATAGCCCATCCGGTTTTCGGAGCGGCCAGAATGGTTTGCCAATTCGCCGGACGGATGACGTTGCCTTCAGATTCTTTAGGCTCCTCCGCGACAATAAAGCCTGCCATGTCCTCCTGAAGTTTTCCGAGGAGATCCTTTGAAAGGCCAGTCTCCTCGTTCCCGAGATATTCGGACTCAAGCGCGGCGGCCGCTAATTCAAGGGAGAGATCGGACTTACAACGAGGATCGGCGGAGAGCTTTTCCCATTCCTTGATCTCATTGGAATCGAGATCACCGAGGATCCGTCCAGCTTCAAGCTCTTCGAATCGATCTAAGATTTCTTGCTCGTTCATCAGGTAGTGGGGATTGATGGTTGACCGCTGTGCAGGCGGCGGAGGGTATTTCTAAGGTCGATCAAACCGCGCCTCAGGCGGGTCTTCACCGTTCCGAGTGGTAGGCCGGTTTGTTCGACGATTTCGGGATGGGTCATTCCCTTGTCAAAGTGGAGTGAGAAAATGTGCCGGGTTTCCTCGGGAAGTTCTTTGAGAGCCGAGCGAACATCTTCGTTTTGGCAGTGGAGAGCGGCCGAGGATTCAAGAGCAGGTTCGAGAAACGATTCTGTTTCGGGTAATGGTTCCAGTTTAGGGCGGCGGCTTTCCTTGCGTGCATAGTCGATGGCGCGCCGCCGGGCCAGTAGCCCCACGAAAGTGGATTCAGTGGCAATGTCCGGGTTGTAGCGCCTGGCGGATTTCCACAAGTCGGTGAAGGTCTCTTGGACGACATCTTCAATTGAGGAGTGGTCTTGCACATGGCGCTTGGCGATGGACCAAACGAGCGGGCCGTATTTAGTGATACACAATTCCATGGCTCGTTCGTTTCCTTGAGCCACCTGAAGGAGCATCACATCGTCTGAAGTATCTTGCAGTCGATCTGTCACTGAGGCTGGCAGCATACAGTTTGGGGGAGACGTGTCTACCCCGGATCCTCACTCGAGAATCCGGGATAGGGAGTTGATTCGCTTACTTGGCTGGTGGGAGGATGACGTTGTCGATCACGTGGATGACTCCGTTGGAGCACATGATGTCTGCTTTTACCACCTTTGCGGTGCCGTTGAGAGTGAGTGACTCACCCTTGACCGCCAGAGCGATGTCCTTCTTGTTCAAGGCGGTGGCCTTGCTCAAAGTGACGGCCTTCTTGGCCTTGACCTTGCCGGCGACGACATGGTACGTCAGGATGGCGACGAGCTTATCCTTGTTTTCAGGCTTGAGGAGTGTCTCGACCGTTCCTTCCGGGAGCTTGGCGAAGGCCTCATCAGTTGGGGCAAAGACCGTGAATGGACCTTTACCTTTCATGGTTTCGACCAGATCGGCAGCTCCGAGGGCTGCGGCGAGAGTTTTGAAGGAGCCGGCGGCGACGGCGGTGTCGACGATGTCCTTCTTGCCTCCCTTGTGATGATCTGCCGAGGCAGTTGAGATCAAGGCGAAGAATCCGAGGAGGATGGAGGTGGTGATAGCTTTCATGTTTTTCTTTGTTTTTGTTTGGTTTTTCCAAGCCCTTCTTGGGCTTACAACAGTGTCTTCGCCGGGTTTTGAAGGATGGATTCAAAATAATCATATTTTTTTTCGAGCGGTCGAAATTCTCAGGATTCTTGTGTTCGCTCGTTCTGCGAAATGCGTTGGTGGAGTTGACCTTGATTCGTGTTTGGCAAACACTCACAGAGTGAAAGTGCTGCTCTTCCTCTTATTTGCGCTCCTGCCGCGGGTGCAGGCGGCCAAGCCCAACGTGGTGATCTTGTTCACCGACGATCAAGGAACGCTCGATGCGGGTTGTTATGGGGCCAAGCACCTCATTACGCCGAATATCGATAAGCTCGCTGCGACGGGAGTGAAGTTTACCCAGGCGTATGCGCACACCGTGTGTTGTCCGGCGAGGGCAGCCTTGTTGACTGGGCGGCATCCGCAGCGGGGCGGTGTGGTGCATTGGACACAGGGCGATATGAATGCGGCGAAGGGTATTAACATGGCCCTGGAAGAGGTGACCCTGGCCGAGGCGTTGAAGCCGGCGGGCTATCGCACGGGGCTTTTTGGGAAATGGCATCTTGGGGCGCACAAAGATTACGGCCCGAAGAAGCAGGGTTTCGATGAGTTTTTCGGGATTCGCGATGGCTTCATCGATAACTACAATCACTACTTTTTGCATCCGCGCGGCTTTCATGATCTCTATGAGGGAACCAAGACGGTAAAAAAGCCGGGTGAATACTTTCCCGAATTGATGGTGAAGCGTTCCCTGAAGTTCATCGAAGAGAACAAGGAAAGTCCCTTCTTCCTCTATGCGGCCTTCAATATTCCGCATTATCCGGAACAGGCGCTCAAGAAGCACGAGGCCCTCTTCGAGAATGAGCTGGATCCGGAGCTCCGTTCTTATGGGGCGATCATGGCGACAACGGATTACTATGTCGGTCAGATTGTCGACAAGTTGGAGGAACACGGGCTTCGTGAGAACACCATTTTGATTTTCATGAGCGACAACGGTCATTCCGAGGAAACGGGAAATAAGATTCGTAACGACGGTCACTTGAGCGGTCATCCCAAGGGGCATTTTTATGGGGCCAGCGGTGGGGGTTACACCGGCAAGTGGATCGGGCAGAAAGGCTCTTTCCTGGAGGGCGGGGTGCGTGTTCCCACGATTGTCAGTTTCCCGGCCAAACTTCCAAAGGGTGTGGCGCGGGACCAGATCATGACCGCGATGGATTGGTTTCCAACGGTGCTCGATCTTTGCGGAGTGAAGCAGGCCGAGGGCTCACCGAAGCTCGATGGACACAACCTCCTCCCGCTGATTGAAAAGGCGAAGGCCCCGTCAAAATATCAATCCTTGTACTTTGCCTGGGGCGCCAAGTGGGCGGTCCGGGAAGGGGACTGGAAACTCATTGGAAGCACCCGCAATAAGAATGTCTCGCTTCACAACCTGGCGGAGGAAAAGCCGGAGGTGAAAAACCACGCTAAGGAGAAGCCTGAAAAGGCGAGCCGACTGCGAGCGCTGTATTCCAAGTGGGCCGAACAAGTTAAAATGAAATGGTAAATGATGACTATGCGACTTTCTTTTCTTATTCTCTTCCTCACGAACTTGCTGCTTTCCGCGCAGGAATCTTTCCACATCTATGCGCCCAGTCGGTCGGCAAAAGTTCTCCGTGTTCTTGAAGCCAAAGTTGATGGCGAGGCCGTTGAGTTGAAGAGCATCGTCGATTACCCTCTCGGGTTCACCGCGACGACAATCACCGCTCACCCGGAAAAGAACCTCCTCTACGTCACGACCAATGGCGGACCAGAAGGAGAGTGCCCGGCTGCAACTGTCGTTCTCGATGAAAAAGGCCTCCCTCAAAAACATCACTCGCACCTCCTGAAAAATGGTTACGCCGGACTCGCGGTGAATGCGAAAGCGGGCTGGCTTGCAGGAGCTTCCTACCGCACCGGTTGGCTTGATCTCTATCAACTCGATGACAGGGGCCGGATTGGGAAATCTCTCGTCAGTCGCCATGAGGAAAAGAAGAATGCCCACTTCGTTCTCATCTCCCCCGATCAGAAGAACCTCTACGTTCCCTACGTGAAGGATTTCAATGCCCTCATGCAGTATGGTATCGACGGAAAATCGCTCACTCCCCTTGATCCCCTCAATGCCAAACCGCCCGAAGGAACCGGCCCCAGGCATCTCGCAAATCATCCTGGCGGAAAGTTTGTCTATTCCTCCAACGAGCAACGTCCCGGTGCCTCCGTGTATCAACGTCTTCCTAATGGCCAATTGAAGCACCGGCAGGTCTGCGATGCTTTCGAGAAATTTCCTCGCGACACTGGTCTCTCGTCATCTGCTATCCGATGTGCCCCTGATGGGCGGTTCGTCTTCGTGGGCATTCGCGATCGAGAAAAAGAATACAACGCCATCGCCCGTTACAAAGTAAACGAGGACAAAACTCTCACCTTTCTCGGTCGTACCCCCGCCGATGCGGTGCCTTGGGGAATGGCCTTCTCGCCGGACGGGCGCTACCTCCTTGCCACCGGAGCGATCGCTGGAACGCTTCAAGTGTTTAGCATCAGCAAGGAGGGGGATCTCACCCTTGTCGTGAAATACGAATGGGGTGATAAAGTCACGGATCTTGTTACCCGGAAGACTAATCCCTAGGAGTTGGTTCGGACGAGGATCGCCGAAACCTTTTCGTCCCGCTTCGAAGTAACTTTTTGGCAGTGCCCACGCCAACTTGGGGGAGCGGCGTCTTGTAGCTAGAGATAGCTGGTAGTCCGCTGCCGAAGACGGCGATCGCCTCCGAGTGGACGGGATTGTATTTTCTGGCCACGCCGGAATTGGGATGTTCTCGAAGTTTGGCAGAGAGCAATGAGGGCGCAAATGGGAGTTGCGACAGTGAGAAAGATAAGAGTATTCACAGATTTAGTTGGTTTGGAGATCACGGTGGAAGGAAAGTGCCTCGGGTGTGACGACCGTTTTGACTGATTCCGCATAGGACTGCCCCAGAAGGGCGCTGAGAAGTCGGAGGTAGCGCTCCTGTTCAGCCATCTTGGCCTCGCAATTTGACTTCCTGCTTACGATGTTCATTCTTGTTGAGTATTCGGCATTCATTGTTTGGTTTTTGCTTACCTTAAATTTGCCTAGTTACTTCTTTGTTCAATAAGTTTTAGGGGAAATTTAGAAAAGTTCTGATAATGTTTATTTTTTGTTTACTTTTAGGTTTTTGCGCTGAGCTTGGGGCATGGAGAATAGTTTGCAGGATGTCTACGGGATTGCCGCGGTAGCGAAGAGGACCGGGTTGGCGACGCCCAACATTCGGATGTGGGAGAAGCGCCACCAGGCAGTCGTTCCTGCGAGGACTGACACCAACCGGCGGCTCTATTCGGCTGAAGATATCGAGCGACTCATCCTCATGAAACAACTGACCGATCGTGGGCATGCCATCAGTACGATTGCGGGCCTGAGCTTGCTCCAGTTAGGCGAGCGCTGCGACCACGAGCTGGCTTCTGTGGATGAAGCAAGTGGTTCCGCTTCTCGCAAGAGTTTCATGACCATTGGTCCGGTCGTTGCGGCTCTGACCGAAGATGAAGAGTTTCTTAATGCGGTGGCGGTTGCCGGGTATGACACAATTGAAGATGCGGAGGCTGATTCTGAGCTAGTGCCGGTTGATCTTCTGGTCATCGAAACGGAAAGTCTTTTCCCTGAGACAGTCACGATGATTCGTAACCTCGTGAATCGTACGCATTGTTCAGCGGCAATTCTCCTCTATCGCTTCTCGACTTCGAAAACGGCCACCGCCTTAGCTCGTGCAATCAGTGGGTTAACGCTTCTCAAAGCACCGGTGGGTGATCGCCAGTTGAAACGTGAATGCCTTGTTAAGCTGGGGCTGGAACTACCCCGAAGTTCACTGGCTCGAATTGATGAGTCCGCGCCCATTCCCGAGAGGTTGTTTTCGCCTCGACAACTCGCGCGATTGGCACGTATTTCGACGACCGTTGAGTGCGAATGCCCCCAGCATCTTGCCGGTCTCTTGCAGGGCCTGGCAGCCTTTGAAAAATATAGCAGCGAGTGCGAGGACAGGAATCCGGCCGATGCCGCGCTCCACTCGTTTCTTCATCGGACTACCGCAGCGGTGCGTCGTTCAATGGAGGAAGCCTTGGATTATGTTGTCCAGGCTGAGGGGCTTTCCGTTGAGTAAATTCAAACACCATGAGTGGGTGGTCGGCCTACTTTAGGAGAGCGGACAGAATTGGGTCGCGGCCCTCCTGACCCGTTTGTCGTCAGCTGGCCAGTCAGCGGCGAGTTTCGTTAAGATAGGAGCCAATCATTGGAGCTTTCGGCCTTGGATTAAGGCTGGATCGGGTGTTCATGGGGCGAAGATTGTTTTTTGGAATTATCTCAATTCGACACGGATACGGACGAAGAGTTGGGTGCCTGGATCGGCGGAGGCTTGGAGGGACCAGGTGTAGCGAGCCTTGCCGTTACCAAGGTTTTCCTCGTTGCTGAGTTCGAGAAGAGCGTCGGCGCTGATCCAGGTTTGGAGGTCGGGGGAAGTTTGCAGGGTGACAATGGTATCATCGGCACCGAGGTTTCGTTGGACCACGATGGTGAGATTGTTCGGCGGGCCGGTGAGCAGGTAAATTTCGTTAGGGAGGTTGGGGGCGTTGTCTTCAGTACCGAGGGCGTATTCGAGAAGGGCCGTCATGCCATCGGAATCGAGATCGGCGTTGGGATCTCCGGTGAAGGAAATGGCGTCGCTGGTGGTCGGATTGCCTCCGCTTGCGGTGCTGGGTCGCCAGGAGGAGGCGAGTTGGTGATCGGGATTCTCGTTGGGTGCGATGAGCACGAGAGTGAGGCCGGTGCCGTCAGGGCTGGTGGACCAGGGAAGTTTGTCGTTGTATCGGAAGTCTTTAATCGTGCTTCCGTCGGCGGCGAGGAGCGTGATGTTTTCTCCGGTGTTGGAGAGGTCGCCGATGAATTCTCCGGCGATGGGAATCCCGGGGTATTCCGTGGCGAAGTCAGCGGATTTTCCGACGAGGACAATGTGTTCTCCCGGAGCAAGCACGGAAATCGGGCGGGTGTCGTTTTGATCGAAGTCGAAGGTGATGCCGCGAATGAATTCCACGCCACGGAGATCGATGGCATCATCGCCGATGTTCATCACTTCGATGAACTCGACGGCATCGTCGTCGCTAAGCGGGTGATAGTTGAGCTCGGAAACGACGAGGTTGGTATTGTCGGCGGGAATGGTGTCGACGAAGAAGCTCGCTTCGTTGAGCGCGCTCCAGCTTCCTCCGGACAAGGCGCGTGCTTTGGCGAGAACCGAGGTTGTGAGCGAAACCGGGCTACCCGGAGCGTATGCGATTGCGTTGGCTGAGATAGTGCCACCGGAATCTCGTGGATCAGAGCCATCCAGACTGTAGTAGATCGTGCCAGCAGGCGCGGTCATGGTGAGCTGGAATCCCGAGGTCACATTGCCACCGTGTTGGTTGAAGCTTGGCGCGGTAACCGATGGGTAGAGGCTTTGTGATTGGAGTTGGCCTAGGACGGTGGCGGTGCGTCCGGGGATGTAGGTGTTCTTTTGGAAATTGACCTCGGTCTGCCACTGCGTGAGCCCGATTGGACTGGCCTGTTGCGCATCTCCCCAGCGGGCGGACTCGGCGAGGAGTGGAGATTCGAGGGTCGCGATCCATTTATCGAGTTCGTTGGCGACGCCGCTTGGCGTCAGCACGCCGTTGTTGAAGAAGTGCTTGTGAACGTGGTCGGCAAAGCGCAGGCGATACTCGGCATTGTCCCGGAGTTTGGTGTGCAGGCGGGTGGTGCGGTTGGCGAAGTTTTTGGTCGTGCTGTTGGTTCCGGTGCTGAGGAAGCTACGCTCGGAGTCCCATACGAAAATACGCCAGCGATCGCCCCCGGTTTTACGTCGGGCGGCCTGGAAGTTGTTGTCATCCCAATCCGAGTTGCCGTCGTAGAAATTCACGAGGAGGTAATCGATGAAGTTGTCGAGATCGATTAGTTGTTCCATGGCGGCATACTCGGCGTCTCCGGCGAGACCGGCTTCGGCTTGAGTGAGCATGGAATTCCAAACTTGGATGTCGCCGTCGATCGCTTCCATGCCATTGGTGCGGGACGATTTGATGACGTCCCAATCTTCTTCCGCGCCGCCGAAGCGCTGCGCCATCGAGTTGTCTTCATTGCGGTCAAGAGTGTGGAAGAGACCCCAATAGATTCCGTTGAGGTAAAGGTGAACGTGCTCCTGAAAATTGGCGGGTCGGTTCATCGCGAGTTGCAAGCTGCGGGCGAGTTGATCGCGCATGTAAAGCGCTTCGTTGCGTTGGCCTGAGGTCGGGTGAAACCACGAGTCGCCATTTTGTCCGCGAAGGAGGTAGCTGTTGACCTTATCCGGCCAGGCATCGTTTCCGAAGACGGGGAACTCGAGTTCCGACGGGCCGTAGGCGGAGCGAAAGACGAGGCGCAGGTTGTGTTTAGGACGCGAAGTCCAGCGGCTGGCATTGCCGAAGACGCGCATTCCGCAGTCGACTTGTAATTCCTGACCGTGGGGGAAGCCAAAGAATTCCGCAGAACAAGCGCGTTCCCAGGCGAAGCCACGGGCGATGGTGGAGTTTGCATAAATGCCACCGATGGCGGGGTCGGTGTTGTTGTCGAAAAGATCATCGATGGGCATCGCCACGGAGACCGTGGGGAGAGCCATGAGGGCGTCGATGATGTCTTGGTCCGGAGCGACGCTGGAAGTCATGGCGTAGTCCGCGCTGATGCCGGGTTGCCAGACGGAAGGATAGCCGGTTGGGGAGGCGGGTTGGTTGATGACGTCGTCGAGGAAGAGGTAAGTGATCGTGGTGATTTTCCGAGGCGTCTCTCCGGGCCGAAAGGCCGCGGCTCGCAGGATGGTCGTGGTGGTGATGGAAATCGGCGCGCTGTAAAGCATGCCGCTTGTGTTGGTGGGGGGGGAGCCATCCGTGGTGTAACGGATGGATAGAGTGGGATCAGTGGTGCTGAGCCCGACTGGGAATGAAGCGTCGTAGAATCCACGAGGTATGTCGGCGACCACTTCTTCTTCGACGAATCCGCTGAAGGTCGTGGTGCCATTTTCCGCGGCCGGAGTGGGCTCGGCAAAGTATCCCGAGTTGCCATCGGAGACACGGCCGTAGGAATTACCAACGTATTGAGGCGGGTAGGTTGGTCCGAATTCATCGTGAATGGTCACGCCGTCGGGCTCGATGAGCGCAAGGTATTCGCCGCCGGAAGAGAGCTTGAAATTGGTGTGTAATTCGGAGCCGGAGACCGCGCGATTTTTGTCGGAGGCGAAGACCAGCAAGAGCTCGTCATCGTTCAGCGCAGTGGAGGGGAACTGCCACTTGGTGAGATTGGTGGGATCGTCGGTAAGGTAGAATCCCGCAAGATCGTTCGGAGTGTTTCCAGTGTTTTTGATTTCAATCCAATCGGTTTCGTCTCCGTCTTCATCGGCCAAAGGGCCGGCATTTTGGGCGGCGAATTCATTGAGGCGGAAGCTGGCTGGCTCGTCTACATAGATCGTGACGGTTTCATTTGCGGTGCCATTTGGCGTGGTGGCGGTGATGGTGTAGATCGTGGTGGTCGCCGGGGAGACACTGACGTTACCGATCCCATTGCTCGTGAGTGGCAGGACATCGCCGACGCTTTGATCGATCGAAAGCGCGGTGACCTCGGGGGCAATTTCCCAAGCGAGAGTTGTGTTGCCGCCTATCGGGATGCTTACCGGAGCGCCGGTGAAGGAGTTTAGGATGGGCGGTGTTTCCATTGATGCGACGTGCTCGGCGATGCGCGAGGCTGAGAGGGCATCGGTGTAAAAGGCAACCTCATCGATCACGCCGTCGAAATAGTTGCTGGTGAGGTTTTTGTGAATACCGATGAAGAAGCCTCCGTTGGTTGACTCCGGGTTGACCGTGCCCGTCGCGGTGGCAACTCCGTCGATATACCAGGTCAAGGTGTTGGTGGGGTCATCGAAAACGAGAGCCCCGTGGTGAACCTGTCCCACGACGGCTGACGTGCCGCTGCTGCTTGTTGTGCCACCCAGAAAACTGCGAATGTCCCCGCCATTTGAAGAGAGGAAGAGGAGAGTGCGTCCCAGACCGCCATCTTGCTGGACAACTGCTTGCTGGGTCGCGGCGTCGGTTCTGAAAAGGGCTTCGATGGTGAAACTCGTGAGAGCCGGATTGAAAAGAGGCGGAGTAAGGACGTGCGGTTTATTTGTGGAGCTTCCGCTGAATTCGGCTGCGCTATCAGCTTCCTCGGTCAGTCCGGTGATTCCGAGCGTCGGCAGAACGGTGCCGGCGTAAGTGGCGTGGTTTCCGTTGGGGGAGGCATCGAGTGCCACGGTGGCTCCGGGAGTTTCGTTGAACCGGTAAAAGGCCACCGGGTTGTCCGCGAGAACCTCGACCGAGTAGGGTGCAGCCAGAGCGGTGATGGGAGCCAACATCGCGAAGAGGCATTGGCGGAAATAAAAGAGGATACGCATCGATGAGATAAGGAGTATGGCCGGAAAGCCTACCCGATGACAGGGCCAGCGCAATCATCAAGGAGTGGTAATGCCGGCTGGTATCTGATGGCGCTGCCCATACCGCAAGGGAGTGATGCTTTTGGCATCCCTAATTCAGACCAGATCAATTTACTCGGCGCTCTCGGGGTCGGGATGGATCGTAGTTTTTTCGATGAGTTCGTTAAAGTTTACGGTTTTGACGATTTGACGTCCACTGGTGACGAGTCCGAGGTTGGTGTATTTCCCCTCGTTGTGGGGACGCATGAGGTGGGTGATGGCGATGTGTTGGCTTCCGGTGTCCTTGCCGAGGTCACCAATGCCGAAGCTGTGTTCTACTTTTGGGATACGAGTGAACTCGGAGCGGATCCGGTATCCAAAGTTGCCCGGTGGCCCGGCTTGAATGACATGATTGGGAACGAGGCGGTAGACATGGAGCGCATCGAAATTTTTCTCTTCGATATGCTTAATGAGGTTGGCGACTGCCACGGGGGCTTGTTCCGCGTCGAGTTGAATGACGATGTCTCCAAGTTTGGTCGTGAAGATCATCTCGGGGTGGCGGCCGTATTTTTGGAGGAGCTTCCAGTCCGGGTCGAGGAAGGGGAGATAGTCGAGGATGTAGTAATTGATCGGCTTGGTCGTGCCGTTTTTATACAGCTTCAATCCGCGTTGGACGGCTTCACGAATGATCGGGTTGGCGTGTGCTAGGGCGCTCTGCAGGGTGGGAAGGGCATCGGGGTCTTCGGTGGTGCCTAGGATGAGGAGGCAGGCTCCGGCAGAGGGATGATCACCCTCGGCGAGAAGCATTTTGTAGTAAGCGCCGAAGCGAGCGGCCTGCTCTTTGCCGGAGAGTTTATCCTGCAGGCCGTGTGCGAGCTCAAAGAGTGCGTCTCTACGCACCCGGTGGTCACGGACCTTGGTGAGGAATTTGTGAAAAGCCCCGAAGGATTTTTCGGAAGGATCCCGGGCGGTGCGCTCGGCGAGGTAGACGCCGGTGAGGAGATTAACCTGCGGGTTGGGATGTGTGGTGGCAGCCTCGATTTGGGAGGCAAATGGAGCGAGCTCAATTCCCGGGGCTGCGCTGAGGGCGGTGAGAAGCAAGGGGCCCTCTGCAGGGGTGATCTTGGCGATTAAATTTTGGAGGTATGCTTTTTCGCCATGTTTCCAGAGAATGCTCCAGAGGAAGGAATGAGTGCTCGGATTAGTGTGATTGGCTTTCAGGGCCATCTTGATGGTGGCGACATTTTTTTCGGTGAGGTCGGAGCTCGCGGCAAGGAGTTCGGCGGCTGTCATCGCGATGTGCTGTTCAGGGTCTTTGATTGCTTCGATGAGAAGATGGCGCGCGGGCTCCCGACTGATAAAAGCTCCAATCGATTCTACCGCGACGCTGCGAGCCCGAAGGCTGGCTCCCTTGCGAAACCATCGTGTAAAGAGCGCGAGGTCTTCGTCCCTTTGGCAGGAGGCAAGGTAGCGGAGGAGGTAGGGAATGGCGGGATCCTGGTAGTTGCTTGAGTGGACGATCTTGGCGAGGCGCGTCGCGAGGGTGGGGTCTTTTAGTTGGCGTCGTTTGAGGGTGTAGAAAAAGTAGGCGGCATGTTCGCGGATGGAAGAAGCCTGCCTCTTGTCGAGGAGCGCAAGCATGGCCTCAATGCCCTCTTGGGAAACGATATCTCGCTGGAGGTAATAGATGATGCAGAGGATCAATGGGACTTCCTGATTGGAGAGTTTTAGATTGAGGAGTTCGTGATAGGAGCGACGATCTCCTTGAAATCCGAGCGCGCCCAGCAACATAGCTTGGACGTCGGGGTCGACCTCCTTGCGGAGGTGGTCGAGGAGTGCTTGCGAATCCGCGCCAGGGGTTTGGCGCAGGGCGAAGGCGGCATCGACCCGGACTTTAGGTTCAGAGTCATCGAGAAGAGCTTCTAACGCGGGGAGGAGGATCGGGTCTTGAAGTGATCCGGCGGCGAAGGCGGCCCGGGCGCGAAGGACGGGATCCGGAGAGGCCAGTGCGGATTTAATCAGGTGAGGGTCCCGCCGGTTCTGCGCCTCGACAATTTTCTGCAAATCACCGCGCTGTAGGAGTCCGTCGGAGTTCCTCAATGCCCAGGCCTGATTTGTGAGGTTAGGCGCGGCGGGTTCCTTGCCGGGGAGTGTCGCGATGATGACGAGCGAACTGGAAAGAACGATGGAGAGGAATGAGAGCGTTCTCATGAATGCGGGAGGCTGCGACAAAGGCAGGCGGAGGTCGATCACGAATGACCAGCGGCCCACTTGGTGCAAACAATAAGACGGATCAACTCGCTTGGATCAAGGGGTCTCATCCCACCTTGCTTCTGTTTCTTGTTGCCCGCTGCTGGATTGGAGGCCGAATCCACGTGGCCGATGACCTCCGCGGGCGGGATGGAAAGTGGCGATCACTTCGGTTAGATCGAGCCGGCCCTGAAAGACCTCGATCTCAAAGGGACACTCCAGGAGTTGTTGGCCTGAAGTCGTTTTTAATTTAGTCAGGCATCGACTAATGATTTATCGTACTTCGGCCGGGCTTGGACGTCATCGGTTTGTGGCAAAATTAAGAGAGCCCCGTAAGAGTTCCGGTGCTGCTCGCGAAGCGGTCATTCTCCAGCCCCATCTTCTGCAGCATGCTGACGAAGACATTGCACAGAGGGCTATTGATCTGATCGTTAAACTTCAAATGCTGCCCATGTTGAAAACCACCGCCGGCAAGAATGACCGGGAGGTTGACGTTGTTGTGAATGTTGGCATCTCCCATGTGGCAACCATAGAGCAACATGGTGTGATCGAGTAGAGTGCCATCTGCCTCTTCGATATCTTTGAGGTCTTGCAATAAATCATTGAGCAACTCCATTTGTCCAACTTCGATCTCGGCGAGCTGTTTCAATTTATTCTCATCTTTTCCGTGATGAGAAATGTTGTGGTATCCGCCGATGGAACGCCCATCATCGAGATTCACTCCCGGCGTTCTTACACTCCCTAAAAATAAAGTAATCACCCTTGTGGAATCGGTCTGTAGGGCGAGCCGCGACATGTCATTCATCATGCGGATCATTTCGAAGAATTGCTTTTTGTCAGAAGGATAATCCGGCATTTCTTCTTCGGCCTTGGGTTTGGGAAGCCTTTCCCAGGCCTGTGCTTCAGTCATGCGTTGTTCGAGACTGCGAACCGCGGTTTGGAATTGATCAATACGCTCGCGATCGGAGCCACTAACCCGTTTGTTGAGATCACTGGTCTGCCCCATCACCACATCAAGGATGCTGCCCCGGCGCTTGAGTCGCTCGACCTGCTCCCGCATCGCTTTCTGATCTCCTTGTAGGAACATCTTTTTGTATAGCTCGGAGGCACTCTTGATAGTTGGGATCTCCACTCCAGCCTGAGTGTAAGACAGGCTTCTCGGATCATTGATTGAGAGAGAAAGAGAACGGAACCGGGTTTCGTGTCCGACTTCGTTGGCAATCAGCTGGTCCAGCGAAATGGTATTGCGAAAGCTCGCTCGTCCCGGGTGCGGGGCCGCGGTCAGAAATGACTTGTCAGCCCGGTGTCCACCGTCGACTCCGGGATGGGACAAGCCGCTGAAAACGGTGAATTGATCCCTGTGAGCAGCGATCTTCTCCAAATAATTCGAAGGTTCATAGTTGCGGCCTTCACCTTTTGGGAAAAACAACTTTGGAATGAAACCTAGATCCTGGTTGATAGCGATCATACGCCGCGGCGAGATCTTGTCTGGGGCAGTAGCGCCGAATGACTCAAGGACCGGAAGCCCCAGCGTGATTCCGGCAGCCCGAAGGAAAGTTCTGCGGTTGGTTTTCATTGTTTCTCTGATCTCATTTTTTCAAAAATAGCGGACTCTGCACAATGGCGTGGATGATACTTCGAACACCGTATTCTGACCCTTTCGTCTTTTCCAAAATCGCATCGACCTCTTTGCGGTCGGCGAATCCCACCGGCGCTCCTGTGGCGTAGACTACCAGTTGCTCAACGAGATTTCGGGCGATCACTTCCTTGTCCTGCAAAAGGAGTTTTTTGAATTCAATAATATCGGCAAACTCCTTCCCTTCGCTCAAGCGACCGGACGCATCGACAGGTTGACCGATAAAGTGGACAAACTCGTTACCACTCCGGCCGACTCCTTTGATTCGTTTCGATCCCTCGCCGAGCGAACGGTAGTTGTCGCGCCAGCGTCCCATGACATCAAAGCTTTCCAGGGCGAACCCGGGAGGATCAATCTTTGCATGGCATCCGGCACAGCTGGCATCCTCGCGATGCTTCGCCAGCAGCTCACGAATGGTGGCAGCCCCCCGGATGTCGGGCTCCACTGCAGGCACGGACGGTGGGGGAGGAGACGGATGATAGCCGAGCAGTCTTTCCAGAACATAGACTCCACGCAGGACGGGAGAAGTCACGGTTCCGTTGGCGGTCACCTTCAGCACCGATGCCTGGGTCAGGATGCCTCCATAGGGGCTTTGCGGAGGAAGCGGAGTGCGTTTGAAACCAGCTCCTTGCAAATCGTCGACGCCATAGTGCCGGGCCAATCGTTCGTCGAGAAAGGTGTAGTCGGAATCGATGACATTCGCCGCCGGCCGGTTGTTGATGACCAGGTCGGCGAAGTAAAGCTGAGTTTCTTTCACCATCGAATTGACCAGCCACCAATCGCCGGCGTACTCCGGGTAGAGTTCCCGATCCGGATCGGTATCATTAATTTCATCCATCTTGAGCCAGGAGTTGAGAAACTCCCTAACAAAGCGATCGAACTCCGGCTTTGCGATGAGCCGATCGACTTGTTGTTTGAGGTTTTCGGATTCACGCAGAGACCCATCGCGCGCCAGCTTGCGCAGCGTGTCATCCGGCAGCGATTCCCCAAGGAAGAGGGAGAGTCGTTCGACCAAAGCGAAACCATCCAGTTCTCCGGGTTGGCTGCATTGGAACAGTAATTCAGGCGAAGCAAGGACTGCGGAGTAGGTCGCGATCATGGCCTCGGTAAATTCCGTTTTATTTAGGAGACCTTTGGCATACTGATAAAATCGATTGAATTCCTTCTCTGTAACCGGACGTCGATAGGCGCGCTCCATGAATCGGGCAAGCACCTTGGCGGCATCTTTGAGAGGTTCTTCGGACAGGGCGACAACATGTTTCCCTTTCCGGGTGAATGGCAGGTCTCCGAACAAGGCCCGGTAGGAAGCCGGTGGCCATTCCCCGACAAGCGGCCCTTCCACCTCCATCCAATGGAAGGCGACACCGGGATAACCGTCGGAATCAATCTTTTGGATGGTATGAGGCATGGCCGGCACCATGGGCGAAGGCAGGCGCATGCAGTCAAGTTTCACCATGCCGCCCTTTTCCAGAAAGCCGTCGAGCTTGTAAACTTCCGGGGCATCCGGTGACGCCTCGAAAGTGCCGATGGGTAGGGTGCTTTGGGTGTTCGGTTCATCCAGTGTGGATGAGTATACTTTAACCGGCTCACTGCGTTTGCCGGGACTGATGCGGTCGTTCACCGGGGTGGGAAACTTCCTTGAGGCGTCGAGAACCAGGTCGGGATAAAAACGAGGCTTCTTGTCGCCTTCCCAATCAACATAGTCGGTATGCCGGATCACCGAACGAGCCTTCACGCGAAATTTGTAGTGACCGCGAACCGGAGCCTTGAATCCGTCAAACCCGTAGTAAAAAGGAGTATAGGCTCCGCGGAAAATCGCCGTGGAGGCATCCTCCAGATTGGGTGATGCAATGGGCGCTTTTTTATTCAGGTCGTTGAAAGGCGCAAACTGGATGGCATCCGCGATGATCCAGTTGTTGGCTCCTTTATCGGTCAGAAAAACCTCGGCATTTTCCTCGAAGTCAAATCGCCCCAACGGAAACCAGAGGTCATCAATCGTTGGCTTGGCACTCTGGTCGACAAGAACGCGACTTTCCCCCTTTGCGTGGCGAATGACATATCGAGCATTACTCGCGAGGTTCTCTCCTCCACAGAAACTGGCTCGCACTTCGTAGACGCCGGGTTTTGGTAAAGCGGCTTTCCACGTGATCGAGTGCGAGCCCTTCCCTTTCGCGTTTGCCAGGTAGTGCCTGCCGAAATGATTGGGGCGACGGGTGGATTGATTCCATGGTCCGTCACGTTCCGCTTCCGAATCATCCACAACGACTCCGATCGCTTGTAACTTCTTTTTACGGTCGAGACCCCGTTTCACGAAAGAAGCCCTGTCATTGATTTCCAATCCATCGAGAGCCAGCGAAAATCGAGTCCAGGCGGCATTCCCTCCGCCGGCCCACATTCGTCCCTGCTCCCGCGCGTAGAGTCGTTGGGATGTCGACTTGGGTTTTTTCTCGGGAAAATCAAGCGCCCGCCGAAGTGAATACTCAGCCACGTCGAGGTAGGCGTCGACTTGAACATGCGAAACATCGAGAGCTGTCCCGACTTTGGCAAAGCCAAGGACTTCTCCATCCAGAGGAATGCGATCAGCAATTTTCAGGTAGGGATCATGGAGTAAATCGCGAACGATGTTTTCGTACTCGAAGCGATTGACTCGTCGTGAAACAGAGCGTCCATATTTTTGGGCTTTCGCCTCCTGGGACGCCGTGATTTCTCGTGCCAAATTCCGCAAGACCGTTTGCCTCTCGGCATCTTCCAGTTTGCTTTTTTTCTTAGGCGGCATTTCGCCGGATGCGATCTGATCATAGACCTTCACCCACCGTTCGGCGAGGTGGGGATCCTCCAGATCCCATTTCAGGGAAAGCAGATCCAATCCGCCTTTCTGGTCGAAGTCGTCATGACAATCGACGCAGTGATTTTCGATAAGAAGATTCAGCGATTCCGGCAAGTCATCGGCCTTGGCAGAGTTGCCGACACAACTCAGCCAAACGGTCACCGCGATTGAGCTTCCTTTTGTTGAAAAACGCATAAGTCTTCTCTTCTTTATTTGGAGCTTGGGTTGGTTTTGATGAGATGGCTGTATCGATAGACTTCCGGTGGGGCTTCGACCTGCCCACATTTTTCAGAGAATCCCTCATTCTTAATCTCGAAGCGGGGTTTTCGAATTCGATTCAGGGTCGGCATTTCTTAAGGTCTCTTTCCCAAGGGTGGCGTTATTTGGTGGGAAACCAATTCAAAAACTTGATGGTCTGTGAAAATCATTTTCTCCGGAAAGGCTGACTACGGACCAAAGCTTGCACAAACTCACTCACGGTAAAGTTTCCTCTCTTTGCTTCGGTCATAATCTCGTTTGCCAAATCTTCATCGGTTAATCCAAAAGATCGGCCGAGACCATAACTGATAAGGTGTTCGGTGAACCCCCGGGCGAAATCGGATTCGCGTCTGGCAATTATATCGCGCAACTCAAAGTAGTCAGCGAATGCCGGGCCATTATGGAAGGCGCCGGAAGGATCGATTTTGTGTTCGTGCCTTCCCTTGCCTTCGACCAGGCGCCACTTGCCGGCAGCGTCGAAATTCTCAAGTCCAAATCCGATCGGGTCGATCTTGCGATGGCAGCTCGCGCACTGGGCTTCCTCCATGTGGGCCGCGAGTTTCTGCCGCTTGGTGAGGGGCTTGTCGGCGAGGCGCGAAAGCTGGGGCACATTGGCCGGTGCCGGAGGAGGCGGCGCATGCAGGAGATGGCGCAGCACCCAGGACCCGCGCTCAACTGGGCTGCTTTCCCTGCCGTCGCTGCCCATGGCATGGATCGCAGCCATTCCGAGGAACCCGCCGCGCGGCGAATTTTTCGGAAGGCTGACTTTGCGGTAGTGATCGCCAACCACGCTCTCCAGACCGTAGTGAGCAGCCATCAAACCATTGACGATGACGTAGTTGCTTTTGAGAAGGTTCTGTAGTTGTCCCTGATCCTTCGATTGCACCAAGTGGAGGATCGTTTGGTAGACTTCTTCCCGCGCTGCCGCTCGCGTGCTTTCGTCGAATTCGCGATGTCGGGCGACATCGAATTGGAAGAAATCCAATCGCTTCATGTCAAGCCACTGATGAGCGAGACCGGAGACGAAGTGGTGCGCTCTTGGGTCCTGAATGAGTCGATCGACTTGTTTGCGTAGGACAGCAGGGTCACGCAGCTGCTTTGCTTTCGCCAACTCCAATAGCTGGGAATCGGGCGGTGAACTCCATAGGAAATACGACAGGCGCACCGCCAGTTCGAGATCGTTCAAGGCACGAGGCGCTCCGTCCTGTCCAGACTCTTTCATGAAAAGAAACCGGGGAGACGCCAGGATCATGCTGAGCGGCTTTCGAATCGCTATGTCGAACTCTTCATCAATCACCAATCGGTTTTTGTAGACTTCGACCAACGAGTCGATGAATTCGGGTGTGGGTTCGCTCTTTCGAAACGCTTGGACCGCGAATTGGTGAAGAATGTTCCTGGCACGCTCCAAGTCCGATAGGTTGCCTCCAGCACGATGTACTTCAAAGATCGTATCAAGCGGACTGGGATCCCCTTGCGGCAACGGACCTTCGATCTCAACCCAATCGACCCAAATCGAGGGCTCGTGGCCATAGCCGTTGCGATTCATCGCAGGGTAGAAGTAATGCTTCCTCATGGGTCCCCACGCAGGCTGACGTTCCCGGATCGCAAAACTCCGTTCCGTATCCTTGCCCACCGTTACCTGGGTCTCGATCAATTCCGGATGGGCCGGACTGCCGGTCACGTGCAGCGCCTTCAGGGGAAAACCTTCGAACTGTCCTCTGGCAAGCCCCTTGGCCGCGGGGTATCCGAGTTCGAGGAAGTGACGAAAAGCCGGCGACTCCTTCGTGACTCCCGCCTTGATTCGCAACGTGTACGTTCCGACGGGCATGTCGTTGGGCGGCGCTATCACGATCTTTGCTGAACCCATGGTCAGCTGAAGCCAGGTTCCCGTCTCACTATGAGGAAGTCCGGCGTAGTGTTTGTCATAGGGCGCCGCCTTGGGAAAGAATTTTGCGGCATGGCCAAAATTCGGAAACCCAAAGTCCTTTGGGTTGGGAGCTCCTTTCAGCTTCTTGAGGTGAGGGCCAATTTTACGGTAGAGCTGCCCGCGGTTACCCTTGGTGCCCATCCGGGCTTCAAAGCCTTTGTTCTCTGGTAGAGCGAGCACCTTGTCCATTTCCGCATCCAGTGCCTCATAGCGTTTAAGGTAGTCCTCATTTTTTTCGACTCTCTTTCTCAAAGCGACATTGAGCGTCTTTTCCGGTTCCACGCGGTGAACAAAAGGCTTTGCCGTTCGAGCAGCCCTTCGCTCGTAGAACTCATCCACCGCGTGACGTCCGAGTGTGAGATACTGCTCAAACTTGTCACTGGAGAAAAAGAGCGACGCACCCACCGTGTCAAAGTCGCCAGAGCTGCCGTCTTCGGGCAGGAGTGCGTTGTCGAGTCGCACGCCCAACAAGCTCTCGACCGTGTTCTGGTAGTCGCGCTTATTGAGCCGCCTCATCGTGATCTTGCCACCGGAATCAGACAGTATCTTGCGGGCGGCTACCATCGTGAGCGACAGATCATCCAGGAAGTCCGCCTTCTCCGCTCCTTCGGGTTGATCTTTCTTTTCCGGGGGCATTTCCCCGGAATTCAGGGAGGCGAGCACTTTCTGCCAGTTCTCTGCCTGCTCGATCGTTTTGATCTGAAAAGACAGGTCTTCGAGATTAATATCGCCCTTCTCGGTGGCGGCATCGTGACAGTCGAGGCAGTAGTTTTCGAAAAAGGCGAAGTGCTTTTTCGGGAAGTGAACTTCAGGTTCCGCAGCGGAGACGATACCTGTCGCAAGCACCGCGATGAGAAGATGTCGCATTGATCTCATGATTAGGATGATTCCTGTTTACGCCTGCAACTCGCTCACGATTCCCGTGCTGTCCCCGTGACGTTCCGCGTTCACCCCAATGCCCTGCAACATCGTCAGCCAGACGTTGTTCAGCGGCGTGCCCTCATTGAGGACGAGGTTCTGCCCCAGTTTGAGATTGGCGCCTCCACCGGAGATCAAGGTCGGCGGGTTGTTGAGATAATGAATGGAGCGAATGTTGGAGCCAAAGGCCAAGGCAACATGATCAAAGAGGCTGCTGCCATCGGCTTCCTTGGTGGCTTTCAACTGATCAATCAATCCGGCCAACAACTCGCTGTGCGCCTTGTCCCTCATCTTGGATGAGACTTCCGTTTCGGCACCGAGGCGATAATGACTCACGTTGTGCGGGTTACCGCCCGCTCCGATACTCGACAGCAATCGTGACCCGGGCTCGCGGTAGGTAATCACCCGCGTGTTGTCCGTCTGGATGGCGGCCACCATGAGCTTGTACATCATCTCGATTTCGCTGCGTCCGACCAAGGCTTCCTCAGGCGCTTCGAGAGGGCCTTCGGACTTGGGCACGTCCATCCATTTCTCCGCTTTGCTCAGGCGGGTCTCGATGTCACGGATACTTTGAAAATACTCGTCCAGCTTGTCGGTGTCACTCTTGGTCAACCCACGCTGCATGTCCTTTGCCTCGATGAGCACGGAATCCATGACGCTGCGTTTTTCCGCCAACATAGCCCGACGCTGAGCGAGTGGCATGTCATCTGCCGCAAAGAGCTTGAGGTAGGTTTCCAGAGGGGAGTTCCATGCCGAAAGAGGTTTCCCTCGCCGGTCCCATGCCAGCGAATTTCCAGGGCCATGCCCATTCCTGTCGTTAGCGTCAGTCCCCAGCTGGATTGAAGTATAGCGGGTATGCTGACCGAACTGCGCTGCGGCCACCTGGTCCGCCGAAATGGTATTGGAAAAGGACTGTCCCGGCGTGCCGTATTGATTTGCCCCCGTCAGCCAGTAGGTGCTTCCCCAGTGTGCCTGGCGACTCAAGTGATGTCTGCAGCCCTGGACGATCGTAAAGTCCTCCTTGTGCCGGGCCAGAGCTTTCAACCCTGCCGGCAGCTTGTAGCCGGCTCCCTTGTCATTGAGGTCAGGAAACCAGGTTTCGGCCGTGACCCCGTAGCCGATACCCATGAACATCAATCTCTTCGGTGGCTTGGTCACCGCAGTCGAGGCGAAGGCGCGAAACCCGAGTGATTCCAGGGTAGGTAGCGCAAGCAAGGCTCCGGTTCCGCGGAGAAAGTGGCGACGAGTGAATTGGTTTTTCATGGTGAAATTGGTTGGATTGGGTTCTCTAATCCTGGCACTCCCACAGGCGGACGGAGTCAAAGAAGATCCGGCATTCCGGACCTCCCTTGAAGGTGAAGCGTGGACCGAACTTATCTTTCGGGTTAACGATGGTGACCTTCTCGTGCTCGTAGGTTTTGCTGTGGCCGTTCACGCTGATTTTGATTTTACCGAGCTGATACTCGATGCCCAAATCGATCCACTCATTGAGCGCCATTTTCGAATCAGGCTCCGAGAACACCGGGCCGTCCGGAAGCTTGATCCGATGTCCTCCTCCTTCCAGGACTCCCAGAACAATCATGTGATGGCCAATTTGAAAACTGGGGCGACCGAGCGTGAGCTTTGGTTTTTCAACCTTGTAGCGTAAGTGACAGACGAATTTCTCCGGAATCTTGTTGAGATGCCCGATCGGCTCCAAGCCGAGATGATGATCTCGCTTGAGCACCTTCATCGCCTCTTCCCGATTGGTGAATTGCGGCTCGATGATCAACTTTCCCTTCTCGATTTTATGTCCCTTGGGTGTCCCCCATCGTTCCCGATCCAATTCGCCGTCAAAATCGTCGGAGTAGACCAGTTTCCCTTTTCTGAAGAGATCGGATTTAAACTCCGGTTCTTCGGCTCGGAGGCCCATCGACATCGCGAAGATTGCAGTAACAGGAAATAGAAGGGATTTTTTCATCATGGAAAATCGGAGAAGCAGGCCTGAAACAGAGTGACTACTTCACAACGCGCACCGGAAGATTGGGCTGCCTGATCACGGTGAGCTGAACATCATCGACGAAATAGCCGCCTAGCTTGATCGGAGTCGTTGAGGGTTTCTTGGCATTCACGTTCACCGAAATCAACGCGAGGGTGGCTTCCTGTTCCAGAATGCAGGATGCGGTGATCCGCTTCCCTTCTTCTCCGGGTTCAACCCTGACGGCCTTGTTTCCGATCGCGACCGCCTCACTGATCACCTGGGGCCACGCCTTGCCAATGGAATCCGGCGCGGCCTGATAGAGATGAATGGTGCAACTCCCGGAAATTTTCGGCAGTTCGGCATCGGTCGGAGCGGACTCCCGATGAAAGCGGGCCGAAAGTTCCAGCGTGAACTGGCTGTCTGCGTTGTCCGTATTCCAGTCTTGCTGCAGAGAGGAGAGATCGATGAGCTGAAAGACATTGCAGGCCGAAGCTCCGCCATTGGGCTTGCCGGTGACATTGGCGGTTTCTAGAAAGCGCAGGATTCGATTTCCATCTTCTTCAATGACCTCGGCCGGGTCACCACTCCAATTGCCGAAGCCTGACGGAAATCCGAGTGGCACCGGACCAAGCGACTCTTCAAAATTACCATTCGAAACGGAAACCATTCTTTCCTCTGATTTGGGGGAGCTGATCGCCCAAACGACTCCAACTCCAAGGAGACCCACGAAAGCTCCGGCAATCACGGCGGCGGCGAGAGGCTTGGCCCAGCTAATGGAAGGAGTCCCGGAAGAGCGGGGCGGGGTGGATTCCAGATCAAAAGAGATGACTTCATCACCAAGAGCTCCATGAATGCGGGCCGCTTTGAGGTAGTCGGATCGCACTTTGGCATTGGTTTCGATTTCTTTCGAGAGGGCACCGGCTTCTTCGTCGGTGGATTGACCATCGAGGTGCTTTTGAATGAGGGTTTGCCAATCGGGGAAGTCGCTCATGCTTGGGCCTTTCTAATTTGTCGTTCGATGCAGGTTTGTAGCTCGCCGCGTGAACGTTGGATCGTTTTGTAGATTGCTTCGACCGTCCGGCCTTCGCGTTTTGAGAGAGATTCGGGACTGCGCCCCTCATGGTAATAGCCTTTGATCAGACGACGGGATTTTTCGCTGAGCTTGCCCAGGCAGGTGGCGAGGTGCGACTCGATGGCATGATCGAATTCCGTCGAGTGCTCCATTTCGAGTTCGAGGGCCTCGATCGCTTTTTCAGAGAGTTGGGCCCGGCGGGATTCCCGTGCTAAAAAGCGTCGCGTTTCAATGCGCGCAAAGCCCATGGCCCAGTTGATAAAGGGGCGGGATGAGTCGAAGGTGTCGAATTGTCTCCAAAGAGCGACGGCCGTCTCTTGCATGATTTCCCGGGCATCGGCTCGATGCGGAACGGCGACTTGAATCGAGCGCAACATCACCGGCTCGCTTTCGAGAAGCAAGCGGGTGAAGTGTTCGTGATTGTCTTCTGAATCCGCGACGGGCATGGGTGAAAAGGGTAAGCTTCACAACAGGTCCACGGAAGTAAGGATTATTGGACAAAAAAGTTCAGATCTTTTTCAGCCGCCGAATATCGACGTTTTAGTTTGTCCCCGTTCAGTCAGTCTAGCAGGGAAGTAGCTGCGCTGAGAGAGTCTTACCATTCACTCTTGCCACTCTCTTCTCAAATCTTCAGCATCCGCCTTCAGTTTGCGGGTCCTTGGCCCGTCTCGTTCTGTTCTACCAGATTGAAAACCTCGTAATTTTTCCCACTTACCCAAGATCCACTACCCATGTCTCCCTCGACGTCAATTCTGCCGGATAAACTACACGAATACCCTCAACAGGATGTGATTGACGGGCCCGGCGTCGGACCGGATTCGATTCTCGATGATTGCCTGAATGAGAACGACGGGGTGCTGCAACTTCTGCACCGTTACGCCGGCCGGACATTTTGTACGCCGGGTAAACGGATTCGCCTGGATGAGAAGTCCTACTATCCGGACTACATGGGCGGAACCGGTCTCGATGAAATCTGGATGTGCTGCACCGTGCCCATTGTGACCGGAGTCATCGATACCCGCACGGGAAAGGCACCATTTCGTGAAGGAGAAGCACACGTCCTTACGCCGAACGGGCAAGTCATTTCGCTACAGGATTTGATTACGGCCAATCCCCAAGCCGTCATGGGCGAGAAGATCATGGCCGTTTCGGAATCACTGTTCGGCGAGATCACCTGGCCGGTTGTGTCCAAGAAGTTTGATAATCTGAATCCTATCCCGCATCACCTGCACTGGTCAAAATGGGAAGTCTACGACATCAATTCCTTCGATAATCCGGGGGTTAATCCGTCGCATTACCACACCACCGCCATGGGGCTCTATCCCTATGTCACGAAGGATGATTTCCTGGAGTGCATGAAGCGCTGGGGAGAAGGCGATTATAATGGGGTTCGGTATCTGTCGCCGCACACCATGATGCATCTTGATGACGGCTTCGTGATGCCGAATGGTGTGCTGCATTCACCGACGGACCTTTGCACGCACGAGTTGCACGTGACGATGGATGAGCATTTCCTCGCCGAGGACCGAACACTTGACGGCCGCATCGGCTCAGCGGATGCGTTTTATGCCTGTCGGGAAGAGGATTATCCGAAAGACCGGCACGAAGACTGGGAGTGCCTCGTTGAAACCTTCGACTTTGAGGCGAATCAGGATCCTGACTTCGTGAAGAAGAATTCGCGTCCGGCGATCACCGCCGATGAATTCGCCGGCGACGGGGTGGATGCAAAGTGGATTGTTTACGGTGATGTTCTTGGTGACCAGAAGTGCTCTATCCTCCGTCTCACCCTTGCGCCCGGCGCGAAGACCGATTTCTGCCCGGAGAGCCCCGCGCTATTCCATACGAATGGTGGGCGTGGCCGGGTTGGAAAACTTGAAGTGCGCTATCACCAGGATATGAAGCTGGGGGAACTCTATCCCGAGATTGGATTCCTGACCCAGGCCGCACTTGATCGCGGCGGCGTCGAAATCGAGAATACGGGAACTGAACCGCTCGTGTTGACCTTTGACTTCCCGCAGCAAGCGCATTCTCAAACACCCGGTGTTGCCGCTACAAGCGATGCTCTTTCAGGAAGGGCACCAATTCTTCGACCCCAAAGTCGGCGAGTTTGAGATCTCCCACGGTCATGGAAGGGGCAGAGGTTTGCCCAAAGATCTCGTGCATCCGAGCGAAGGCCTCGCGGTCGGCGGTGACGTCGATCCGTTCGTATTCGTGGCCATGCTGTTTCAAATAGGCTTCGACATCAATGCACCAGGGGCAGCCGGGTTTTATGTAGACGGTCATCATGGCTTTGAGAGTTTCGCAATTTTCCCCAACTGTCCAGCAGACTGAGCGTCACCCTATTTTAGGGCATAGGATGTTGGAACCTGAATTCTTCTTGAAGAAATCCTCACGTCGTTCCGTAGGGTGAACTTCCAATATCGTCTTACTCACATGAAACTGAATATTAGCACCTTTCTCCTGACTGGCATCGCGCTGGTCGTCAGCTCTCTTTTCTCTTCGGCTGCAGACAAACCGAACATCCTGTGGATCGTTCAGGAAGACACCTCTCCCTGGATTGGATGCTACGGCTACGAAGCCAACAAGGGGAAGACTCCGGTTGTTGATCAGCTGGCGGCTGAAGGCACGCTTTTCAAACGGGCCTATGTTCCAGCTCCGGTTTGCTCGGCCTGTCGTTCGTCGTTTATTGTCGGAGCTTACCAGTTTCGCTTTGGGGCCCACGAACATCGTTCGCG
>JAQWZU010000132.1 GCA_029253285.1 Akkermansiaceae bacterium | reverse complement strand
GCCGGGAAGGTGGCTGGAGGACCCACTCCGGCTTCTCCCAAGCCTCCGGTCAATCCGCCCGCTCCGGTGAATCCTCCACCAGTGGCCGATCCAACCCCTCCTGTCGCGACTCCTCCAGCTACCGGTGGTCCCATGGTTGCAAGCGGGGACGGTGGGACAGATGGATCGGACAATTCGGAACCGGTCCCTGAACCTGCTGATAAGAAGCTTTCACCTGATGAACTTGTGGCGTTAATGAAAAAGTTCATCGCTGCGGGTACTTTGAAGGAGTTTAAGGCCGAGCAGGTAGTTACCTGGAAGGCTGGCGAAGACGAAAGTATTGACGGAGTGAGCTATCAGATCGGTTTGGTGACTTACAAAGCCCAGACCATTTTTGGAGAGAAGCCTGTGAATGCCAAAGCCCTCATCAAGGGAGGTGAGGTCAATCGCTGGGTCTTTGCTAAGAGCGGTATGGAGATGCGCTAAACCGCGTCAAGTCCTTCCAACAAGTCGGGATAGGCTTCTTGCGCCATTGCCTTGGTACAGTCAAAAACCTCCCGACTGGTGGCCAGAGTAAGGGCCCTCGCTGCCATTTCCTGACACTCGCCAAAATCCAGTGAGAGAAGGGCTTTACGAACGGGAGCGAGATCGTGTGGCCCAACTGAAAGTTCATCCACTCCGAGTCCAACTAGGAGTGGTGTCATGTGGAGGTCCGTGGCCATTTCGCCACAGACTCCGGTCCAGATACCGGCCCGTTTGGAGGCATCAGTGGTCATCTTGATCAAGCGGATGACGGCCGGGTGGGAAGATCGGTATAGCTTGGCAACACGGTGATTGATCCGATCCACAGCCACGGTGTATTGGATCAGATCATTTGTCCCGATGGAAAAGAAGTCGACTTCTTTGGCAATCTCGTCGGCGACGAGAACAGCCGAGGGGATTTCAATCATCGCGCCAATTTCGAGATCAGCATCATAGGCATGGCCTTCCGCATCGAGTTCACCCATGCACTCTGAGACGAGCTTCCGGCAGGCCTTGATTTCCGAGAGGCCTGAAATAAAGGGGAACATCATTCCGAGCTTCCCCTCGGAACTTGCACGAAGGATTGCACGTAGCTGTTCCTTGAACATTGCCTGACGGTCGAGGGACACCCGAATGCCGCGCCAGCCCAAGAAGGGATTGGGTTCGGGTTCGCTGAAGGCTTCGACGCCCAACTTGTCACCACCGGAGTCAAGCGTGCGGATGATTCCTTGATGCGGCTTGGTTCCCAACGCGAGTTCCCGGTAGACCTTGGTTTGTGCTTCTTCGTTCGGGTGGTTGGAAGATTCGAGAAGGAAAAATTCAGTTCGAAATAATCCCACGCCCTCGGCTCGGTTTTCGCGGACGGTATCTAGCTCATGGGTAAACTCGATATTTGCGGAAAGCGTAATGTGGTGGCCGTCGGTTGTCGTGCTCTCCTTGTCACGAAGGGCTTCGAGAGCCTTTCGGGCTGATTGCCGTTCAGCTGCGAGTTTTTGATAGCGCGCAGTGGTCTCCTCCGAAGGATTGACAATGAGTTTCCCGGAATAGCCGTCAATGATTGCGGGAGCCAAAGCAGTCGTTTCCAGAACCGCACCTCCAAGTCCCACGATGGCGGGAATTCCCAATGCCCGGGCCAGGATGGCAGTGTGGGAATTGATGCTTCCGGCTTCAGTAACAAAGCCGAGAAGCTTGGCGCGATCCATTGACGCCGTGTCAGAAGGGCTGAGATCGTAAGTGACCAAAAGGTGTTGATGGTCCGGGCCGATTGCGCCGTCGTCAGCCTTGAAGTTGCGGAGGACCCGCTGGCAAACGTCGTCGATATCGACGGCGCGTTCCCGGAGGTAACTGTCGGCAACCCGACGCATTGCTTCGAGGAAGGTTTGCATCACGGCGTAGAAACAAAACTCGGCGTTCTGCTTCCGCTCTTCGATAGCCTTGCTGACTTTTCGCAGGAGGCCGGGGTCCTCAAGAACCAGGCTGTGAGCTTCGAAGACCAGACCTTCATCATCAGAGCCGGCGATGCCCTCAATGTGGTCCTGCAGTTGGCTCAGTTGTTCCTTGGTCTTGGCGATTGCGAGGTCAAAGCGAGCTTGCTCGGCCGGAATATTTTCTTCCTTGATGGGATAGACATCAGGAGCAGCGAATCCTCGTGCCACGACATGGATCGGGCCGAAAGCAATTCCACGGGACACCGCTGTGCCGTTGAAAGTGTGTTCGCGATTTGATTTCGATGCCATGTGCCCAAGCGTATGTTGACGGGATTCAATCCCGCAGCGGTTGGCGGGGGAATGATCGAGGCTTAGTTTGCCGTGGAGACTTCCTCGAAGTCGCGGGTGATCAACTCACCCAGAGCTTCGAGGGCTTCATCTGCCTGCTCGCCTTCCGTTGTGACGGATATGACCGAGCCATGACCTGCAGCGAGCATCATGAGCCCAAGGATGCTCTTACCATCAACTTCATCATCATCTTTCTCGACACGAATATCGCAAGGAAAGGTATTGGCGATTTTCACAAACTGCGCGGCTGGGCGAGCGTGGATTCCGAGTTGATTGGTGATGGTAAAATCCTTTTGAGGCATAAAAATAGTCTTGTGGCGGGGCCATAGTGACGGGTGGGAAGAGCCCAGAAAAGACAAATATTGCCCTCTCAGCTGCCAAAATGTTCATTCCTAGGTATTATAATCCCTCATTCATCTGCTCTAGGATCCTTTTATTGAACTCGTCGGCCATGTCATACCCAATTCTCCGGAGCTGTAAATCCAATGCCGCGACCCCGATTAGGCGGGCAGTTTCACGCCCGGCAGCAACGGGAACCTCAATCAGTGGGACCTCGACATCGAGAACCTTAAATTTCTTCCGCCGAATGCCGGTACGGTCGACTTTATTGAGATCAGTGTCTGGTTTTAGGGCAACGACGAGATCGAGACGTTTTTCGGGTCGAATGGCTGACAATCCGTAGAGGTTCGCGACGTTGATGATGCCGATTCCCCGCATTTCAAGGTATCCCCGGGCGAAGTTTTTGGCCGAGGTGGAGAGTTCTCCGCCGATTTGGCGAATTTTCACGGAATCATCGGCGACCAGAGCTGCGCCCTTTTCGAGGAGCCCGATAGCGGTTTCGCTTTTTCCGGAGCCGCTTTTTCCGGTAATGAGAACTCCGATTCCCCGATAATCGACCATACAACCGTGGAGGGTGGTGCGTGGAGCAAATTCCTGTTCCAGACGGATGGTGGCCTCGTTGATGAAATTCATGGTGAGTTTCGGTGAAGTTATGATCGCGATATTGAGATCGTGGGCAATTTCAAGCAAGGGGGCTGGGAGGGTATGGTCACGGGCGAGGACGAGACAGGGCATCTCTTGTTCACAGAGCTGGGTGAATCGCTCAACCTGCAGTTTAGGACCAATTTTCTTGAGGTAGGATATTTCGGAATTCCCAAGGACCTGGATCCTTTTTTTTGCAAAATAGGTAAAGAATCCGGATAAAGCCAGTCCGGGCCGGTTGACGGCGGGTTCGGCTATTTTACGATCGAGGCCCACGACCGGGTGTTCGACGGTCAATTCGAGCTCTTTTCCGTAACGATCCAGAAATTCCTGAACGGTGATACTCGATGGGTTGATTCTTTTTCCTCCGGCGGGCATGGTGGAATTCTATGGCCGAATGGAGGGGACCGAAAGAAAAAGCTCTGCCTCTTGGAATCGAGCACTCATTCCAATCGAAAAGAGATCTGTATCACCTTTCGCTGATGTCCATTTGTCTTCTAGCTGAACGGAGAGGGCAGAATTAAAATTGATCGAATGGGGGGTGCTGTAGTCGATAACGGCGGAGCTGGTAAAAGCTTGCGAATATTCGCTTTCAGGTCCGGCTGCCATACGCTCGGCAAGCTGGGAGCCAGCTCCGAAGAGTGGGGTGGTGATGCACAGAGAGACGACCAGCGTATGTGGAATGAAGCGTCGGCATTACCAATGCACGGGGGAGGACGTGTCTTGTGATGTTAATCCAGCGACCATGGATTGGTCACTCATTGAGTCATGATATTACTTTTATTTAAGGAACTGGCACGCGAGCCATGAGACGTTGGATCACATCGTCGGTAGTGACATTCTCTGCTTCGGCCTCGTAGGAGAGGAGAATGCGGTGGCGCAAAATTTCGGGGGCCAGTTCTTTGATGTCGGCGGGGGTGACAAAGGCGCGTTGTTCAAGGAAGGCCCGGGCGCGTGCGGCGAGGGCGAAGTTGATGGTCGCCCGAGGAGAAGATCCGGATTGGATGAGTGACTTCAATGAACCTTCATACTTGGAAGGATCGCGGGTGGCCTGCACAAGGTCAACGATGTAGCCTTTAACGGCAGGGTCGATGTAGATTTGATCGACGATTTGGCGACTCTCGGCAATCATTTCGGGGTTGACTACGGCCTTGGTGGTATCCTTCACCGTTGAGGAGGCCATGCGATCGAGGATGTTGAGTTCTTCGTCGCGATTAGGGTAGTCTACAATGACCTTTAAAAGGAAGCGGTCGAGTTGAGCCTCCGGAAGGGAGTAGGTTCCCTCTTGGTCGATCGGGTTTTGGGTCGCAAGAACAAGGAAGGGCGCCGGAAGGGCGTAGGAGTGATCGCCAATGGTCACCTGACGTTCCTGCATCGCTTCGAGAAGGGCGGCCTGAACCTTGGCTGGGGCGCGGTTGATTTCGTCCGCCAGAATTAGGTTGGCGAAAATAGGGCCCAGTTTCGGAGAGAACGATTTCTCTTCGGAATTGTAGATCATGGTGCCGATGAGGTCGGCAGGAAGGAGATCCGGAGTAAACTGAACTCGGGCAAATTGGGCCTGCAGTGAACCTGCAAGAGCTTTGACCGCGAGGGTTTTGGCGAGGCCTGGAACTCCTTCGAGGAGAATGTGCCCGTTGCTGAGCAGTCCGATGAGGAGCTTATTGACGAGATTTTCCTGCCCAACGAGGACGCTGGCCATTTCCTCTCGGATTGCGTTTACCCATGTGCTGGATGCGGAAAGTTTTTGTTGAAGAGCCTGTGGATCCATCAGTGGGGGGATACTGGCAAATTCCCTCCGCTTTGAGAAAGAAAAACTCTGGGGCAAATAAGAATGCCGGTCAGTTGGAGGATTTCCAAAGAGCGTTTCTCACGGCTTTCTTTAAAACGACTGACTTCAAAGCGGACGAGATTTCAAGTCCCAAGGAAGAGTTCGCGTGGGTGGCGTTCTTGAGTTGGTTGAGAAGTTTTTCGGCTTCGGCAAACTCCTCAAGATTGGCTTTTGCGAGAGCATAGGTGAGGAGGTGGTTGATGTTTTTATTCTTGGTGATTTTGCACAGTCTGGTTGCAAGTGCGAGAGCCTCCCGCGGGCTGCGGATTGAATCATCAGGGTGGGTGCTAAGGACGCGGGCAAGTTGATCGGCTACTTCGAGGATTCGGGGGTTACTTCCTAGGAGCCCTTTATAAAGCGCAATGGCTTTTTGAGGCTTTCCGGCACGAAGAAGGGCGTCCGCCAAGTGAAAACGGGTATCGACTCTCCCGGGAGCTTCCTGCTGTGCCCCTTCCAGAAATTCCAGTGCTTCCGTGACTTGTCCGTTTGCAATAGCCATTTTGCCAGAGTCAACGAGGAGGTCGAGATTCCCAGGATGGCGCTTTCTTGCGTCTTCCAGGACGGCCAGGGCATCAGGAGATGCGCCGCTTTCAAAATATCCCGTAGCCAGAAGACGCAGAACCCGAATATCATCGGGGAGATACCCGCGAGCTTTCTTCAAGGGAGGGATGGCTTCGATGATTCGCCCGCTCCGTCCCAGAAGTTGGCCGAGAAGGAGTTGGTTATCTCCTTTGTCGAATTCGCTTCCAGCATTGAATGGTTTTGAGAGAGCGTATTGCAGGTAGCTGATTGCTGCATCACGTTGCGCCCTCTCGACAAGTTGATCGGTGGTGCGTCGAGGGTTTCCCGGGGAGGGGTCGCCGACCCATTGACCTTTGAAAGGAGATCCGTATTGGCGACGCTCTTTTGGCGTCATTGATATGATGGCGGAGTCGGCAATTACTTGTTCGCGACTCACCGGGCCCCGGTAGATGGCGAGAAGTTCTCCTTCCTCACTAACGAGGAAGCTTGTTGGGACCGGGACAGGAATCCAAAGATCAACAAGTGATGATTGCAGGGCATCAAGGCTTTCGACAGTGCCCCGGTCAGCCATGACAAAATCGAAGGGATTCCCGAGTTTTTTGAGAAAGGCCTCACATGGTTCTCGTTCATCGAGATCGGCGGACAAGGCAAGGATCTTAATGTTGTTTCTAGACCACTCTTCTGAATTTTCGGACCACGAAGTAAGCTCCCTGATGCAATGAGGACAACGGTGACTCCAGAGCGCAATGAGGGTTGTAGAGTCTTTGATGGTGTAGTCGTTAATCGGAGGAACGGCGTGTCCAAGCGGAGCGATTATTCGAGCCAGCGGAGAGGCGGTGGGCAGGAGATGTTGGCTTGGTTCCAGCGAAATCTTTGAAGGCTTCTCACGTGGGATCGCTTTACCGCTTCCCTGAAAAAGGTGAAAAAATCCATTCCCGGTCGCTCCCGTGAATGTTTCGGCCTGTCCGCCTGCCCAGTGGACGATGAGGTGATTGATTTCTGTATTTTCCCCAAGGCCAAAGTGCATCCAGCGACTTGATTGGGAGAGGAAGGACTGCCCGGCGTGGAGAGTTTGAATGAGAGGGTTTTTGAGTCCTTTAAGATGAACCTCCACTCTGGATCCAATACCGTCCCGGTTGGTCGATTTTCCATTCCCTCCCAAGTGGAGGCTGAGAAAGGACGCTTCAGATTGGAGCTGGTTTTTAAGCAGGCGGATGCGGGGTGCCGTGCGATTGGATACCCAGAGATCGAGGTCGCCGTCCTGATCCCAGTCAATACGACCAATAGCGCGGGCGTCGTCCGCGAAATCCCATCCGATGGCAGTCGAGACATCGGCAAAGCGTGCGCCATCCCCGCAGTTCAAAAAGGCATTATTGGTTTCACGTCCACTAAATGAGTTGTTCTCATGGAGCAGTCGGTTGAGTGCCTTCCAGCCCTGCTTGTAACTGTTCAAGCCGCTGAGTTCCGTTGCATCGAGTGGTGATTGCGACACGACCTGTCGCCAGTAAACACTTCACAAGTCCCCTGTGTCTTCAGCGGTAATGAAACCGTTGGCCGCTAAAATATCCAACCATCCATCATTGTTTAAATCCGCGAAGGTTGAGCCCCAGCTCCATCGCGCCATGGTCGTTCCGGACTGGAGGCTGAGGTCGGAGAAACCTCCTTTTCCGTCCGAGGCGAAGAGGGTGTTTCCCCGGGCCATTCGTTGAAAAGTAGCGCGCGTTTTTTCGTCGGCTTTGCCCTGAAATTGACTCTGGTAGGTAATCCGATTTCCGGCGGATGAGAACATGTTGCTCACGTAAAGGTCCATCCAGCCGTCGCGATTAAAGTCACCCCAGCTGGCGGACATCCCGGCCGAGGAATCCTCCACTTTGAGTGCGGGCGCGACGTTGCGAAAGAAGGGTAGCTTGTTTTCTCCTATGCCCTGGTTTTGATAAAGACAGTTGCGGCCAAAGTCATTGGCGACGTAGAGGTCTAGATCTCCGTCCTGGTCATAGTCCTCCCAGCTGGCGGCGAAGGAAAACCGGCTATTGTCCTGATCCAATCCAACTTGTGCGGCTACATCTTCGAAATTCCAGTCACCGTGATTCCGCCAAAGCATGTTGCTTCCGCCATTATTTGCATCATGAAAGGGGACGGGCTCGCCGAGAGCTCCCGCCCGGGAGGTGGAGTAGGACGGGTTGTATCCGCAGATGTAGACGTCGAGAAGCCCATCGAGATCGAAATCGGCGGCACTTAATGAAAAGCTTTGCGACAGAGTGGAGCTTCCAAAAGTCAGCTCAAAGTGTCCTTTGCCGTCAAGGTTCTCCATGAAGAGAATTTTAAAATCCTGGGAAACCACGAGGTCCTTATCGCCATCATTGTCGAGATCAACAAGGAGTGCGGCGGCGCAAAAATCCATCCAACCGGTATTACTTTCCCGAGTGAAGTCGCGAAGGGTTCCATCGGGGTTTTGAAGAAATAATTTGTTGGGAAGTCCTCCTTCAAAACATAGGTAGAGGTCTTCCAGACCGTCTCCATTGACATCGCCGATCGCAAGGCCGTGGTTGGCGGCAGCGTCGAGTCCGAAATCCCGGGGGAGCCGCAATCTCCAGTGATCGGCGGGGTAGATTAATTGCTCCTGGTAGGCCTTGGTGCTTCCCAGGACTGAATGGGTAACATCGGTGAGAAGAGGTTGGCCTGTTTGCTCGACCTCCTCGTAATCAAGGACGGAAAGCGAGCTTAACAATGGTGGATCGGATTTACTCCACTTGCATCGCCAGCGGGTGTTGACCTGAAATCCCCGGCCTTTGAAGGTAATGAGGGCTTCGCAGGCCGATTCTTCGATCTTGGTGACTTTCACCTTGGATTTGAGTTTTTTCCTTGGGAATTCGGGGAGAGTTTTTTCCAGCGAATGCCTTTCAGCTGAGCTGTTACCCCTCTTCACCGTCATGCCCGAGTCACTGAAGATGGTTTCGAGAGTCGCTGGTCGGATTCTCTGCCCTTTGAACTCCGAAGCGGGAACCGTCGTTTCATCGTCGTTTCGCAGCAGATAGTGGACAAAATCTTTGAGCTGGGAGCTGTATGCTTCGCCCCGGGCTTCTGAATCCCAACCGTCATTTTGTGGGTCGATGCGGTTGTAGGCGTCAGTGAGCTCTGTATTGTAAGTCTTCTCCTTGAGAGCGGGATTTGCCGACGTGCTCTTGCTCTGGGCGAAGAACACTTCAGAGAAGAGCAGTGTAAGTGCAGCGACAGTCCGGATCATTTGGATATTTAAGGAATCCAATCGACAGTCATTTGTCGAGATTGGAGATGTGAATTTGAGCCGACAATGAGTGAAATTCATGGATTTACTGAGAATTGGTGTTATTTCCTTTGTGAAACACGCTTGAAACCCTGACTGCTCCACGGCATGTTTCCGCCCCGCCGCACGAGCGGTCCATTTTTTCGATGAGTTCTCCGATAGTTATTCCCGACTCCGCTCCATTTACTCCTGAACAGCGTGCCTGGCTCAGTGATTTTCTTTCCAAAACTCTCGCCGGAGGTGCTCCGGACGATTCCGTAGCTGCTGGTCCGGCTATTCCGGTGTCCATTCTCTGGGGTAGCCAGACTGGAAATTCCGAAGGCTGTGCCAAAAAGTTGATGAAGGCGCTCAAAGCTGGAAATTACCAGCCTGAGGTCTTCGACATGGCACAATATGATATTTCCCGACTGCCTTCGGAGAAAAACGTTCTCATCATCACGAGCACCTACGGAGATGGTGAACCACCTGATAATGCCGCAGACCTTCACGCCCACGTCATGGGCGATAGTTCTCCCAGCTTGGAAAATGTGAATTTCTCGGTCTTTTCGCTGGGTGATTCGGAGTATCCTGACTTTTGTCAATGCGGCATCGAATTTGACACTCGCCTTGAAGCTCTGGGCGCGAAGCGCATGTTTGAGCGTGTCGACTGCGACGTCGATTACGACGACCAGTTCAAGATTTGGAAAGAGGGCGTGATGTCCGCAATGGGGGGGGCTTCTGCTGCTCTGGCCGAAGTTGAGGTCATCGTTGATGAGCCCTACAGCAAGAAGAATCCATTCCCTGGGCCGGTTCTCAAGTCCTACAACCTCAATACTGAAGACTCCGAGCGTGAGACTTTTCATGTGGAAATCTCTCTTGAGGGATCGGGCCTGGAGTATCAGGCCGGCGATGCCCTCGGAGTGAAGCCTTATAACTCGGATGGGTCCGTCGATGAGATTCTTAAGATGCTTCCCTTTAACGTGAAGGACGAGGTTCCGCTGCCCGGCGGAGGGGAAGCTCCACTTCGCGAGGCTCTCATCACCTCATACGATATTCGCAGTCTGAACAAAAAGCTCCTCACTCTTTGGCAGGAGCGTTCGGGTTCGCCGTTCCTTCGTGCCATGGTGGAAGCTGGCAGCAAGGAAGAGATCGATGAATTTTGCTGGGGACGTGAACTGGTCGATCTGATCATCGATCACCCGGCCGATTTCTCCGATGGCGAGGAATTCGTCGGCGTGTTGCGAAAGCTCCAGCCGCGTCTCTACTCGATTGCCTCGAGTCCAAACGCCCATCCGGGTGAGGTGCATCTGACAGTTGGGATTGTGCGATACAATACCCACGACCGTGATCGTGGTGGCGTTTGCTCCACTTATTTATCGGATCGTGTTGGTGGCACCTGTTCAGGCGTTTTTGTCCATAGCAACAAAGCTTTCCGTCTTCCCGAGGACACTTCTAAGGATGTCATTATGGTGGGGCCGGGGACCGGAATTGCTCCGTTTCGGGCCTTCCTCGAAGAAAGAGAGATTTCCAAAGCGACCGGACGAAACTGGCTCTTCTTTGGTAACCCACATCGCGATAAGGATTTCATTTACGAGGATGAAATCATGGCGCGGAAGGACTCTGGTCTTCTGACTCGTCTGGACCTCGCATTCTCCCGTGATCAGGCCGAGAAAATCTATGTTCAGGACAAGATGTTGGAATCCGGAGCAGAGCTCTGGTCCTGGCTTGACGGAGGCGGACATTTTTACGTTTGTGGAGATGCTTCCCGTATGGCCAAGGATGTGGACAAGGCTCTCCACATCATTGCGCAGAAGCACGGTGGACTCAGTGAGAAAGCTGCTGTCGATTACTTCAAAGCTCTCAAGAAAGAAAAGCGCTACGCCCGCGACGTCTACTAGACGAAGTCCGCTCTGGCAATTGGGGCCGAAGCATCGACACTGTTTCTATGAAAGATCTTGTCCGAGTCGAGCCGGTGGCCCTTCTGCCCACCCAGGCTGGTTGTGCTGTGTTCCTCGGCGACGGAAAGAAAGTCATTGTTTTTTATATCGATCCCTCGATTGGAGCTTCAATCAATGCAGTCTTGGCCAAGGCCAAACCGCCGCGGCCCTTGACGCATGACCTTTTTAGCGATGTCCTGACGGCATTCGGCGCCGAAGTGCTTCACGCCACCATCGTGCGGCAGGAGGGCGAGGTCTTTTACTCGCGGCTTTTCCTGAAAGCGGAAAACGAACTCATGGAGCGTAAGATTGTTGAGCTTGATGCTCGTCCCAGCGACTGTATTGCTCTCGCTGTGAGGCATGAAGCGCCGCTCTTCGTGGTGAAATCTCTTTGGGAAGAACTCGAAGACATGACCAATATTCTCGAAGATCTCCGCGAGCAGGAAAGCTCGCTGGGGGGGTTTGGAGTCGATGATTAATTGGGCTTTCTATTTATCGAAGTCCTGTTGGGTATACATCTGGCCGGCACCACGGTCGGCAGTGTCATTACGGATCTTTGTGACGTAATCGACGGGGATTTGGGAGGCTCGGTTGGACCATCCGGCACGGATGTAGGTGAGCACGTCGGCCATGTCCTTATCGCTGATGGTCGGGTTCTGTGCGAGGCCGGGCATGAAGGCGACGGGAGTGAAGGTCTTGCCGTTGATCTTGATAGGACCGGTAAGACCGTGGAGGAGGATTTTGGTGAGGCGATCTTTGTCTCCGGTAACCCAATCGGATCCGGCGAGGGTTGGTCCAAGGTTGGGAAGACCCTCGCCGGTTGTTCCGTGACAGCCGATGCAGGCGGCCTTGCCCTCGAAGAGAGCCTGTCCACGCTTGTAGGAGGCGAGGTGATCACCTTTCAGGAAGGTGGCTGGGTCGATTGACTTCTTCGGGCCTTTGGCCGCGGCAGCGAGCCAGTCGTCGAACTTCTTTTCGGAGTATTGGCCTTTGTTGACGCTTGCGAAGAGGTGGGCGTTGGTGGAGAGACCGGCAATTGCAGCTTCGCGAACGAAGGAATCCTTGCCGTTCTTTTTGAGGAGTTTGACGAGGGCTCCCTGCGCTTTCTTATTGTTAATTGAGGCCAAAACACGTGCCTGATAAGGTAGAGTCGTGGGCTTCGCGGAGAGCGAGGCAACCTTGTCGGTGAGTTGTGCACGTTCGGAATCACCCAGTGAGAGAGCCGCGTAGAGAGCAGAGGTGATAAGGTCTTCGTTTCCGGTGTCGATTGCAGCGAGAATGTCCTGTGCCTGAAGCTCGCCCAATCCCTCGAGGGTCCAAAGGAGGTGAATGGTGGCGAGGTTCATTTTCTTGGAAACGGCTTTGCCGAGGGCTGAGCGAATCGGGGCTGGATCGGCCTGGCGTCCGATTAGCTGTTGCTGGGCCAGATCGCGGAGAGCCCCGGTGGGGCTGGCGAGTTGGGCGATGAGAGCATCGGTGTCGGCTTTTTCGAGATCGGGGACTTTGGCGAGAGGCTTACTCTTGGCGCGAATACGGTAGATACGCCCGTGTCCGAGTCCGGGGCCTTCAAGCTTGCGGCTGAGGGTCTGCTCCCGGAGGTAGGAAGTCATGTAGGTTTTGTGCTGAATGATACCGTGGTAAAGATCGACGAGGTAGAGGCTGCCATCGGGTGCGTTGTGGATATTGACGGGACGGAAGCGTTCGTCGGTGGATGTGAGGAATTCCTTCTCGCCGAGTGGGTGGGATCCTTTGATGTGGCCATCGAAATAGTCGACTTTGACGGCCTTGATCATCTGGGCACCGGATTCACAGATGAAAGACCAGCCGTTGAATTTTTCAGGGAAGTTGGAACCGCGATAGATCACGGGACCACAAGCAGCGGTGCAGTTGGTCAGTTTAAAGGTCTTGGGGTCGATGGTATTGCTCTTGTAGCCATTGAGGCTGGAGATGTAGGCTCGATTAAGCCCCGGCGTGACTCGGCTTGGGTGAACGGCATTGCTGCCAACCCGCTCAGTGATGCCGGCCTTCATTTTGACGCTCTTGTTTCCCTCGAGGAGATTGGGGAGAACTCGGTCTCCGATAAGCATCGTGCTGTTGGAGTTGAAAAAGAGGCGCCCGAGGTTGTCCTGGCTGATGCCCCACTGACCACGGAAGGAAGTGCCTCCTTTGACGAGTTGGCCGTGTTGAAATTTGTATCGGTAAGCGGACTTGGCATTATACATCCAATTGTCGATGGCAGGCATCATCCCGTTGGACTTGTGCTCCACGTTGCCGCCTTGGGCATACTTGGGATCAAGTATCTTGGGTTTGTCCTTGGGTTTATCGTTATCGTTTTCGACGAAGTAGAGGTTTTGTTGGTCACCGAAGAGGATGCCGCCGGGGACGATGGCGATGGAGCGAGGAAGGAGGATGTCGTCGAGGAAGACCGTGCGTTTGTCCACGGATCCATTTCCGGTCGTGTCTTCGAGGATGACGATGCGGCCTTGTGGCTTGTTTTCGGTGGTCCCGTCAATGTCGGCCATGTAACCGCGCATTTCGCAAACCCACATACGTCCCCGGGCGTCGAAGGCGAGCGCGACTGGTTTGTCGACGAGAGGCTCGGCGACAACTGCCTCGATCACGAAGTCTTCATGAATGATGAAGGCCTTGAGGGCGTCGTTGACATTCAGGACTGGAGCGGCGGGGATGAGCCTGTCCGGAACGATCTTGGCCATGTTTTCATGACCTTTGCGGTTTCCTTTTTGAGCGTTGGCCCCGCAAAGGGCGAGTAGTCCCACGAGGGTGCCAATAGCGCAGTGTTTCATAGGAAAGGGAATACGCCCAAACCCCTGTCCAACTAACGCTTTTTTTTGATTTCTGGGGCGGCACTCAGGGAAGGGAGACCTCGATACGGTAGAATCGCTGGTCGCTCAGTCCGGGAAGTCCTCCGGTTGTGGTGCCATCGTCGCTCCAGGAATAGCTGCCATTTTCGCCAACGACGGATATCGGGTTTGAGGCGTAGAACCAATCGGAGAGGTTATTTGAATATTCAACGCGATACTGACGGCCTGGAATGACGCGGAAGTTGAGATCAACAGTATTGTCGGGATTCGCGGTGAGATCAGGAATGAGGAGGGTCGATGCGTCTGGATCAATTGGATTTGATCCAATGAGATATTCCATAAGGTTGGTTGCTCCGTCTTGGTCGAAATCACCAAGAGCTCCGTGGATCCCGGTCGGGTTATTCGGGTCGAGAGTGTAGAGGAGTTCCCAGGAATCGGGGAGTTGGTCGCCATCGGAATCGGGTAAGGCGGCGACGGCGGATTTGACAAGGCGGGTGTCTGTGAGGGTTGTGTCGCCGCGCAGGTGGATGGCGCGGACTTTGTGAAGGAATTCAGGGTCGCCATTGTAGCTATTGGGTAGAGCGACCGCGAGGGCGTCGTCGGTGGGAGTTTCGCCCCGGATGATGGAAAGAGTATTTTCGGCCAAAGGAATACCGTCGATCGTGATGGTGAATTCTTCGAGTAGTTGGGTGTCCGGGATTTCAAAGCCGAGCGATTTGTCGAAAAGAACTTTCATGACGTAGTTTTCATCGACGACTTCACCATCGTTCATGGGGAAGGCGATGCGGTAGTTGGCGGGGAAGCCGGTATTCACGGTCCGGGTAATGGTGGTGTAGTGTCCCGCTTCGTCGGTGAAGTTTTGATTGGTGGAAGACGAAGCTTCTTTGAAGCGAACCCTGATGGTAGCAGATCCGGAGGATGGAACATTCCGGTAGTCAAAGCGCCACTCCTTGGTGAAACCAGTGTTTCCGAGCTGGCCGGGAACTGTCAGTTCGCTGGCCTTGGCCCAGTTGCCTGTTCCGTTTCCATAGTCGGCGGAGTCGTTGCCAGAATCACTATCGAGAATCTGATAACAAACCTCCGTTACGGATGAATCGCTTAGCGCGACCGCACCGTAGCTACTCCCGCCGATTGTATCGTCCTCTTTGGGGAAAAGGCAGATGCCATCCGCACGGGCAAGATCGTAATAGAAGGTCTGGGTTTGGGTTCGAAAGATCGAGGCGCGACCACTTCGATTGAGGAAGGCCTTGCTACGCAGAACGTGGAATCCTTCGTCAAGTCCGGTCACTTTTTCACCGTGGTCGTTGTGTGGGTAGTAGGTGACGGTTGCGGGATCGAATCCGCTGATTTCGAATTGGGTTTCCATGCGTTTTTTGAGATCGATGTCCCGTTGAGAGAAGGGGAAGCGATCCGGAGCGCCGTTTTTGTGAACGCCGATCTTGTATCGCAGCAAGGTGCCGGGAGGAAACGAAGGGAGGTTCGCGGCCCACCATGTTGGAGTTCCTCCACCGTCGGTATTTCCATCGTAGCTTCGGAACATGGAGGCGACTTGAGTCGTGCCTGCACCGACGCCGAGTGATCCTTCAGGGTAAGTTGTGCCATCAGTGGTGTAGTAGACCCAAGCGGCGTCGGGGTCGCCCGTGTAGCCGATCTTGACGAGGAGATCGACGAAGTTGTTCGGAGTGACAACGAGCTGTGGGGTGCCGTTGTCATCATTAGCCTCAGGATTGTGGTAAGTCCATTGTACAGCTCCGGTGTCGGACTTGATCGCGGTGCCATTGTTCCGGGAAAGAGTCGCGGTGGCATTTCCCATAACCACTTCCCAGGATTCGGAGCCGGCCGAGCCGGTTGAGTTTCTCGCGACGTCGGCAGCTGCGAATTTCTCATTAGTACGTCGCACGAACTGCGTTTGTTCGTAACCGGTGAAGAGATCGAGGCCTTGATCAAAAAAGCGATCCTCCGGCGGTGGATTGTCGCGGCCATTGTTGTTTAAATCGATGCCGCCGTCGAGTTTCATGAGCATGTTCACGGCGGAACCATCGGCCCGCCCGAGAATGCGAAGATTATTCACCTCTGTGATGCGCGGAATCATTTTTGTATCACTGCCGTCGCCATCGCGTCCGTCCTGACGGACATGAGTCATCATGGGGGCGCGATTGGCTCCTTGATAAAATTCGATGGAGCGGGCGCCCTCATCATCTTCGCCCTCAAACACTGACGGGATGCGTGGATTGTCCCAACTAAAAGCGAAGTAGCCGCCACTTGGGACGATGAGAAAATTCCCCTCACCGTTACGAAGTCGACCGTCGTTGCCAACTCTTACAGTGAAACTGCCTCCGTATTCCGAGTAGTTGCGGAGATGGGCGTCCGCCGGGAAGGTGGAAATGGCGTTGTCGCCTGATTGTCCATCGATGTAATTGCGTGCCATCATGACGAGGAGAACGGTGCCGTCGGAATCTGTCATAGAGCCGTTTTCTCGTTTGTCTTGCATTTCCCAAGCGGCGAAGTTCTGTTCATTCCATATAGGAATTTGTTCGCCACGAATAAAGTCGCGGCGTACCTTAAGCGGTCCGGTGACCCACTTCTGATTGAACTGGCCTAGGAAGGGGATGTAGGATGGTTTGGGGAAATAATCAGGTCCACCCTGGATGTTGTATCCGTCGGTGTATACGATGGGGAGTCCTTCGCGAGTGAGCATGTATTGGAAGGCGGCTGGACGATCGTCGCCGTTCATGAAGTTATTGTCGTGACTCAGAGGGTAGGCCACGACTTCGACAGGTGAACGACCGTTGTGTCCGTAGGCCCTTTGATCAAAACCCGAGAGGCTGTTCCCAATGCCGGAAAACCCACCGATGGTGTTGAGAAAGTCATCGTTGGCAATGCGCATGCCTGCTTCGAGATACGCGTCGTCGGCAGGTGGTGCTCCAAGGTGTTCGCCAAAGAGGAGCGCGTCGTCGCGGTTAAGAGCGTTTTCGTAAACAGTATTGCGGTGGTTCCCCCAGTCAGTGTGACCGCGGGTGAGGTTAAATTGCTCTTGGATCTGTCCGTTGTATCCCGCGTTGGAATTGTCCTTGTTGGCTCCGCTTTGCTGGCCGAAGAAATATGAGGGAACATGCTTCACGGCGTCGAGTCGGAAGCCGTCGGGTTTGGCGATATCGGTGAACCATCTTACTTGTCGGAAAAGCATTTGGTTGACGTCTTCATTAAGGGGATCGCCCATATTGAAGATGCCATCGCCAAACCCCCAGGTGGTGTTCCGGTGATCGGGGTTGCTGGGGTCAATACCGTTATCGGTGTAGGGTTCGGATGTTTCTCCGGCATCGTGTTGTCCATTGGAATTTGTATCGTCCCAGTCGAACTTTCCGTTATCCGCACCGGTGTTGTTTATTCCATATCCGGTGTCGTTAAAGGGTTCTTTGTCAGCAAAAGTGTAAACCGGATCCCCGGCGAAATTCGTCCCGAGTGGGAGGTCGTTATCGAGGTAGAGATGGGTCTGTCCTGGATGACGAATGCCGCTCCACTTGGGGTAGTCCTGCCCCTCGGTGGTGCCATTTGGGTTGAAGCTGGTGTTGGGATCCTCTTGTGCGATGTCCCAGCCAAAAGGATTGCGATTAAGAACCTGCCATTCGTCTTGATAGTTAATTGAATCGGAGGCCTTGCGCCATTGATTACCGTCGCGGACGAGGTGAAAATCTTCGGGCACAAATCCAGGTAAATCGGGGAAGAGTTCGCCGACACCGGTGTTGTTGTCGAGCGGCCCACCGCAGTGAGCCATGACATTGTCGAAGTAGACTTTGAGCCCAAATCGATGAGCGATCAAGATGAGGCTTAGAAGTTCTTTTTTTGTCCCATACTTCGTGGGGATGGTGCCCATCTGGTCCTTGTCTCCGAGATCGAAGCGATCAAAGGTGTCGAATCCCACGGAGTATGTTCCCGACGCTCCTTTGAAAGGCGGTGGAAGCCAGAGTGAGGTGTATCCTGCTTCGGCAACCTCTGGAATTCGCCGCTCAATCTCAGACCACTCGGTATTGAAATACTGAAGGACGACCTCTTCGGACCGGGCCGTGGACAAGAGGAGGGAAAAGGCGAGCAACGCCGAGCAGCAGGAACGTAGATACATCAGAGGAATCCCCTCAAAGCTAAGACAATGAGAGGATCTCGCAATAAAAAGAGATCTAAACTGTCCTACCGGTAGCGCAGAAGGGCTTCAATCGGGTAGTGGTCGGAAGGATAGCGGCCACTTTCCTGCGTGTAGTTGATCGTGGCGTTGCGAGTGGTGAATTTCTCCGAGTGGAGAATCCAATCGATTCGCGACCCTTTTCTGATGCCTTTAAATCCCCCAAAACTGGCTTCGTCGGGTTGTCGGTTTGGATGAATGACGCGGTAACTGTCGACGAGCTTTGCGCTACCGTCGTTTGGGCCATTGAGAAGTGCTGCGTAGGGCTTTCCGTCTTCGGTCGTATTAAAATCCCCAGTGATGATGAGGGGGAAATCTCCTTCGATAGACTCCCATTGCTTGCGCATAAGTTTGGCTGATTCGAGACGGGCGACGTTTCCACGATGATCGTAGTGAGCATTGGCAAAGATGAAGATTTTCTCGTTTTTGAGATCACGAAGGGCCACCCAGCTAAGCATTCGTGGAAGTGAGGAATCCCAACTCTTGCTACCGGCTTCATCGGGAGTTTCGCTGAACCAAAAATGTCCGGAGCGTTCCAAAGCAAAGCGCGTCGTCTTGTACATCAGTGGAACGTATTCTCCTTTTTCCTTTCCGTCCTCACGTCCAACTCCGTGGAAGGCGTAGCCGGGGAGGTTTTTCTTAAGGAAGTCGGCCTGGAATCCAAGAACCTCTTGCAGGCCAAGAAGGTCGGGATTGGAATCCTTGATGGTATCAAGGACAAGATTCTTGCGATTCTCCCATTTGTTAATGCCATCCTTCGCTGCCCCGTAGCGGATATTGAAGCTCATCACCTTCACTGAGTCGAAAGCTGTGGTCGGGAGAATTCCAACGATCATCAAGAGCGTGATCACCAGGATTTGATTGATTCTTTTCATAGGGCGAGATCAGTGAATTTGCTTTTGGTTGGGACTTCTAGTGGAAAAAGAGTTTTTCGTAACTTACTCGAAGTAGTCGGACTCGTCACCTTCATCGGAGGCTCTTTCGATCCAATCCCGGGCCGCGGCGTAGTTGGGGGAATTGGGTTTTATTTTCCTAGCATGAGCAATGGAGCGGTCGGGGAATCCTTGTTCGTAGTAGAATTCAGCAAAGAAGATGTTTTGTCGGTCGAGCTCGGCTTTCTTTGCAGCGCTGCTACATGAGATGGAGGTGCCGACCAGAAGCAGAAGAATGAATCGGATAAGCATGTCCTCTTTTAGACTGAATCTTTGACAGGAGAAGAGCTTTTTACAGCGATACCATGCGTTTTTATGAGTTTGATCGAGGCTTCATCTCTTGGCATGTTCCGTTCGATGTTCTTGCGTGCGATTTTTTTGAGCGGTTTGGCGGCCCTGTCGTCTGGAAATATGTTTGGGAAAACAAGAGCAGAGTTGACCCAGGAGCGGATGGCCGCCAATCCGAAGGTAGCCTGGTGGGATGCGATGGATACTGGTCCTTTCATTAGCGATACTTTTCTAGGTTTCGGCCCGAAAGGAGAGGTGGCAGTCCTTAAGGGAATCGCGATCAAACTCGGAGACAAAGAAGATTGCTCTGTTGTTTTTGATACTGAAACACTGAGAATGGTTGCCGGGTTTGATGGTGTGGTGAAGATGGCGGGAACTCCTTGGAGTGGTCGTCATGCTGACAACTCATATCTACCTGAAAATCGAAAGAATTACTTTTTTGCAACAAACAAGGGCCCCGGAATCGCAGTGAATGGAACATGGGAGGACCCGCGCAAGACCAAGAACGGTCCGCTTCCTGATGAACAAGCCGAGTATCTTGGGATCTATCGCCACGAGTCCGGCACGGTCTTGAGCTACACTGCCGGAGGATCCAATATTCTTGAGATGCCCTGGAGTCTCGGTGGTGGACTGGTGCGATCGTTCCGGTTTGAAAAGATGAAGAATAAAGTTGAAATTCTCGTCCTCGATCCGCTCAAAGATGGACGCAAGATTGCAGTTCAGCTTCGGGGAGCTCGCAGAGGAGTATCTCTAGAGACTCTTGATTCCGGTCGTTTGGTGGTTTCATTGGCGAAGGGAACGGAAGGCTCCTTCGATTTGGTGTATGCGCCTGAAGGTGTGAAAATTCCTGTGGTTAAGAGAGTCAGCATCAAGAGTTTTATTAAGGGTGGACCATCTCTCTTCCCGGAAACAGTCGAGGTTAAAGGTCGGGTGAGTGATGCGAAAGTGGGTTATGTGGTGGATGATATCCCGCTGCCCAAGGATAATCCCTGGGAGTCGAATATTCGCTTCGGAGGTTACGATTTCTTCCCCGATGGAAAACGTGTGGCATGTTCGACCTGGAATGGTGACGTGTGGATTGCCTCGGGAATTGATGGAGATTTATCGAAGATTACCTGGCGTCGATTTGCCAGCGGGCTTTACCAGACTCTTGGCCTCAAAATTGTCAATGGCGTGATCTTCACGCACGGGCGGGATCAATTAACACGGCTCCATGATCTCAATGGAGATGGAGAAGCCGACTTTTACGAATGTTTTAATAACGATGTGCTTATCACGCCGGGATTCCATGAGTTTGCCTTCGATCTTCAGACCGACAAGGAGGGTAACTTCTACTTCAGCAAAGGTGCTCCCGTGATGTCGGGTGGCCGGGGCTTTACCGAGCTGACCGAGCACAATGGAACAATTCTTAGGGTGAGCGCCGACGGGAAGGAACTTAAGAAGTTGGCGTGGGGATTGCGAGCTCCGGGCGGCTTGGGACTCGGGCCAAATGGCGAGATGACGACAGGCGAGAACGAGGGGAGTTATGTTCCACGGTGTAAGATTACCTGGAGTAACCAGAATGGTAGCAGCTTCCACGGAGTTGTGCCGAGTGAGTGGAAGGATAAGAAATTCGTGCAAACATTACCGGGTGCACCGACCGACTATGAACGTCCGCTGTGTTGGTTGCCCTATTATGTCGATAACTCGAGCGGGAGTCAGTTCTGGGTTCCGGAAAATAGCTCCTGGAATAACCATGCCGGAAAAATGATCCATATTTCCTACGGAAAGAGCTCGATCTATCGCACCCTGATCGACGAGGTGAATGGGCAGGTGCAAGGAGGAGTTTATCGTTTGCCGGTAGAGTTGACCACGGCGGCAATGCGCGGACGTTTCCACCCCAAATCGGGTCATCTTTACTTAATGGGATTCCGTGGGTGGCAGTCCAATGGTGGAACCGGTTTTCAGCGCGTACGCTTTATCTGTGATGAAAAGCCCCTGCCACTGAAGCTGGAGGCTTATGAGAATGGTATTCGCGTTGAATTCAGTGGAATGCTCGATGCCGAGGTTGCTAATGACCCCCGGCGTTATGCGGTAAGTAAGTGGGATTATGTCTGGGGTCCACAATACGGTTCGGGCCGATTCTCGATTGATGATCCTGACACTGCCGCTCGTGACAAAGCTCTCGTCGAACCTTCGAAAGGCTCGGTTAATCAGGTGGACTCCGTTGAAGTTCGCGCGGCCAAGCTTCTTAAAGATGGGAAATCGGTATTCCTCTACATACCAAAAATGACTCCAGCGATGCAGATGGAAATTCGTATGGATTTGGCGGACGACAAAAAGAAGGCATTTAAAGAAACGATCTGGAATACCATTCATAATCTGCACCCGACCTTTGCTGATCACGAATTGGATCTTGCGAATCTTCCAGTGATCAAGAAGGAAGCCCTCGGCGAGCCCGGATTAATTTTGAGCACATCAAAAGGCAGTGCCGATGATGCGGTAGTGATGGATCGCCTCGCGATTACTTTAGATCGGAAAGACGGAGTCACTGCGTTTATTGGGGGAGATCAGGGAGTCTTTGAAGGTGACATAGTGGTGGAGACTCGTGACAAGTTGGCTTTCCGTCTCGAGGGACGGGGCTGGGCCAGTTTGAAGATCAACGGCAAAAAGGTGATGGAGGGCGACCTCCCGCTGGAATGCGACCCAATGGAATTGGAGGCCGGGCCGCAGTCGCTTTTCTGCCACTTCAAGAAAGCAAGCAATGGGAAAAGCCAGTTACGCTTCCTCTGGAGTGGGTCTGAATTTGTTTGGGAGCCGGTTAAGCCATCGGCCTATCGTTATTCCTCAAATTCTATGCTCGCAACCAAAGATAAGGCGCGTTCGGGCCGCAATCTCTTCGCAGCTGCGCAATGTGTGAAGTGTCACACCGCGGATAAGAATTATTTCAAAGACGGAGTGATGCCAGAGTTATTTGAGAGTCTGCCTGATTTCAAAAACATCGGAAACCGTATGCATGCCGGATGGCTCGAGCAGTGGGTCAAGAAGCCGGAGGATTATTGCCCAAGCGTGGCTCCTGACGAGGCCAATGACATTGCTGCTTATTTGACTACCTTGAAGAGCAGAGAGTTGAAATCACAGAAAGGTGATGTCGCAGCAGGAAAACTTCTTGCCGAAGAACTTCATCTTCAGCCGTGGATAGAAAAGCTGATCAAGATTTCAAAATACACCTCTGGGGGACTGCAGACGCATTTGTTGAATCCTGCCGGGCATGCCAAGCATACTATTTTCCCTGATCTGCGTTTGAATGAGGACGAAGCCGCGAACCTAGGGGCGTGGATTGACGCGAGATCGCCCAAGACGCTGGCCGCTTCTGGTGGTGATACCGCGCGAGGTAAGAAGTTGGTCGCCCAACGTTGTGCGGTGTGCCACGAGCCTGGCAAGGGCGTGACGTATGAGTTCGAGGCCGTCGGATTGAAGGAGATGTGGAATGCCGAGTGGATGGAGAAGGGATGTCTTTCCGAGGAGGAAGGAAATGCTCCGGAGTTGGGACTCGGAATCGAGGACAAGCAAGCGCTTCTTGCTTTCAAGAATATTGATGGGAATAAGAACTTCACCGCGCTGCGCCGCTTTGTTCCTCACGAGTATGCCAATCGCACTATTGAGCGTTTGCAGTGTCACTCATGTCATTCTGGCGAAAACAAGCTGCCTGACATTTCGTTGGCTGGTGAGAAACTGCGCGGGGATTGGCTTCAATCTCTCTTCAAAGGACAGAATCAAAAAGTCCGCCCCTGGATGGGTGCCAAAATGCCGACCTTCCACAGTCGGTCCGACCACTTGGCCAAAGGCCTCGCTTATCGGGCTGGTATGGATTTCGGGAAGTCGGAGTTCAAAGTCGACCCCGAACTTGTCAAGATGGGTGCCGATATTGCGGGCATTAAGGGATACGCCTGCGTTACCTGTCATGCCGCCGGGGAAACACCCGCCTTGCAGGCGTTTGAGGGGCAGGGGCCTAACCTTCAGCTTTCCGGCGAACGTCTTCGCCCGGGCTACTACCATTCGTGGATGTACTGGCCACAGCGATTCCAGCCGCTGACCATCATGCCGAAGTATACTGTCGATAAGGAAAGGGCGCTCAACCCGGCCTTCTTCGAGGGTAAGGCCGATCCGCAGTTCGAGGCGATCTGGCATTGGTTACACACTCTCGAAGGTGCTGAGAGGGCGCCCATCCCGAAGAAGGAGGATCACTAGGGAATTACTCCACGATCATTTCGCCCTTCATGATGGTCCAGTGCCCGGGGAAGGTGCAGAGAAAAGGATAGGTCCCCGGAGAAGTGGGGGCTTTGAAGCGTAGGGTTTCGCTTTGTCCGACCTTGAGCATCTTGGTTGCGTGCAGGATGCGTTTGTCGTCGGGAATATAATGTTTCCTGGCTGCCTTGGGGTCTGCGGCCATGAGATTGGCCTTTTCTCCGATTTCCTGGATAGGCGTTCCCTTGGCTAGAATGAGGAGGTTGTGGTCGGTAGCGTCAGGGTTGGTGAAGACCAGCTTCACCGACTGCCCGGCCTTAACAGTGAACCTGTCCTGAGTGAAAAGAAGGCGCTCGGGGATGGTCCCGATTTTGACAATGGCAAGGTTCTTTTGTCGATCGAATTGCTTCTGTTCACGAGTGAGTTTTGTTTTCGCTTCGACGATCGGCTTGGCGAGGGCTGCGAGTTTCTTTTGGGTGTCAGGAAGCCAATGGACTTTGAGTTTTTCTGAATTGAATGACGAGCGGATGGCGTAGGCGAGGTGAGTATCTGCGGGTTGGTCGAGGACGGGTGAAATCGCTTCGAGAGCATCCTTTTCTCCAATGTAGGATGCGCAAAGGCTGGCTTCGCGTCGAACGTGTTGAGAAGGGTGGCTTGCTCCAAATGCGAGAAGCTTTGAAGTGAATGCTGATGGAGTGTCAACAAATCGAAGTGGGCCGAAGGCCGAAGCTGCTACGAGGTGGTCGTCGCACTTGATGAGATTTTCGAGGAGTTCAAGATTTGGGCTGTCGAGGGCTTGGTAAAGCCAAAGAGCTTCAAGGAGGTGGAGAGGATTGGATTGTTTGGTAGCCCACGCGTTCAAGGTCGCGAGAAGATCGTCGGGAGAAGTCAGAGGCTGAGAGCCTCTGCTACGGGCACGGAGTTCGAGTTTGGCGCGATAGCGGGTGCGGTAATGGGGAGATTTGAGCAGGTCTAACAATTCCGTCATCGATGCGCCGTTGATTTTAGGAGCATCGGCGAGCTTGGCTCCTTTGGGGACGATTCGCCAGATGCGGCCGGCCTTGCGGTCGCGACGAGGGTCGCGGAGGGAGTATTGGGCGTGGCCTTTGACGGGGTTATACCAATCACAGACGTAGCAGGCTCCGCGTGGGCCGAAGTTGAGGTCGACGGGGATAAAGGAAAGATTGGTCGAGAAGATGAGGTCGAATTGAAATTTCTCCGAGAAGTGATCATCTTCTTCAGTCCACGTGTGAAATTCGATTTTGTTGGTGGGTTTGTAGCGGGCTTTGATGAAACCGCCTTGCATTTCGTCGGGCCAGAAGTCGTGGGAAACAAAATCCTGTCCGCAAACTCCAGAGTAGGCTTGCATGCCATTGGCTCTGGGATGTTGTGCGGGATAAGTGAGGTTGGTGGCGTGGAAGGTAGAGGCGAAGACGGGGTGAGAGGCGACATGGTTGCCCCACGGGTCAAATGTGACGCCCCACGGATTTGTGTTGGGATAGGCTCCAAAGGCAGTGAGTTTTTTGTTCGAAGGATGGTAGAGAAACCAGGAAGAGTTCTTGGCGCGAATCGGTCCGTAGGCGGTTTCAACCTGGCTGTTGTGGAAGATGGATTCGCGGAAGAGGAGATCACCGCCGGGAGTCCAGGTGAAGTCGTGAAGGGCATGGTGGGAGTCCTCACAGCCGAATCCGGTGAAGAGGATTTGGCGGTGATCCATTTTCCCGTCGCCATCACGATCGGTGAGGTGGGTCAGGTGAGGTTCTTCCGAGCAATAAACGCCGCCATTTCCATCGAGGACGAAAGAGAGCGGGATGTGAAGGTCATCGGCCCAAGTGGTGCATTTATCAGCTTTTCCATCTTGGTCTGTGTCTTCGAGGATAATGATTTTATCGCAGGGCTTCTGACCGGGATAGACGTGCGGATAAGTCACGGAGGTTGAGACCCAGAGGCGTCCGCGGTCGTCCCAACGCATTTGAATGGGGCAGGCCATTTCGGGAAAGTCTTCTTCGGAAGCGAAACAATTCACCTCGAAACGAGGGTCAACTTTGAAGGCTTTGAGTTCGTCGGCAACGGAGAGGAATTTGTTAGCACCCCGTGAGAGGAGGACGTCGTCCATCTTTGGAAGATTGGAATCGTCAGGCTTGGTGGTCTTGCCAGTGGAAGCGGTGGTGTGAATGGCCTTGTCGCGATTCGCGACCATGAGATCGAAATTTCGCATTGCGGGAAGGAAGTCGAGGTAGCCGTAGGATTTGTTGCGAGCTCCGGTGTAGTAGAAGGTATTGAGAGGACGATAGCGGTAGAAGAACTGGGCGGCTTTATCGACGACAATGGAGCGGAGCTCTTCGTTGATGGCAGTGGGATCTTTTTGGAAAAGGGCCTTAAAGGTGGCGTTTGCAAATTCGGCGTGACCGTCGAGGTTCAGAGCATGGCCGTCGATGGTGATAGTTTGGGGAAGTGCGGTGACTTTTTTTGGGGCGCTTTGAATGAGATTGACGTAAGCAACTTGATGTTTCAGAGCTTCTGATTTCATAACGCTTGCGTAACGAACGACGACTTTTTTTTGACTGGCTATTAGCGCCAATTCTTTTTCGGGGCTGAGGAAATAGCCATCAGGCGCAAGATGCGGGGAGAGGAGAATAATCCGAGGTGCGGAATTGCCGTTATAGGCTTGGGATTTGAGGTGAGTGAGAAATTTTTCTAGGCGTTTTCTAAATGCAGGAAGACCTTCTTCTCCCGCAAATGATTCATTATATCCATAGGCGGCAAGAATGACATCCGCTTTGAAATAGGTGAGGTGTTGATCGAGATCGCCGAAGTTATCGGGGCGTGGCATGAGGTCGATTTCGTCGGCTGGCCAGGCGAGATTTCGGACGGTGAGTCCGTGATTGGGATGATGTTGGTGGAGGAGGGTTTCGAGATGCCCGTAGCGGCGCTCGGCATCGAGGAGGAGATTCCCGATGAGGGCGATGCGGGTTCCTTTTTCTAATTTAAGAGGAAGGGTGGTTTCTAAAGGAGTGGTGGTCTTAGCGCGGGGTGACGTCTTGCGATTGATGTAAAACTTGGCGAGTTCGGGATCCTTCTTCGGGGGAGTGACTTTGATTTTCTTGTTTTTGGCGTCGTGAACTTTGGGGTTTTCGGCCTCAGAGACTGGGGTCGAGAAGAGGCCGAAGATGAGAAGGGTTTGAAGGAATTTCATTTCTGGGATAATGCGATGTTAAAAAAGTTACGTGAGTTTTGCGCAAATTGTTCAGTAGGAATGTTAAGAACTTGGGCGCATTGAATTACGATGTCTTTCAGGTTTGCGGGATGATTGAGATCTTCAAGCTGATAATTTGGCGATGGAGGGCGCATGTCTGGCGCGTCCGTTTCCACGAGTATGCGATCAGGAGGAAGCTGGCGGAAGATTTCCTGAATCTTTTCCTTTCTTGAATTAAGGAAATATCCGGAAAAGGAAAAGTGAGCGCCGAGCTTTAGAAGTTCTTTCGCCGTTTCCAGGGATCCTGAGTAGGAATGAAGAAGGAGGCGAGTAGGGAGAACCGTGCCTTGCTTGAGAAGTGTGAGAAGAGGACCCCAGGCTTTAAGACAGTGAATGGTGATGGGGCGATCAAATTGAACCGCTAGATCTAGGTGTTTTTGGAAAATGGGAAGTTGAAGTCCGATGTCGTGATCCCTGAGCCAACGATCAAGTCCACATTCGCCGATTGCGGCGTTTGGTGACTCTATGAGAAGGTCCGCAAGAGTGTTCAACCAGTGGTCTGAGCGTTGCTTGAGGTGCCAAGGATGTAATCCGTATGAGGGAATCACAAGGTCCGGGTGGTCCTGAGCGAGTCTCTTTACTTTTGGCCAGTCTGATTCAGTGGTGCCATTGACGACGCATCGACTGATGCCGACTCTGCGCATCTCCGAGATCAGATCATCACGATGTTGATCAAAGCGGTGATTTTGAAGGTGATTGTGACTATCGAATAACATCACCTTCGACAGGAATGATTTACTTGGTGATTCGTTCAACTAACTTTCGATTCCAGGCGACAGAGTCACGTAGGAGCGTTAGCTGTTCCAGCAGTCCCGAGTGTTTGGCGTAGACTTTTTTGCAGGCAGGATCTTTGAAGTTGAGATTGAGATAACGACCGATTTCACGACAGAGCACGCTGTCTTCTTCCTGAAGTAATCCAAGTTCAGCCTGATACTTTGTGATATCCTTGTTGGCGCGACTAATTTGAGAATAGCTTTCAGATGTTTCGTCCTTGGTGCCTTGCAGCTTCTGATCAATTTGGGTCTGGAGTTCGTTGAGATTGCCTTGTTCGGCGTCGATACGATTTTCCACATCCATCAAGACTTCTTTAAATTCGTTAAATGTATCCTTGAGTTTGATGAGCCTCTCGCGGCATTCCCGATATTGTTCAGTATCATCCTGTCCTTCTTCTTTGAGGACGCGGGCCTTCATTCTAAAAGCCTCGTACTTGCGTTTGATGTATTGGGCCTCTGTTTTGATGTCATCCCGTTTGATTTTAAGTTTATCAAGGGTCTCGAAAAGTTCCTCGCGTCGTTCGTAAAGCCCTTGCCCCATTTCTTTGGAACGGTCAGCGGCTTCGGCGCGACGTTGGTGGGCATTTCCCAGAATTTGTTCGGCATCGTCGATTTTTTCCTGAATTTCTTTTTGCTCTCGTTCGAGGCGGCGGATGTTCCAGTATTCCATCGAAAGATCTTCGATGTTTTCGATGTTCTTCCAACAGTATTTCCCGAGTAATTCTTCGCCATCCTGCATCAGATGGGCTTCAAAAGCCGCGTCGGTCATACGCTTTGTTTTGCGCAGGAGTCCGAATGATTGAAAAATTACGGCGAAGCCGAATCGGGTGCGGGTCATGATAAATCTTACTTTTTGAGGTTCTTCTGAAGGTCGGCGATGACGCTGTAGTCCTCAAGAGTGGTGAGGTTACCCGAAACCTCTCCGGTAGCGACGAGTTCCTTGAGAAGGCGTCGCATAATCTTCCCGGAACGGGTCTTGGGAAGCGAGGGAGTAAAATAGATTTCGTCGGGCTTGGCGATTGCCCCAATGACTTTGCCAACGTGGTTGCGGAGTTCCTTGGCGAGTGCGTCGGAAGTTTTGACATTGCCTTTTACGGTAACGAAGGCCACGACGCCTTGTCCTTTGATTTCGTGGGGACGTCCCACGACCGCAGACTCGGCGACTGTTTTGTGTTCAACAAGGGCACTTTCCACTTCGGCGGTCCCAAGGCGGTGGCCGGAGACGTTAAGGACGTCATCGAGACGGCCGACGATCCAGAAGTTGCCTTGCTTGTCAGTACGGGCTCCGTCACCGGCAGTATACATGCCTTCATAGTCGTTCCAGTAAGTGTCGCGATAACGCTTTTTGTCGCCATAGATGCTGCGAAGCATTGATGGCCAAGGCTTTCGGATGACCAGCTTGCCCCCTTCGTTGGGACCGCATTCTTCGCCGGTCTCGTCGAGGATGGCAGCGTCGACTCCAAAGAAGGGCAGTGTTGCCGTGCCGGGTTTGGTGGGAGTGCAGCCGGGGAGGGGTGAAATCATGATGGCGCCGGTTTCGGTTTGCCACCAAGTGTCGACAATGGGACAACGTCCGCCACCAATCTTTTTGTGGTACCAGATCCAGGCTTCCGGATTGATCGGCTCACCTACGGTGCCGAGAAGTCGGAGTGAGGAAAGATCGCGCGAATCAGGGAATTGGTCCCCCGCTTTGATGAAGGCACGAATGGCGGTTGGAGCAGTGTAAAAGATGGTGACACCGTACTTCTCGACGATATCCCAGAAGCGACCGAAGTCGGGATGATTGGGAGCACCTTCATACATGACCTGAGTCACGCCATTGGCGAGAGGTCCGTAGGTGATGTAGGAATGGCCGGTGACCCAACCGACGTCGGCGGTACACCAGTAAACATCGTCATCCTGCATGTCGAAAATATATTTGCAGGTGGAGTAAGTGCCGGTGAGGTAACCGCCGGAGGTGTGAAGGATTCCCTTGGGTTTTCCTGTAGATCCGGAGGTGTAGAGAATGAAAAGCGGGTGCTCGCTGTCGAAAGCTTTGGCGTCATGCTTTGCGGAAACCTTGGCTGTTTCGTCGTGCCAGTAAACATCGCGCCCGCGCTTCATGGGGATTTTGTCCCCGATGCGCTGATGAACAATGACGGTATCGACCGCTTTGTATTTCTTGAGTGCTTCGTCGACGTTGGCTTTCAAAGGAACGACTCCGCCACGGCGGTAACCTCCGTCGGCGGTGATAACGGCCTTGGCTTTACAGTCGGAAAGTCGATCCACAATAGACTCGGCAGAGAACCCACCAAACACGACCGAATGAACAGCTCCAATGCGAGCGCAGGCCAACATCGCGATGACCGCTTCCGGGACCATGGGCATGTAGATCAATACGCGGTCCTTGGACTTGATGCCTTGCGCGAGCAGGACGTTGGCAAATTGGCAAACCTCGCGGTGAAGCTGGCGGTAGGTGAGGGTGCGGGACTCACCGGGTTCACCCTCCCAAATAATGGCGGCTTTGTTGGCCCGGCCATTGGTGAGGTGACGATCGACGCAGTTTTCGCAGACGTTGAGTTTTCCGCCGACAAACCACTTGGCGTAAGGGGCCTTCCAGTCGAGCGCTTTGGTCCACTTTTTTTGCCAGGTTAGTTCTTTGGCTTCGCGGCCCCAAAAAACGCCGGGCTTCTCGATTGATTCCTTATGCATGCGCTTATACTGCGCCATGCTTTTGATTCGGGCGTTTTTCGAAAATTCCTTGGAGGGTTTGAAGATGCGGTTTTCGCTCAGGTGGCTCTCGATATTATCGCTCATGTTTTCTCTGGAGAAAATTTAACAAGATGAACGATGGGGGCACAATGCCGGATTGTGGCAAATCCCTACTTCTTTGGAGCCTTGGCGAGGGCAAGAAGGGATTCCCGTTCACTGGCTTCCAGTGCGCGCCATTTTCCCGGAGCAAGATTGTCGAGATTGAGGTCGCCGATCCGGATTCGAACGAGACGCTTCACACGGTGGCCCACGGCCTGGACCATGTAACGTATCTGTCGCTTGAGGCCGGTTTTGAGGGTCATTTCCATGCGACGGGAGGAAAGGCGTTTGACCGAGGAGGCACGAGCTTTGCCGACCTCGGTGTGGACGCCTTTTTCGAACTGGGAGAGAATGGAATTCTCGAAGGCGTTCTGCACGGTGACGTGATAGACTTTTTCGATACTATGCTTTGGGTGGGTCAGGGCCTGGGAGAGCTCGCCGTCATTGCTGAGGATGATAAGTCCTTCGGATTCCAAATCGAGTCGACCAACGTGCATGAGGTGATGCATTTTGGGGGGGAGGAGTTCGTAAATCGTGGCGCGTCCGTTTTCGTCGCTCCGGCTGCACACCAGCCCGGCGGTTTTGTGGAGGACGATGGATTGGACCAAGAGCGGTTCAATGCGCTTTCCTGAAGCCCGAACGGAATCTCCGGGTTGTACGCGGTATCCCGGGTTAAGGCAGACGTCGCCATTGACGATCACTTCACCTTGTTGAACCAGTGCATCGCAGCCGCGACGGGAACCGATTCCAGCGGAAGCGAGGTATTTGTTGAGTCGGATTCCTTCAGGTGTCATGACAAAAAAAAGCGGAGCCCGCAATGAGGCTCCGCTATGAAAGTATTCGTAAAAAAGTTCCCAGCGGAGATTAACTCTCAGCTTTGGTCTTGGGCAGGCCGATGGCGCTTTTGCCTTCTTGCCATTCGCCGCGCTCTTTCATGAGCTTTACACGCTCAAAGCGCTTCATTACTGAGCGCTTACCAGTGGCGCCGCCTTGTCGTTTCAGTGAGTTGTGCTTGGACATAAGATCTTGGGTCAGGTTCGGGCGCGGACGCTAGAAAGCGATGATGACTTTGGCAAGGATGAACTTTCATTAATTTGAGTTAAGCAAAAGGGCTGAGATTCCGCCTCGCCAGAACCCTTGGGCGGTCATATTTTATCCCTGTGTCCACGGAATGTGAAGAAAGCCAGATCAAGTTGGAATTCGAGACCCCTCGATTTCTACAGTCTCTTTTTGCCCATGATGAAAAGGTATTAAAGTATTTGGAGGAGGAAGCCGGGGTTAAAATCGTCACCCGCGACGGTTGGTTGCTGGCTCGGGGTTATCCCGAGGACTGTGCCATTGTGGAACAGGTTTTCGGGGATTTGGAGGGAGCGCGGCGAAATGGAGCGGAGATTACACCCCGGGATTTTCGGACAGCAGTTGATATCGCCTTGAGTGAAGATGGAGAAGGCAGTGTTTCGGATTTGGTCAGTGTGCAGTTGGTGGGAGCTCGCGGGCGGAAGCCCGTGGTGGCGAGGACCCGGAATCAGTTGGAGTATCTCAATGCGATGCAGAAAAACGAAGTCGTCTTTGGTTTGGGGCCCGCAGGAACAGGCAAAACCTATTTGGCGGTGGCGATGGCGCTCCATATGCTCAAGAACAAGGAGGTCAATCGCGTGGTACTCACTCGTCCGGCGGTCGAAGCTGGAGAGGCCCTGGGCTTTCTCCCCGGAGACATGCGAGACAAGGTCGCTCCGTATTTACGGCCACTGTACGATGCCATCGACGATATGTTGGGATTTGAGGAAGGTGATAAACGTTTGGAAGACGGCAGTATCGAAATCGCTCCACTGGCCTACATGCGTGGACGGACGCTTTCGAAGTCTTTTGTTATTTTGGACGAAGCGCAAAACACAACCCGAGAACAAATGTTCATGGCTCTAACTCGGTTGGGGGAAGGGTCACGTTGCGTCGTCACCGGAGATTCATCACAGATCGATTTGAAGGAGCATCGGACGTCGGGACTTTCAGAAGCTGAAAACGCCCTTAAAGGCGTTAAGGGCGTTAGCTTTAATTATTTTGACACAGGCGACGTTGTGCGTCACGCCGTTGTTGGTCGAATCATCGAAGCCTACAACAAGGAGCGTTCCCAGTAAGTTGCTATGAATATTATCATTGTCGGAGCCGGAGAAATTGGCCGCCATCTCGCGATTGAGCTTTCTCGAAAAGAACACCAGGTTTCCGTGATCGAAAGCGATGCCAAACGTGGAGCTGAACTTGAGCGCGAGATCGAAGGGAAGGTCGTCATCGGCGATGGCTCCAGTGTAAACACGCTTTCTGAAGCGAACGTCGGGGAGTGCGAATTATTTCTTGCGCTGACGAGTGACAATACTGTGAATCTTATTAGTGCTTCGATGGTGAAGTCGATGGGGGTGGAGCGTGTGATCAGCCGCGTCCATCCGGGCTTGCAGCGGGAGGAGTGGTTGTTTGATTTTAGGGGGCATTTTGGGATCGATCATATTTTCTCATCTGAGCGCCTCGCTGCGATTGAGTTGGCTAAGTTTATCCGCAATCCGGATTCCCTCGTGGTGGAGGAAATTGCGCGTGGACGGATCGAATTGCAGCAGGTTCGTGTCACTAGCAAAAGCGATGTCATCGGAATGCCCCTGAAAGATCTCAAATTTCCCGCCAATACACGGATTGCCTTGGTGAGCCGGGGACAGGAGCATGAGGTCCCCAATGCGGAGACGGAATTACAGAGCGGTGACATTGTCACGGTATTCGGAGCTCCTCGTAAATTGCGGACCTTGGTGGAAAAGCTTCAAAAAGAAGTTCTCACTAAGGAGGGTCCCAGAGTGGTTGTTTTTGGAGGCGGGGAATATGGCTTTGCGCTGGCACAGATGTTGGAGAGCTGGAATTGTCGCGTGCGAATTTTTGAAAAGGATCCGGAGCTAGCGCGAGATCTTTCCGAGAGGCTTTCTAACACGACCGTGATCAATGCGGACGCGACATCAGTGGCGGAACTCGAGGAGGAAGAAGTGGGTGGAGTTGATTTCTTTGTCGCGACCAGCGGGAGTGATGAGGATAACGTCATGACCTGCCTTCAGGCGCACAATTTGGGCGCTAAGAATTGCCTGACTTTGATTCACCGCGCGGACTATGCGAAGGCGATCAGCGCTTCAGGACGACACTTTGGAGTAGTCGCCGCGGTCAGTCCGCGGGAAGCCTCAAGGAAAGAAATTTCGCGTTACGTCACCACCGAGCGTTATCACATGGTGCGACGACTTGGAGATGGAATGGTTATTCAGACCCACGTGTCGTCGGGTTCCCGAGCTGAGGGCAAAACAGTGAGTGAAATTAAATGGCCCAAGGGCTGTGTTCTTGTTGGCCTACTCAAAGGACTACAAGCAATTGTTCCAGGACCAAATGATGTTCTCGAAGCCGGTGATCAGCTCTTTGCGGTGGTGGCGAACAAAGCCGAGAAGAAGTTCATAAAGTTGGTTCACTGATCGAGAGGAAGAGCGTCTCGAATCTCGTCCTGTCGTAGATTGGGATTCAGAGGGAGTTGGTCCGGTGTATCAGGAGTCACCAATTCGGCAGTAGCCGGTGAAATAGCGTCACTTTTGTATCCAAGCGGGTCGGCGCTTTTCATAATGTCGACCCAGATTGGTAGGGCGAGAGTGGAACCATATCCTCCTTTTAAAATGGGGGCTGGAGTGTCCAACCCGACCCAGACAGCGCAACTTAGGGAAGAGGTGTATCCGGCATACCAGGCGTCCTTGTAGTCGTTGGAAGTGCCGGTTTTTCCAGCCGAAGGCTTGCGGAAACCGTATTTGCTCCGGATCGCCCGACCGGTTCCAATCTTGTTGGTTTGTTCAAGGATACGCGAAACATCCCAGGCAGGTCCGGCCTCTGTGGCGCGGTAAGGAATGGGGCCGTTTTCCCAGAGGATGTTTCCTTTGCGATCTTTGATCGATTGAATGTAGTAGGGGCGGAATCGTTGTCCGCCATTGGGAAAGATGCTGTAGGCGCTTGCAACTGTCTCTACCGGGGCCCCCCAGGAGCCGAGATAGGACGAGGGAACACGGTCGATTTTATCGACGTTGAATCCCGAAACCCTGGCGACTTCGATGATGTCATTAAGGCCTGCCTTTTCTGCAACGCGGATTGAAGACGTGTTTCTTGAGTCGGTGAGAGCACGGAAAACGCTGACTGCGCGGTAATATTTTTCGTCGGAATTCTTGGGAGACCAACTTCTCGGTGCTCCGGTGATTTCGCCCGGAAGAATTTGTGCATCGCTGATGGAGGCCCGGGGACTCAAGCCATTCTTAAATGCGGCGAGGTAGATGAAGGGTTTGAAGATGGAGCCGACGGGGCGCCCTCCTTGCAGGGCGCGATTATATTGCGATTCGCTGGCATTGCGTCCACCGACGAGAGCCAGGACAGCTCCGGTCTTATTCTCGATGACCACGACGGCACCTTGAAGGTATTGAGGATCTCCCTCTCCGTTCCAAGCAGATCTTTTTTGGTGGCGGTATCCAGGGTAATTCTCGACGTGACGAAGGCGTTTCTCGACTGTCTTTTCAGTGAGCTCCTGAAGGTTGGGGTCGAGTGTTGTCGTGATGATGAGCCCGCCGTCGCGGATGTTCTCCTCCTCAAGAATACGTTCCAGATCCCGTCGGATGGCATCGAGGGCATAGCTGCCCTGGGTCAGGCGGTCGGCGGCAGCGGGGATGGTGAGCTTGGTGGCTCTAATTTCGTCGGCGACAGATTTTTCGATGAAGCCATAGTGAACCATGCGCTCGAGCACGGTATCGCGTTCGACCTGGGCCTTGTCGAGGAATCGGAGCGGGGAGAAGGCATTGGGGGCGCGAATGATTCCGGCGAGCACAGCGGCTTCGGAGAGGGTAAGGTCTTCGGCCTTTTTGTTGAAATAGGTTTTTGAGGCCACCTCGATGCCCTGAATGGAACCGCCCCAGAAAATGCGGTTCATATAATGTTCAAGAATCTCGTTTTTGCTGAATCGAGATTCGATTCGGACGGCGATGAAGGTTTCCAGAATCTTTCGATGAACTCCTCGTGGGAAACTTTCGCCCCGCCTCTTGAGTCGATAGCTGTTTCGAGCTAATTGCATCGAAATTGTACCTCCACCTTCAAGTTTCCCACGGGTGATGAAGCGGAAAGCCACACGGCCGAAGGCTCTTAGATCAACAGCCCCGTGTTCGCGGAAGCGGGCATCTTCGCGAGCAATGAGGGCGTCGACGAAATAAGGTGAAACCTCGTCGTAGCTGACAATGCGGCGGTTTTTTCCGTGGAGATAGCCTACTTCCTGTCCCTTGCTGTTTTTGAGAATGTTGCCGTCCCGGTCGAGAATCTCGGTTCGGGCCGGCATAGTGACGACTTCATCAAGATCGTAGGTGCTGGCGACGATGTAGTAGACAATTGAGACGAAGACCGCCAACGAGCCAGCGACCACCCCTGCCGAGAGTCCCAAGCGAGAAGGCCATTTTAGCCAGGCGGGCATTCTTTTTGTCATCCACCAAATGGCGTAAAACGGAGAAAGGAAGAAATGACGGGCCTTGAATACGATCGATCCCTTTTTTTTGGCGCCTTTCTTTTTGGCGTTTTTTTTGCGGGCATTCTTCTTGGCTAGCATCTGGTGAAGGGAGCTTACGGATCTGGAAGCGGAGTCCAAGACAGGATTTTTCCTGATCGTTTTAAAAAGATGCCGCGTTAGGATCTGGTGACCTCACAATTCCTTTGTTTTGAGATCACCACTTGAATTTTCTCAAAACAAAGGAATCATTAATTGGTAAAAGGCACCCTGAACTGACTATGAAAACATTGATTGCAATCCTATGCTTGACCGTTTCGGGTGTCCTTAATGCGGCCCCTAGAATTGAGGGTTTGAGCGACCTTCGCGCTCTGGAGAGAAAGGTGAAAGCGGTGGTGAAGGACCAAACCGACGCCACTATTTCCCTAGTTTCGCCAAAATCGGGCTCCTCGGGGAGTGGTGTGATTGTCAGTGCCGATGGATTGATCCTGACCGCCGCCCATGTCACTGCGGGGAGTAAGGAGATGACTGTCATTTTCCCAGACGGGAGACAGGAGAGGGCCAGAGTGTTGGGGGCAAATGATACCCGGGATGCTTCAATGGCTCAATTGATTGGTGCGGGGCCATGGCCTTTTGCCGAAATTGGAAATTCAGACGAGCTTGTGGTGGGAGATTTTGTTGTGGCGATGGGGCATCCGAAGGGATTTGACCCAACCCGACGTCCTCCGGTCCGCTTTGGGCGAATCATGACGAGGGGTGAGTACGGCTTCATTACGACCGATTGCACGGTGGTGGGAGGAGACAGTGGAGGTCCGCTTTTCGATCTTGAGGGCCGGGTCGTGGGAATCCACTCCCATATTGCCAAGGATCGCAAAATCAACAACCACGCGGGCATTTCAGGATATGTGCGCTCGTGGGACAAGATGCGTAAAGGCGACGTTTGGGGGCGACTAGGAGGGATCGATCGGGATGAAAAACGTCCGGTGCTAGGCTTGGTTCTAAGTAACGAGAACTCGGTTATGAGCGCGGTAAAAGTACCTGAAAAATCGCCGGCTTATGCGGCTGGTTTGCGGGTCGGAGATGAAATTCTCAAAGTCGCCGACGAGATTGTTGATGACCCGACAGAAATGCGCGATGTGCTGATTGATTTGGAACCTGGAGATGAAGTGGGGGTTGCCGTGAAGCGCGGTGAAGAAAGAAAAACCTTCATTGTGAAGCTGGCCGCCCTTGGAGATGTCTACGAACTTTATTTGCGATAGAATAATGAAAACGATAGTTTCGAAGTTTATAATTTTGATACCTCTCCTTGTCAGCGGACAGATGCGGGTTCCACAAATCCCTAAGGAGGATCTAGCGCTCACTAATAAGCAGGCCATTGAAGTCTTTGGTGCTCTGCGTGGGGTGTCGCATCGTTGCAAGGAGGTGGTCTTTCCGATCTATTCTTTCCGGAGCCGGATTGCCTATGGCGTCTCCATTGGCAAAGATCGTGTGATTGCCAAGGCAAGCGAGGTTGCGATTCAAGCGAATCTGGTGACACTAAGTAAGGAGAACGAAAGTGTGCGTCTGACCGTGATCGGAGCCTATCCGGACCATGATTTGGTTGTGTTGAGCGCTCCCGGACTGGGAGCGCCTGCGGCCCAATGGTCTGACTCTTCAACATTGGAGGAAGGTTCGTTTCTGACTGCGATCCGACCCGATGGCGAGGCGCAAGCGATGGGTGTTCTGAGTGTGCATGAACGGAGTTTGCGTCAGGCCGATCAAGGATATCTTGGGGTTGCCATTGACCCTCGGGAGATGGGGGAAGGGGTTGTTATTTCCAGTGTCTTCAAAGACTCGGCTGCTCACAAAGCCGGGATTATCCCCGGTGATACCCTCTTGAAGATCAAAGGAAAGATCGTTAAAGGGTATTACGAGGTTTCGACGATGTTGCGACGTTTGAAGGTCGGTGAGAAACCCGAGTTGTTGATTGTGCGGGAGGGGAAGCCTCGACTGGTATTCCCAACCCTTCAGCCCAGGCGGGTTCAGCAATATGAATCCCGTCGCATGAAATCAATGGATGGAGAGCAGAACCGGGTGAGATCAAATTTTTCAAATGTCCTGCAATCCGACATGGAATTGGGTGTTGAAGATACCGGCCTGCCGGTGGCTGACTTGGAGGGAAGAATTGTCGGGGTGGTTATTGCGAGAGCCGGAAGAATCAGCACTCTGATTCTTCCGGGGGAGGAGATGAGGGAATTGCTTTCCAAGGAACCGCAAGAAATCGATATGAAACCAAATCGGCCTATTCGTCGGACGAGACGATCAGCTGAACCCATGAGTAACGATGATCGGGAAGAGCTACTGCGGAAACTACAGGATTTATTGGAGGGTGGTTAATTTTGCCCTTGGACCTGGTCGAGGTGCATGATGACCTCGTCTGTGCCGGGCACCTTCCAACTGTGGGAATCGCGGATCGCTCTCTGGGTAAATTGGTGCGCTTGGTGGGCGGCTTCATAGATTGTTCGCTTCTCAGCAAGTCCGACTGCAAAGGCTGCAGCCAGGGTGCAGCCGGTGCCGTGTGTTTGCGGGATTTTCTGGAAGGGCGCTTTTAATGCTCTTTTTGCTCCGTCTCGTTCTACGAGGAGGTCACAGATTTCTCGGTTTGATGCAGAATGTCCGCCTTTCAAATAGCAGGCGGTAGCGAATTGTTTGGCGAGAGCATGGGCCGCCGATTCTTGATCGTCACTTGTTTGAATTTTTCTGTTTAAGAGAATTTCGGCTTCTGGAAAGTTAGGGGTAATTACGGTTGCGAGTGTGAGGAGTTTCTTGAGAGCACCAAGAGAATCGCTTGTTTGAAGAGTATCTCCCGTGGATGCAACCATGACCGGGTCGACAACAAGCGGGATGTCCCGGTCCTGCAGAAGTTTACAGACGATCGCGACTTGTTCCGGAGTGCAGAGGAGTCCGGTCTTAATCGCATCGATGGGATAGCTCTCGAAAAGAATCTCCAGCTGATCTCTAAAAATATCTAGGGGAACCGGGTGGATGCTCCGAACTTCAAGCGGAGTTTCAGCGACAACGCAGGTCACAGCCGTCAACCCATGGCATCCCAGTGTGCTGAATGTCTTGAGGTCAGCCTGAAGTCCCGCACCAGCCGAGCTATCGGACCCGGCGATGCTGAGGACAGTAGGCTTCGCCATTTTACGCTTCAACGAGGTCTTTTTCGGTATAGCCGTTTTCTTCGGCATACTTGCGGACGTCGGCGGTGATCTTCATCGAGCAAAAGGTGGGGCCACACATCGAACAAAAATGCGCAGTTTTGGCACCTTCGGCGGGAAGTGTTTCGTCGTGGAAGTCAATGGCACGGGCCGGGTCGAGTCCGAGGGCGAATTGATCGCGCCAGCGGAATTCGAAACGGGCCTTCGAAATGGCATTGTCGCGTTCCTGCGCAGCTGGGTGTCCTTTGGCGAGGTCTGCGGCGTGGGCAGCTATTTTATAGGTGATCACTCCTTCACGAACATCGTCGCGATTGGGGAGGCCGAGGTGTTCCTTCGGCGTGACGTAGCAAAGCATGGCGCAACCATACCAACCGATGTTGGCGGCTCCGATACCGCTGGTAATATGATCGTATCCGGGCGCGATGTCGGTGGTGAGCGGTCCGAGGGTGTAGAAGGGAGCTTCGTGACACCAATCGATTTGCTTCTGCATGTTTTCTTCGATGAGTTGCATCGGAACGTGGCCGGGGCCTTCATTCATGACTTGGCAACCTTTGGCCCAGGCGCGTGTGGTGAGCTCGCCCTGGATTTCCAATTCGGCTAGCTGCGCGTAATCGTTGGCGTCGGCAATCGATCCGGGACGAAGCCCGTCGCCGATGGAGAAACTGACGTCGTATGCGGCACAGATGTCGCAGATCTCGTCCCAATGGGTGTAGAGGAAGTTCTCGGAATTGTGGTGGAGAGACCACTTGGCCAGGATGGATCCGCCACGAGAAACGATTCCGGTCATACGACGGGCGGTGTGTGGGACGAACCGCTTCAGGACGGCGGCGTGGATGGTGAAGTAATCGACCCCTTGCTCGGCCTGCTCGATGAGAGTGTCGCGGTAGAGTTCCCAGGTGAGGTCTTCGATACGTCCGTTAACTTTTTCGAGAGCCTGGTATATCGGAACCGTGCCGATGGGAACGGGCGAATTACGTAGAATCCATTCGCGGGTGGCATGGATGTTTTTTCCGGTGGAAAGATCCATCACGGTGTCAGCGCCCCATTTGGTGGACCAGCGCATTTTTTCGACTTCTTCATCGATGGTGGAAGCGACCGCGCTGTTGCCGATATTGGCGTTGATTTTCACGAGGAAATTGCGCCCGATAATCATAGGCTCGAGTTCAGGGTGATTGATATTGCAAGGAATGATAGCGCGTCCGCGGGCAACCTCGGAGCGAACAAATTCGGCAGTGATCAACTTGGGGATTTCGGCGCCGTAAGTTTGACCCGGGTGCTGGTGATTCATCACATTGCGGGAGACCTGCTTGAAGGGATCGATCTCACTCGGGCGGGGCATTTCGTAGCCCTCGGGAGTTGAGTTCTGCTGACGGATGAATTCCTTGACGGTATCGGAGGCATCATCGGGGAGTTCGTCGAGCGTCGGATAGCGATCGTGAATCGTTTTAAATTCCTCGAGACGGCCGTTGTTCTCGCGGATCGCGATATATTCCATTTCAGGTGTGATGATTCCTTGGTCGGCATACCACTTTTGCGTGACGGGCTTGCCGGTCGATTTGAGAGGCTTGCGCTTCAAGCCGGGGTATTCCTTGAGCTTATTTTTGGATGCTTTATTCTCGTTGTATTTCTCGGCGTGGGCTTCGGAGAGGTAGCCATTGTCGATGGCTTGAATTTCGCGGCCTTCGTATTCTTCGATATCGCCTCGTTTGAGAATCCAGTCACGGCGGAGTGCGGGGAGTCCCTGGGTCACGTCGCCCTCGAAAGAGGGGTCTCCCCACGGTCCGGAGCAATCATAGACTCGGATGGGTGGGTTTTCCTCAACGCGCCCGTTGGGATGCTCCGTGTCGGAAAGGCGAATCTCCCGCATAGGAACTTTGATCGAGGGATGGATTGAGCCTTCGACATAGATTCGGGTCGAGTTGGGAAAGATGGTGGGATCTTTTTCAATTGCGGCGAGCTCGGCTGAGTTGTCGATGTCTTCGACGAAGTTGCCGGTGTAGTCGCTGCGTTGTTTGGAGTTTTCGGGTGTGATGCCGTTTTCGTCTGGAGAAATCATGGATGCTTGGTGTTGGAAATAAAAAGCCTGCCGGCTTCAAAGTGAATGCGCGACAGGCGTGAGCTAGATTTCGGTCTGACTCCCTAATCCGCGTCAGCGGCTTCGGTGGTGAGGGTCTGATCTCAGAATCTCCGCCGGAACGGAAAAACACCCCTGTCGATGTTGCGGGTAAACGTGGCGGCGGCAGAGGTGCTTGTCAAGATAGGCTCGATCAATTTCTATCGGGTTCTTTTGCGGCGGGGCAGGGCACAAAGGCCGTAAATGAAGCTGGAAGTGCCGAGGAGGGCCACCGTGATCCGGACGTGAGAGACGGCCGAGAGTAAATGGGCCGGTCGAAGTTGTGGCTCCGTCGTGAAAGGAGTAGGTGTTTGGATCGCCTCGAAATCCTCTAGGGAGTGTGTCAGATGGTGTGATTTCCGTGCTCAGATCGTTGGTGCTGATGAGACCTGCACTTGGCGTTTGTGAAGGTCCCTGCGATCCGGAGCCCCGTCGTTAGGGCGGGAGAATGAGATGATATCCTAGGAGGCGGAGTCGAGGTTATCGTCGGTGGTTTGGCTGTATTTGTTGGTTCCTGTTTCGCTTTCGATATTCAAGAGGCGTCACAGTGTGATTTGGGAGGCTGGATCGCAAACGATTTTGACGAGTTTGTGAGCTTTGACTTGGTAGGGCTTCTTAAGTTCATCACCCTCGGAAAGATCGACAGTTTCGGTGGAGTTCAGTTGTCGCAATTGAACAGTCGATCGTCAGAGTCAGGTTTGTCTCTTGATGAATTGAGACGGCGTAAGATCTTTCTCTTGGGCAAAGTCTTTGGAAAAGTGGGAGAGAGATTGGTAGCCGACTTCAAAGGCAACTTCAGTGACGTTGAGCTGGTGGGTGGAAAGAAGTTCGGCGGCCTTCTCAATCCGAAGGGCCCTGAGATGTAGCGAAAGAGTTTTGTCTGTTTCTTGTTTTACCAACCTGCTGAGATAATGCGGAGCACATCCGACGTCTTGTGAGAGCGACTTTAGGTCCAGTGGGAGAGCGAGTCGTGATTGAAGGAGGGTAAGCGCCTCTTTAACATAGCGATGTGCTCTTGATTTCACCATGGAACAGAAGAGCGGAGCTTGTACTTGTGGTTGGTGGAAAAGATAGAGCGAGAGGATTTCGAGAGTCTTGGCAAGGAACCAAGCACGTTGAGCGGTCTCTGGAACAGGTGGCTCCAGAAAATCCTGATAGAAGAATTGTTCACGGGGCGACCATCGCCGAATCATTCCAAGATTCTTTTTTAGCAGAGGAGCGACATCACCGTAGATCTTGCGGGTGGCCTCCTGAGGAAGAACAAGTAGGATGAAGTCATGTGCATTGTTCCCCGAGAAACGAGTCGCGGTTTTAAATGGGGAGCTACCCGCGCAGGTAAATAGCGCGCTGGAAGTTGGCAGTAGGGTAAGTCTGGTATCCGAGGTCATGATCAAGCCCTCTCCGGATTTGTTTAAAACAATGTGGCGAGAGGAGTCCTGTAGGAATGAAGACCAGCTGCCTGCCTTTCCCTTGGGACTGGTTAGGTGCAAGACATCGAAGTCCAAGGTGCCGGATTGGCGATGGAGCAGGCGAGAATTGATGGTTCTGAAATCAAATGGGTGAATTCTATGCGGCGGGCCGCACGGACACTCTGATGTCGTCGAAAGGGATGCTCTCGGTGGTGAATTCAAAGAAGAGCGACTTTACCCGAGGAAGGACCCGGGCAAGGGGAGAGATGGAGAAGTTTTCCGGGCCGACCCGATTGAGTGGATCTTAAGCCTCGAGGTTAAAGTTTATGGAAACCCATTGTCTTATTCGAAAACCGAGAAGGAAGTGCTGACGCTCGAGGCGAGGAAGTAGGCGGTAAAACTTGGTGATAATGGCGCTGGCCGAGGATTGTTTGAAAACCTGTCGGAGCTCGAGGAGGATATTGGCATTGGAAAAGGATTTCTAAACGTTGAGTAGTTCTCGATCAATCCAATCAAGGATTGGTTCCGCGACTGGAAGAATTGGAGGTGAACAGCGTTTAGTTGAAGTGATCGTCGGCATCTCGGAATCTTCGTGAAAATATCCCCTACGGTTGACATTGTCAATCAAAACAATGAGAACGAGTCTCAATAGCAACAAGACCCCAATGGCGAAAACAATCTGTGACTGGTCCCGCGAGGATTTGGAGAAAAAGCTGAGAAGCTCTATGCTTTGATCTGCAACCCTTCCTTTTATTGCCGAAAGTGTGGCCGGGTCGCAAATACAAAAAAAGTCCTCTGCAAAGCAAAGGGTTTTCCGGTTCGTGAAGATGATTAACTGGCGGCTACTTTACTTGGCTGTCGGGGAACCACACCGCCTTTTGGTGGGTTTTGACGCTCCCAATGAGGTCCTCAGCTTCTGCATCGCCAGCGGAGGTCGCGAGTTTGCGGCCCTTCGGACAAGCCTCGATCACATCTTCGTGAGCGACGAGAACTCTGGAAACGAAATCTTTCGCAGAAGCGGATGATGCAGATGGCGTTTAGTCGACAGTCGACATCTCAGCTAGCCTTTTGACAGGGCCTCCAGCGTATTTACCAGGAGCGTGAACTCGCTCCGCGAAACATCCCTTCCTCAGTGAAGTAATACTTCCAGTCCTGAGAAATTGCCTTGTGAACTACCAGCTTAATGTAACAGAGAGCGTAGCATTAAAACCGGCTTCATTGAGGCCAGATCCATGGATTCGGTAGTCCTCGTTGGTGAGGTTTTCGAGGCTGAGAGCGCAGAGAGTGTCCTCGTTGACTTGCCAACCGCCCCGAACAGTCGGAACGATGTAAGATTGCGTTCCGCCCAGCGGAATACGCTGCGTGTCGGCTTTGTCACGGGTGGAAAGCTTGCCGGCCTTGGCAGCGGCTTTCACTAGGCCTTCGATCCAGAATTTGTCATCGGGGTGGGTCCAGCGGACTCCCAGTTGCCCCATCGCTGGTGCGAGTCGGCTGAGAGGCTCACTTGAGAGAACGGGAAGAGAAGTCGCGAAGGTTTTTTGCTCTCCTTCGATCCAGCTGAAATTACCGAAAAGACTTAAGTTTTCGGCAAATTCCCAATCACCGGAGAGTTCGACGCCATAGACCTGCCCATCACCAGTGTTTTGTTTGATGACGACCGTTTCGTCTTCTACGATGGCTCCGGTTGGCGTCCGGGTGATGCCGTCCCGGATGTCGGTGTAGAAGACGGTGGCATTAAATCGGGCGCGGTCCGATTCGTGGTGCAGACCAATTTCGTAGGTGAGGGTGGTTTCCGGATCGAGGCCGGGGGAAGCTACTTCGATCTCGCTTGAGCGCGCCGAGTCGAGTCGAGAAAGGTCTGAGAGGTTGGGGGCACGGAAGGCTGAGGAGATACCGGCGTAGATAGAATTGGTATCGTTTAATTCGTAGTTGGCTCTGAAGTTGAAAACTGCAGAATCCCATGATTCGGCGATTGAAAATGCATTGCCAGTCGCTGGATCCTGAACTTGTCCGATTTCAGTTTCGGCATAGGTGTAGCGTCCTCCGAGAGTCAAGGTGACCTGGTCCATCTCCCAGCGATTCTGAAGATAGATTCCAAGAAGGTCATAGGTGGCATCGTCTCCCACGGGACCTTGGAGGGATTTGCTGCGGAATGTTCCGTCTGGGTTGTAGTCTCTGCGGAAGGAATCGACATTATCTCGATAGAAATCAAAGCCGTAAACTAGTCTTCCTCCGTCCCAATCGGATTCCATTTGGAGTGCAATTCCAATGGTGTCGACGTCGAACCCTTGCTGATCCTGACGCCCGTCATTTCGAATCCGGAAGCGCTCTTCTTCGGTTCTTTGGAAGGAGAGCGTAGCTTCATAGACGTCGAGCAAAGTCGAGGCTGCCTCTCCGCGAAGGCGCAAGTAAGAGAGGCTGCGATCCTGATCAAAAGATCGGCGAAGCTCATTGCCAACCGCGCTTCCCTGCCAGGGAGTTCCATAGATTGTTTTGTGAGTTCGCCAGACGTCGTCTTGTGAGACGTCTTGGTGAAGTAATGTCAGGGTAGTATTCTCTGAAACGGAGTAGTCAAAGCGGAGGTCGTAACCCATTTCATCGTAGCCGGTATTTTTTTGACGTACAATATCAGCCGAACGGACATCTCCAAAATTCTTCGTGCTAAACCCCAGGTGGAGACCGTATTTTCCACCTTCACCGAGTTCCTGCTCGAGTCGTCCAACGTGGCTCTCGCTGGCGGTATCAAAACGGTAAAGGACGCTCCCATGCTGGTAGAATTCCCCGTGGTCTTCATTTTTAAAATCAGAGCTCTTTGAGAATAGGTTGAGCGTCGAACCGATGGCGTCTGACCCATAGAGAGTGGAGCCGGGACCGTAGACTAATTCCATCCGGTCGCTGCTGTAGGGATCAATGGTGTTCCAGTATTGATTGGGACCTTCGCGAAAAATGGAGTTGTTAAAACGAATACCGTCGACGAGCAGGAGGTTTCGGAAAGCTGTGAATCCGCGAATGTAGGGCGAGCCGTGTCCGTGCGCGGTTTTCTGAACCATCACACCGGGGAGTTCTCCCAGAGCTTCAGGTAGAGTGCGCGAACCATTCTTCGTGAAATTCTCCGAAGTAAGTTCGGACACATTATTGGCGCTATCGAGAACGGACTCTTCGATTCGCGAAGCTGTGACGACCACAGGAGCGAGGGTTTCGGTTTCTTGTCCGGTGGCTAGCGAAGTGAAATAGAAGAAGGCAAGCCTACAGGGCGCAGACAAAAATCTAAAGGGAATCTTCATGCGCGTGTCATAATTTAACGCAAGATAACCTCAAGCGATAATGGAAAAGTTTCCGCAGTAGGAAATCTTCTCTGTTGACTAGGTCAGACCAGTGCTACTTGAGAGCCTTGGGTGGCCCGAAGATTTCGGCGAGGAGAAGAGCCTCTCTCGCTGCGGTTGGGCTTGAAAGATGGGCCCTCAGGCGGGTCTTGCTTGATAAGGAACTGGTTTTTCGCCGCGGTCCATTGGACCTTGAGTTGAATCGATCTAGAGCTGCTTCCTCCGCAGCGCTCAAAGTTGGCAACCTTACTTTCTGGGGCTGGGGAGCGCGAGCGGGGACCTGAGCTAGAGACGGGGTAGGAAGAGGTGGTGGAGCGGTTGCGGGGGCTTGGACGGGAGTCGGAGTAGGAAGAGCCGGTGGAGCGGTTGCGGGAATCTGTAGTTGCTGTCTCTGCGCTTCCAACTCGGCCTCGTAGGCATCGTAGAGTTCCTCGTAGCCTTCCTCGTCCTCTGCCTGGGGAGGTTGGTTTTGCTGATTCCTCTTTTCGATGAGAGCTTTGAGCCCGGCAATGATCATTGCCACGAAGACAATGATTACATTGGGGTTGATGTCGATTTCAGCGAGCATCAGGACTGGGTCTCATTAGGTTCATCGCCGATGGAGTCGCGCATTTTAGTGTCAGCGACGACATTTTGATACTTTGCGTAGTCCATGACGCCGAGTTGGCCGTTGCGGAAAGCTTCGGCGATTGCCATGGGAACGGTGGCTTCGGCTTCGACAACCTTCGCCTGCATCTCTTGGGTGCGGGCGGACATTTCCTGCTCGGACGCCACCGCAGCGGCGCGACGCATTTCGGCCTTCGCTTGGGCGACGCGCTTGTCGGCTTCCGCCTGTTCGGTTTGGAGTCGGGCTCCAACGTTGTCCGCGACATCGACGTCGGCGATATCAATGGAGAGAATTTCAAAGGCGGTGGCGGCATCGACTCCTTTGCCGAGAACGAGGTGGGAAATGGAATCGGGATTTTCAAGAACGGTCTTATAAGAAGCCGCCGAGCCCACTGAGGTCACGATCCCTTCGCCAACCCGGGCGATGATCGTTTCTTCGGTAGCTCCACCGACAAAGCGGTCGAGGTTGGTGCGGACAGTGACCCGGGCGCGGACATTGACACCGATACCGTCTTTTGCCACCGCGGTAATCTTGGTGATTCCGGCTGTCGGATTCGGGCAGTCGATGACCTTGGGGTTGATCGAGGTGCGAACGGCTTCAAGGACGGTCTTGCCTGTATCTTTGGTGGCAAGGTCGATGGCACAGGCGCGGTCGAAAGAGAGACTGATGCCCGCTTTTTCAGCCGCCACGAGTGCAAGAACGACATTGATGATGTCACCACCGGCAAGGTAGTGGGCTTCAAGTTGGTCGGTGGTGTAGTCCAGACCCGCTTTTGCCGCGGTGATCCGGCTGTTGACAATCGTTGCGGGATGAACTTTCCGGAATCTCATGAAAACCAGATTAAGAAAGCTCACTGGAGTCCCAGCGGCTTTGGCTTGGATCCACAAACCAAGGAAATTGACGAAGATCAGGCCGATCACCAGGAGAACGAGGACTCCAAAGACGGCAAGGATTAAAGGAAGGAGGTTCGCGAGGACGGGGATGGTATTCATGACGTGTTAGATTACCCAAAGGAGACCGCGATGCAAATTGAAGTTTGAATTTCCTGAAGATTAAAATGATGCTCGTCGGGTGAACAATGCGGAGCGCGTCATCGGAATCATCGCGGGGAACGGGATTTACCCCGAAACCTTTGTGAATGCGGCCCGGAAGCGTGGGGTGAAGCTGGTGATGGCTGCCTTTAAGGGCGAGACCAGAGAGGGTTTGAGCGAGCAGGTGGGTGCCTTTAAGCTGTTTCGCGTGGGGCAGTTGGGAGGATTAATCAAGTTTTTCAAAAAGCAGGGGGCCACCGAAGCGATTATGGTTGGCCAGATCGCCCCCCAAAATCTTTTCTCTCTCTGGCCTGATATGCGGATGGCGAAAATGCTTTATGGGGTGAAAGAGCGGAATGCCGAGTCTCTCTTCGGAGCGATTGCGGGCGAGTTGGAGAAGGACGGTATCACTCTTCTGCCTGCGACGACCTTCCTGGAAGATCAGATGTCTACGGAAGGGCTTCTATTCGGCTCCGAGATTTCCGAGCGGGATTGGGAGGACGTTCATTTCGGATATAAGATTGTGAAGGCAACGAGCGCCCACGATATTGGACAAAGCGTCGTGGTCCGACGCGGCACCGTTCTTGCAGTTGAAGCCTTCGAAGGAACCGATGAATGTATCAAGCGAGGCGGAAAGCTTGGAAACGGAAAAGAAGTGACCCTGGTGAAAGTTTCCAAACCAAATCAAGATATGCGCTTCGACGTCCCCGTCATCGGCCCCAAGACAATCGACAGCTGCCGCGAAGCGGGGGTGTCTTGCATTGCGGTCGAGGCCGGGAAGACTCTCTTTCTTGGTCGTGACGAGGTGGCAAGAAAGTGCAAGGAAGCCAAGATCTCGGTGGTTGGGATTTAGGTGTGCGCTTTGGCTTAATGGAAATCGTGTGAGCTAGATGCCATACCGGGGGCTTTGGCTAAGGGCTTGACCGAAGTGACATAGATGGTGGGTTGCCGGCCTTCGGTGATTTGCAGACGGCCTTGGCAGAGGAGGAAGGATTCACTGATGATGGTGAGCCGGAAGTGTTTGAAGGTTTTGCGAGGTACGAAGAGGTTCGCGATGCCGTATTCATCTTCGAGGGAGATGAAGCAGTGTCCTTTTGCGGTGCCGGGACGTTGGCGGCAGATGACCATGCCGGCGATGCTCAGCGGATTGCCGTGCCAGAGACGTTTGAGATCGTCGGAGGTAACTAGTTTGGAATCGCGCTGAGCTTGGCGCCAAAGCCGCATCGGGTGAGGACCGAGGCTGGTTCCTTGCAGGGTGAAGTCGGTCTCAAGTCGCTCGGCGGGTTGCATCATTTCGAGGACTTGTTCCTTGGAGTTCTCTTGTTTGGCGAAGAGGTCGTCGAAGGGGAGTTGTTCACTCTGCCAGAGGGCATCACGGCGGTGTTCGATTTCAGGGAGTTCATTAAGTGCGCCGATGGCGGCGAGGGCGCGGCGTTCTCTTTTGTTAGGCGCAACGCGATGGAGGAAGTCATTCAAGGAGGTGAAGCGGAGTTGGCTGCGTTCCTCGAGAATGCGGTCATTGGTGTGACTGCGGATTCCTTTTAGGTGATGAAAGCCGAGGCGCAGGGTCGCGTCGTCGATGACGGTCGTTTCGATCATCGATTCATTGAGCGAGACCGGCTTTGTGCGCACGCCGTGTCGTCGGGCGTCCTGGATGAGAGTGTTGACGGAGTAAAATCCCATCGGTTGGTTGTTGATGAGTCCGCAGAAAAATTCGGCGGCGCGATGTTGCTTCAGCCAGCAGGACGCGTAAGCGATGAGCGCGAAGGAGATGGCGTGGGATTCGGGGAACCCGTAAAGCGAAAAGGCTCCGATGGATTGCACCACGCGCTCCTGGACTTCTTTGGGAATATTTCGCTCAGCCATGCGGGCTTGCAGTTTTTGGGAAATCTCCATCATACGTTCGTCGGAACGTTTGAAAGACATCGCCTTGCGTAAGTAGTCGGCTTCCACGCCGGTGAAGTTGGCAATCTCCATGGCCATACGGAGAACTTGTTCCTGGAAGAGAGGGACGCCGAGAGTTCGTTTGAGGATCGGCTCGAAAGAGGGATGGATATACTCGATCGCTTCCCGTCCGGTGCGTCGATTGAGGTAGGGGTGAACGAGATCGCCTACGATGGGGCCAGGTCGAATGATGGCCACTTGCACCGCGAGATCGTAGAATGTCTTGGGTTGCATGATGGGAAGCGTGGCCATCTGGGCTCGGGATTCGACCTGGAAGGTGCCGATGGTATCGGCGCGGCAGAGGAGGTCATAAGTAGCGGGGTCATCTTTAGGGATCTTGGCGAGATCGACGGGACGGCCGCGTTGTTCGCAAATGCGGAGGGCGTCTTCCATGGCCGCGAGCATGCCCAGTCCGAGGAGATCGACTTTGATAATGCCGAGGTCTTCGCAGTCGTCCTTGTCCCACTGCAACACGGTGCGCCCAGGCATGGCGGCGGGTTGGAGCGGCACGATCTGATCGAGCCCGTCGTCACAAAAGACCATGCCGCCGGAATGCTGTCCGAGGTGACGGGGGGAGTGGAGAATGTCGTGATAGAGTTGCAGGAGTGCGTTGAAGCGGGGATGGTTGGCGGGAACTCCGGAGCGCTCGATGGTGTCGGCAAGATCCATGACTTGGCTGCGTGGGTAGTAGTTGTCCATCGAGAGTTCTTCGGGCGGCTTCTCTTGCTTGGTGTCGTGAACCTTGGGCGAGGCACAGAGTTCGGTGAAGCGGTTGGCGATTGTTTCGGGGAAGCCAAGAACCTTGGACATTTCCCGGAAGGCGGAGCGCGGTTTGTAGGTGATAACATTGGCTGTCATCGCCGCGCCGTGTGGGGCGTATTTTTGGAATAGGTATTGGATGACGGATTCACGCCGCTCGCCGGAGGGGAAGTCGATATCGACATCGGGCCAGGATTGGCGGTTTTCTGAAAGGAAGCGTTCGAAGAGAAGCCCTCCCGCGACGGGATCGACACTGGTGACGCCGAGGGCGTAACAGACGAGCGAGTTGGCCGCGGAACCCCGGCCCTGACAAAGGATTCCGTGGGATCGAGCGAAACGCACGAGGTCCCATACGATGAGAAAGTAACCGGAGAAACCGAGTTGACGGATCGTGCTGAGTTCGTGCCTGACTTGTTGTCTGTGTTGTGGGCTGACTTTTTTGAAGCGGGTTTTGAGACCGGAGACGACGCGAGTTCTGAGGGTTTCGTGTTGGGCTTCATCGCTGAGGAGTTCGTTGGTTTCAGGATCACGGAAACGGGGAAAGCGGTAACCGAGGTTTTCGAGTGAAAAGGCGCAGCGCTCGCTCAATTCGTAGGCGTGTCGTGTTGCTTCAGGATAAGCGGAGAAGAGTTGCTGGAGTTCCACGGGAGATTTCAGAAAACGTTCTCCATTCATCTCGAGGCGGCGTCCGGCGTCATCGAGCGTGGTTTTTTCACGGAGACAGGTGAAGGCGTCCGTGAGGAGACGATTTTTGGGTTTGGCATAAAGCGGCGCGTTGCTTGCAAGCAGGGGGAGCTTGAGATGTTCACCGAGATCACGCATGAGTTGATTTCGGCGTTCCTCGCCCCGTCGGTGATGACGGAAGAGGGCGAGTGAGACGTTATGGGGGCCGAAGAGTTCTTTGAGCGCGATGGCAGAGGCGAGGAGTTTTTGTCGGGTCAGTTTGGTAAAAGACTCGGGCGTGAGAACGGCATGAAGGCCCGAAAGCGAATGCTCTTCCCAGTGTTGCGAGTCGGGTGCGCAATGACAGCGGGTGAGGAGTTGCGAGAGGTTTTGGTAGCCTTGTCGGGATTGGCAGAGAACAGGGAGTTGGGAGATCGTTAAGGATTTCCCAGAGAGCGGGAGGCTTTCCAAGGTCGCGCCGACGATGGCGCGGATGCCATGTTTTTGTGCGGTGTGGTGGGCGCGGGCGGAACCGTAGAAGCCCATGTGATCGACGAGGCCGATGGTTTTGTGTCCAAGTTCGGCGGCGCGAGTAAAAAGATCTTCAGGAAGGCTGGAACCGCGGAGAAAGGAGAAAGAGGATTTTGCGAGGAGCTCCATGGCCCAGCGATCCTAAGTGATAATTGTTCATTTGAACAATTATTTTAATTGTGAGTTTGAGAGGATGGAATCGCCTTTCGCGTCGAATCTCCGATGGCGCGTTTAACGAGGAGGCGTCCGGCGATTCTGATGAGTTATGACAAGCATTTTTAAGTAGTGAATGGATTGAGAACAGTAAATTTCGAATAGGAGTTTTGAAACTCTATCCATAGATTCCGGTGAGGGCCCAGGTTTCGGGGGGGGTGAAGGAGAGTTGGAGGAGGGTTTCTCTGTTGAGTTCGATGTCCCATTCGACTTGTTGCCAGGTGTGTTGCCACCATGATCCGGATAAGGGGAAGGGGCCGCGGAGGGTGGTGACGGTGCCTTGGTGCGGGCCCGTGAGGATGGCGAGGGGGCGCGGGAATTTTTCTTCCTTTTGGGTGGCTAGATGAACGGTGAGTGGCGGGCGGAATCGGGACATGGGGAGACGGGAGCCCGGCCAGTGATCGATGCCGGTGGGCTTGGTGAAGTCGGGAGTGAGCGGGTGGAGTTCGAGGATGTCGGGTCGATGGGTGTTGGCGACCTGGGGAATGCCGAGTCGGTGGGCTCCGACGATACCTGAAAGGCGGCGCAAGGTGTCATCGAACTGATGCGGATCTTTGATGCCGCGATGGAAGAGTTGATGTTGGGCGTGTCGTGGGAGCGTGGGGATGAGCTCGAGATGGAATTCATTGATGGGCGCGGGGGCCGAGAAGTTCTCGAGATGTGTGTGGAGGGAGCTGAGAAGGATGTCGGGCGAGAGGGTGGGTTCGGACATCTCCATGGTGCGGGTGTGGCCGGCGCCATTTTCGAAGGAAAGGTGGAAGGCCATCTCGGCGGCGGCGCGTTGGTGGTGGGCGAGACGATTGCAGAGGGTCTGGAGGAGGCGTCGGGCGATGAAGAGAATGGGTTCGTGATTTTCCACGGGAGGTTCGAAGGTGTGGCTGATCTGAAAGACGCGTAAAGGCTGGTGGAGTTTGAGGAGGCGGGTGCTTTTTTCGTGGAGGATATCGTGAAGTCGGGCAAGATCGGGGCCGAGGCGTTCGGCGAGTCCTTGGCGTGGCAAGACGGCGAGATCTCCGAGGGTGTGAAGTCCCCAGAGGTGGAGGACTTCGAGATCTTTGAGAGGGAAGCTGCCGCTTTTGATGAGTTCGTCCAAAGGTAAGGCGAAGGGAGAGAAGTTCTCGGGAAGATGTCCCGGTCGGGCCGCGGTGTGGCGGGAAAGCGCGGTGAGGTGAGCGAGGTCGGGGGTGGATCCGAGGGCGGCTTGCACGGGGAGAGCGAGGTGCTTCGATGCGTCGAGGCTGTTGCGGAGCCAATCATTTTCGGATGAATAGAGAATGCTTGAGAGATCGAGGAGGAAGGTTTCCGGTGAGGTGAGTTCGAAGTCAGGGGTAAGGCTTTCGATGAAGGCGAGGAGTTCGCGGCGGGTTGCGATCTCGGCCTCTTCGTCGGGTTCCATCAAAAGAAGATCCGCGCAGCGAGCGAGGGCGCGGGTGGTGCGGAGGCCGGGGAGAAGTCCGTGTTGCCGGGCGGCTTCGTTGACTTCGAGGAGCGATGACTTTTCGCGTTCGCCTCGCGAGAGAAGAACGGCGGCTTGTTCCGGAGCGATGTCGTCGCGCGCGAGGAGACAGTTCAGGGAAAAGGCCGGGAAGTGGAAGCAGGAGAACATGGCGGGGTTAGAGCGCGGCGCGTTGCGCGAGGGATTTTTCCTGAAACTGTAATCGGGGCGGGTGGAGTTCGAGATGATCGAGACTGAAATTCCCGGTGAGGGTGAGTCGTTGTTTGACCGAGGGGAGAAGTGGTTGTGGAGTAAGCGCGAGCAAGGTGGTGCCACTTTCGCGGGCTTGATTTCGCAGGCGATGCCAGGTGGACATGGGAAGGCGTTTGAGTTCGCGGGCCGGAGTGAGATGGAGATCGAGCAAGACGAGCGGGAGATTGCCGTCGCGGAGGAGGAGATCGGAACATTGGATGGCCTGGGAAATCTCGCGGCAACGGATCCAGAAGAGCTGCCGGCATTTGAGGTTGCCGTGAGAGCCGGGGTCGAAGGAATCGCGTCCGTCGACGAGGGCGAGGGGGAGATCGCATTTTTGGGAGAGGAGTTCAGAAATGAACAAAGCCATGCCCTGATTGGGCTGAGAGGAGACGACTTCGTTGATGCTGCCGCGTTCGAAGATGAGGTTGGAGGCGGCGTGGGGTTCTTCGGGAAGAGGGGCAGGACGATGCGCGGCGGGGAACTTTTCGCGAAGTTCCCGGCGAAGTTCATCGATCTCTAAAAGCGCAGACACATGTTCATTAGAACAGTATTCTGTGAGTGGTCAAGTGGGGATGTGAGTTTGGATCTTTTGAGCGCGGATCCCGCTAATTAACGCGGACCTTTTCTTGGACTCTGGAGGAGTTTATCAGTGGGGCTACTTCGCCTTCGCCTGGAACTCGGGGAGTTTCTTGAGAGCCTCGGGCGTGCCGATGGCTCTGAGGCAGGTGACAACTTTGGCTGCGGCGGCCTTTTTGTCCTCGGGGGATTTGGAGTAGAGGCTTTCGACGATGAGGTAGTGGCGGAGGGCTTCGCCGGGTTTCTTGGCGGCCATTTCGATGTCACCGGCGTGGAGGCGGAGGGCGATGTCTAGTTCGCCTTGCGGGCGGAGGTCGAGGGCATCGGAGGCAGCCTGACGAGCTTCTTCGAATTTTTGGGATTCAACGTAAGCTTGGGATTGGAAGAAATGAGCTTCCGCTTTTCGGTAAGGGGATTCTTCAAGTTTGAGAATCTCCTCAGCGGCTTTGAGAGCGTCGGCAGGTTCCTTGGCAGCGAGCGAGGATTCCGCGAACAGTCGCCAGATTACCGGCTGGATTTTCTCTTTGCTGGTGGAAATGCCTTCCTTGAGAAAGGCCCAACCTTTTTGATGTTGTTCCGTTTTGGCGAGATTGGCACCGAGCCAGGTGGTGATGGCAGAAGGAAGCGGGGCGTTGCGATCGCTTTGGCGGAGGAGTTCGATTTCCTTTTGTAGAAGTTCTAGGTCGCTGGCCTGAAAGGCGCATCGGATAAGAATGGGGCCGACTTGGGTGGTGAATTTTACGGGTGCTAATTCCCGGGCCTTAACAAGGTAGGGTAGGCTCTCTGCGTGGTTTTTGAGACGGTATTCGTTCCATCCGAGCCAGAAGTTGGCCGAGGCTTTCGTTTCGTTATCGAGCGTGGGAATCGCGAGGAGCTGTTCTTGGACGTCAACTAGCTTGGGGTAATCCTTGCGTTCCTGGTAAAGCGCGCTGAGGCGCTGCATGAGATTCAGGCGGAGCTTCTCGTCAGTGGTCTTGGTGAGGATGGTTTCGTAATCCTTAAGCGCGGCATCAGTCTGACCTTGCTTGGAGTAGATTTCGGCGCGATTAAGAAGGAGGGAGGTTTCCTGTTTGGCTCCGGGGTGTCCGCGGAAGAAGGCGGCGATGGCATCGAGGCTTTCTTTCTCCAGGTTCAAAGCGATCGCTGACTTGGCGAGGTGATAGCGGGTTCCTAGTAGGTTTGATTTATCAATAAGTCCGAGACGAAGTTCCTGATAGTGATCGAGGGCGGAGCGGTAGTTCTTTTTCTTGTAGTAGTGGTTCGCCAGAAGAAGGCGAATCGAGTGGGTTTTGGCATCGAGCTTTTCTTCCTCTCCATACTGCTTAAGGAAAACTTCGGCTTTGCGGGGGAAATCGGAAGCTTTCGTCAAGTGACTGCGAACAAGGGCGCGATAGGAGGCCTGATAGCCTGTCATAGTCTTGGGCGAGAGCTTGGAGATTTCGACTTCGAACCTGGAGACTTCTTTGGTGTTGCCAAGCGCCTCGTGTGACTTGGCGGTCATGATGAGGCGTTGGAGAGCTGTTTTTTGATCGAGCTTGAAGTCCCCCTTTTTGAAGACGTCGATGACGGATTGCCATTCCTTGTCCTGATAGTGGAGATTCATCAGAGCAACCTGGCTTTGCCCGTGCCATTCGCGGGAGCCGGGGTCGCTCATGGATTTTGTGAACCAAACTTTGGTGGCTTTCTTGTCGCCGAGTTTTTGGGAGAGGAGAGCGGCTTGGAGAATGGCGTCGGTTTTGACCTCCTTGTTTTTCGAGTCGGTTAAGGCGACGTAAAGTTCGCAAGCCTGTCGGTGCTGGTTCTTTTGTTGGTAAAGTTGAGCCAAGGTGAGGCGGGCCCGCTCGGTGTAGGGGCTGCCTTTATCTTCGAGCACGGCGTTGAGGGCCGGAATGGTGAGAGCGTCGTTTTTGAGTTTGTGGAAACAGACGAAGCGTTTGTAGAGGGCGTCGTGGCGGATCTTGTCTTTGTCGGTGGTTGTCGCAAGAATACGGAACCATTTTGACGCTGAAAGCCATTGTTGTTGTTCGTAGTCGTCGGTCGCAAGATAATGGGAAGCTGCAGAGACGAAAGGGCCACTGGTCCAGCGGGTCGCGGTGGTTTCGAAGCAATTGCGGCTGGCCTTATCTTCGCCCAATTCGCGATAACAGAGAGCGAGGAAATACCAGCTTTCGATGGCTTTGGTGTTTTTTGGGTGGGAACGAAGGAGGCGATCGAATTTTGTGGCAGCGAGGCGGTAGGCTTCTTTTTTTGCGTCGGGGTTCTCCTCTCCCTTGGCTTCGTTGTAGTAATGTGAAGCAAGGTCGTAAAGATCCTGAACGGGGTTTGACTCAAGCGGCTTCGAGGCGGGCGCTTCTGGTTCTTGGGCCGCGAGCGGAAGAGAAAGGAGAATGAGAAAAATGGAAAGTCTCATGGAGTTGCTGGTAGAAGCGAGGCCCGGGAGGAGATTTATTTAGACGGAGCCGAAGCGCGGTTGGCGAAGCGGATATTCCAGATGCCGGCCTTCTGGATTTCGTCCATGACCTCAAAGAGAATCTGGTTGGTACCATCGGCATCGCACCGAATGCGGACCGGTTGTTGATCGGCTTGGTCCTGACCGGCGATCTTGGCGTTCTCCATGATACGCTCGAGCATTTCCCGCAACTGATCCTTGGTGTAAACCTCGTTGTTGATAGTGATGATGCCGTCCTTGGTGAGATTGACCACAATCTCGTTCGAGACCCGGGCCTCCTGGGATCCCTGGGTGGAAGTGGGCACGGAAACACGGGTGTCTTTCTCCTGTTCTGTGATTTGGTAGGTCACGAGGAAAAAGATGAGGAGCAGGAACACGATATCGATCATCGGCGCGAGCTGGAAGCTGGCCGGAGGCGGAGTGTTATCGCGGATGCGCATTTTTGGTGCAGGTGAAAAAACGGTTACTCGCTCATGCCGGCCGGGCGGTAGACTTCGTGAGAGCCTTGGGAGGCGATGCGTTCTTCGGTGATCTGGCCGCCGATTAGCGCGAGGATGTGCGTGCCGGCGGCTTCGAGTTCAGCAATGTGGTTTTGCACCCGTCCGCGGAAGTAGGAATAGAAAGTCATCGCAATGATACTGATAACCAATCCGGCTGCGGTGGTAATGAGGGCTTCCCAGACTCCTTCGGCGAGTTCGAGTTGCTTGGTGCCCTCAATATTGCCATTAGCGATTTCCATGAAGGATTTGATCATTCCGATGACTGTGCCGAGAAGACCGATCATGGGGGCGATCCCACCGATGTCGGCGAGGTAGCTGATTCGCTGGCTGAGAATGCCGCTTTGGCGGGAGGCCTCGGCCTCGGCGATCTCGCGGATCTCGGGGCGGCTCGCGGTGGGATTCTTAGTCAGGAAGTCGAGGGTCTTTTGGGTCACTCTGGCGACAGACTCACTGCGACGATGGCAGTAAGCGATGAGGCCGAGATAGTCGCGCTTGCGGATCATGGCCTCGGCGGCATTCATGAACTTGTTGGTGACGACCGTGCTGCGGCGCAGGGTCAGGAAATAGAGGAGGACCAGAATCAGGGTGAAAATGGAAAGCGCGACAAGCGCCGTCATGACCCAACCGCCTTTCGAGAGGAGCTCGATGATGGTGAGATCTTTTTTCGCGGTCTCTTCGGCAGCGGAAGCCAACGAAGGAAGGAGCGCGAGGAGAAGCGCCGGGATGAAAGGGTGTTTCATATTTGTTAGGAAAGTCTAACTGTTCTGCGCCGGGGGTGCAAGTGCAGGAAAAGCCTCATTTAAATGCTGGGTTGCACGTGGCGTCGTGCTGCATTACGAGTCTCTAGCCGTTGATCTTCCAAGGAAATGTCGCAATTACCAGCCCTCAGAGCCCGCCTGCCACAGGTAACCCAAAAACCAGGGGTCTACCTGATGAAGGATCGATTGGGTTCGATTATCTACGTTGGGAAGGCGCGAAATATCCGAAAACGTCTACAAACCTACTTTATGCCATCGGGCAAAAAGCGGGCCGATATTAAGACCCGGGCGCTCATTGACTCGATCTGTGACTTCGAAACCCACGAAGTGCGCAATGAAGAGGAGGCCTTTCTTCTCGAGGGAAAGTTAATCAAGCAATACCGGCCCCGCTACAACGTGAGCTTTCGGGACGACAAGCGCTTTCTGATGGTGAAGGTGAACCTGAACGATCCCTGGCCAAAGTTTTCCACGACCCGGCTGAAAAAGGGCGACAAGGCGAAATATTTCGGTCCTTTCGTGCAAGCCGCAGCGGTGAAGGGGATTGTCGGCTGGCTGAATCGCGAGTTGGGTCTGCGGAGCTGTCGCCCAAGAAATCCCGGCGAACAGGATTACAAACACTGTAATGCCGATATCATTCGGAATTGCTCGGCCCCTTGTATCGGGAAGATCGAGCGGGACAGCTATCTTGAACGGGTGGAGGAGGCTTGTGGGCTTTTGAGCGGAAAGGGGAAACGCGAAAGACTCAAAGGGCTCAGAGTTGAGATGGAGCAAGCGGCGATGAGGCAGGATTTCGAGCGCGCCGCGAAGTTGCGCGATGTCATCATGAATATTGAACGGGCGCTCAGTCCAGCGAGGCAGTTTTCGCGAGGGCGAGGGGTTCCGACGACGGTGCAGCCCAAGGAGGATCTCGCTGAGTTGGCTGATTGGCTTTCGCTGGAGGGCCCGCCTGAGATCATGGAGTGCTTCGATATCTCGAATATTTCCTCAACACACATCGTGGCCTCGATGGTGCGTTTTAAAAACGGTCTGCCTGATAATCAAAACTACCGTCGATATCGGATCAAGACGGTGGAGGGGCAAAATGACTTTGCCAGCATGGCCGAAGTGGTTCGACGTCGCTATGGCAGAATTCTCATGGAGAATATGAAGGCCAATCCTGACCTTGCTGAAGAGAGTCAGGAGGGACCGGTCGAAGCACTGCGGAGATTGGCAGGGGAAGGAAAGAGTCCCATCACTTTGCCTAATCTTGTCATTGTGGATGGTGGTAAAGGTCAGCTGAGTTCGGCGATGACCGAGTTACAGCGGCTGGGTTTGGGTGGTTTGCCTATTGTAGGATTGGCAAAACAACGCGAGGAGATTTTTCAGCCTGGAGAAAGCATTCCCGTGAGCATTCCCCATGATCGAGGAGCCTTGAAGTTGATGCAGCGAATTCGCGACGAAGCGCATCGCTTTGCTAATGGCTACAACGAGCTGCTGCTCCGGAAGCGGGTGAAGGAAAGTCTCCTCGATGATTGTCCGGGAATGTCTCCAGCGAAGAAGCAATCTTTGCTCAAGAAATTCGGTTCAGTGGCAAGGATTCGAAAAAAGACGACAGAGGATATCGCAGCCCTCCCTGGTTTTTCGAAAAAGTCGGCGGAGGAGATTCTTAATTTTCTACGAAGTAATTGATTTTTATGGCGAGCAATTTGTTGAAGGACAATCTGATTCCGGCATGGAGTGAACCTTCTGGCTTTCACAAATTGGTTCACTGGGCCATGGAAAAACTCCTGAAGGGCTTTGGCCATAGTGCTATGAACGCCCGATTTGAACTTGAAGGGGCCGGGGTTTCAGCTCCTGATTATACAAGGCGTTCTTTTAGCCCATATGAATTACTCGCCGAGACAGTAGAGGACTTCGCGGCGGGTGCCTTCGGTGCGGAAACCGACGCGCATGTAGAGTTCGTCGCCGATGAAGACAGGTGAAGCATAAGTGTCGTCACCAAGTTGGTTTTGCGCGATTTGCTCGAACTTTTCCGGGGTGGCTTTGAACACCGTGGTCTGTCCATTTTTGATAGGTGCATAGATCAGACCATTTGCGAAAGTTGGAGACGCCATGACTCCGCCACGTCCGAGGCGTTGGCTCCAATGTTCCTTGCCGGTTTTGGTATCCCAGCAGAAGGCGAAGCCTTTGTCGGTAACGGTGTAGAGTTCGTTGCCGTGAACCAACATGGATTGTTCGTAGGTGCGCTCTTTGTTTTGCCAGAGGAGCCTGCCCGAGCCATCGGCGGCGTAGGCGGCTGTTTGGTTTTTAGGAAAGCCTCCGCTTGCGAAGACCGAGTCCTTATTCCAAACAACCGTGCCGCAGGTGCTTTTGGAAATGTGAGGCGCTTCCCAGAGAAGTTTTCCCGTAAGCGGATCCTGGCTGGTGACTTTTAACTGACCAGAGCTGAGCAGCTGATTTTTTCCTGCGACATGTCCCACCACAGGGGTGGACCAACTCGCCATGGTGTTGCGGTCGGTGCGCCATTTTTCTTCTCCAGTTTTCGTTTCGATGGCGACGAGATAGCCCTTGGGCTCGTAGTCTGAAGTGATGTAGATGAGCCCTTTATGATAGGCCGCAGTCGAGCCGTATCCGAAGTCGCGGTCGGGAAGGTAACCGCCAATCACTTTATCCCAGGCAATATCGCCATTAGGTTTAACTGCAGTGAGCTGGAGCTTCCCGCGATTGTGGAAGAGGGTAATGACGCGCTCGCCGTCCCAAACGGGAGTCTGCGAGGCATGAGTGTTTTCCTTGTGGATGCCTTTAGGGAGTCCGCCCTCATTAATAATTTTCGTCCAAAGGATCTTTCCACTCGTCCGGTCGATAGTGATAAGAGATTGCGTGTCAGCTTTCTCATCTCCAGTGGTGAGATAAATTCGATCACCAGCCACGATGGGCGTGGAATGCCCCAATCCTGGGAGGTCGGTCTGCCAGCGGACATTCTTTTCAGTGGACCATTCCGTGACCGGTTTGGCCGCGGCCGCGGCATGGTTGTTGGAGGTGGGGCCACGCCAATGTGGCCAATCGGCGGCGAGGGTAAATCCAGCGAGGAGAAGTGAGAGCGTGAGGGCTTTCATAGTGAATTGGCGGTTAGGGTTGCAGCTCCCACGAAGGCGACAGTGAAGTTTGCGGGTGGGATGATCGACAGAAACTGTGACGAACTCCTAGATTTCGTCAATTGAATCAGGAAAGATTTTCACGACCGTAATCTTGGTTGAGGGTGGCGAATAAGACCGGCGAGATTTGACCTTGGACAGATGGGCCGATTTCGCTGATTCGAGGCCCCGCGGCAAACAGCGATCCGACGAGGGGTATGAAAACAGCGATCTTGAGTAAGCGGAAGGCTGTCATTCTCATGAGGGAGGACAAGACCGCTTTTCATTGTGGGGGAATTCCGGCAGGGTAGCGGCGTGATTGTTCGATTGGTAAATCTTTTCTGGTTGTGGACCTTACTGGGAACAGCGTGGGCGTGGATCACTCCGGGACATTTCACTTGGTTCCTTGGGAAGATCCCCGGGAGTAATCTTTCCATGGTGGCGGCTGGTTTGGGTATCATCATGTTGGGGATGGGAATGACGCTCACCTTTGCTGATTTCGGAGAGGTTTTAAAAATGCCGAAAGTAGTTGGCTTGGGTGTATTGGCTCAGTTTTTAATCATGCCCCTCATTGGTTGGGGCGTGGCCAACCTCTTTGCGTTGCCGGACCAGTTCAAACTTGGGATCATCCTGGTGAGTTGTTGCCCGGGCGGAACGGCATCGAATGTTGTCACTTATCTGGCACGGGGAAATCTTGCGCTGAGTGTTCTGATGACGATGTGTTCGACTTTGCTGGCGGTTGGACTCACCCCCTTGCTGACGAAGACCTATGCGTCGGCCATTCTAGAAGTGGATGCCATGGCGATGGTGGTCTCGATGGTGATGATTGTTCTTCTCCCGGTAATTGGGGGACTCTTGCTTAATCGCTATCTTGGGAAGCAACTTAACTCGGTGAAATCGATCGCACCTCTTGTGTCAGTGCTGGTGATCGTCTTAATTGTTGGAGCGATTGTGGGTGCCACCAAGGACGCAATTGAGAGTCATTGGCAGACCCTTCTTCCGGCGGTCTTTATCGTCCATGTTCTGGGATTCGGGCTGGGGTATCTCTGGGGAAAGATTTTCAAGCTAGGCGAAAAAGAACAGCGGACTTTTTCCATTGAGGTGGGGATGCAGAATTCGGGGCTCGGATCCTCTTTGGCCAAAACCCATTTCACGATGTTGGCTGCGACACCCTGTGCCATCTCGGCCTTCTTTCACTGTATGATTGGAAGTTTTCTGGCGAGCATCTGGAGTCGAAAAGGTTCACTGAGAGATCAGGAGGAGATCTCAAAAAACTCATAATTCTTCCCTGAAATCGTGGATATTTTGGGAATGCCATGTTTTGGTGGCGCTCCTTCTGCGCTCCGGGAGCGCAATAATATTAGGGCGCTTGTCGTTGGGATATGGAGATAAAAAAAGGGTCGCAGAGTAAACTCTGCGACCCTTAAGAAATAGGAGTGAATTAGTGTTCAATTTTGGTTCCGAAGAGCTCCATGAAGGTGTGGAGTTCGTTATGCAATGTTTCCACGGCCTTGGCGTCGGTGGACTGCTTGCATTTCATGGCGGCTACGATGACGCGGTGGCAGGAAGTGACTTTCTTTAGATAGGACTCCTTGTCGGTTGATGCTTCGCCGAGTTTGATCCGCTGGGCGAGAAAGTAATCGGTCACGGTGGTCTGGATGGACTGAGCGTGGGATTCCTTGTTTAGGATCCAGCGAGTGAGTTGGTGGGCATTCTTAGCTGGGTTTTTTGAAAGTTCGATGATCTGCTTCGAGGCCTTTTCGATAGTTTCGTAATCCGTATGCATTTTTCCGATGACGTTATCGTCAGCGTAAATTCCGCAGGGGACCTGGCAGTGAGCAGAGATAGAGGCCGGAGTGAAGACAGCGAGCGCGCAGAGAGCGAGGATAGTTCGTTTCATAACGGGGGAAAACTAGCGGAAGGAGGTTCCGGTGCAAGCTGGGATCTCGGCTCTTTAAAGATCGATTTCAAGGGAGACCGGGCAGTGATCGGAGCCGAGGACGTCGGAATTGATGGCTGCGTATTGGAGCTTTGGCGTAAGTAGCTCAGAGACACACCAATAGTCGATTCTCCATCCGACGTTGTTCGCCCTGGCACCGCCGCGATAGCTCCACCAGGAATAGGCCTCGGTGGCGTCAGGGTGGAAATGACGGAAAGTGTCGACGAATCCAGCATCGACGAGGGAGGTGAATCCAGCGCGCTCTTCGTCGGAGAATCCGGCGCTCTTGCGATTAGTTTTTGGGCGAGCGAGGTCGATTTCTTTGTGGGCGACGTTGAGATCACCGCAGAGGAGGACGGGCTTACCTTCGGATTCCAGCGATTTGAGGTAGCTGCGGAAGGCTTCGTCCCAACTCATGCGATATAAGAGGCGCTTGAGTTCGTTTTGAGCGTTGGGTGTGTAGACGTTGACGAGGAAGAATTCGGGGTATTCCAGAGTGACCACACGGCCTTCTTTATCGTGTTCGTCGATTCCGATTCCAAGGCGAATGTCGAGGGGTTCGGTTTTGGCAAAGATGCAGGTTCCAGAGTAGCCAGCTTTTTCGGCGGAATTCCAGTAGGTTTTGTAGCCGCCGAGATCGAGTGGAAGTTCGACTTGCTCGGGGCGGGCCTTGGTTTCCTGAAGGCAGAGGAAATCTGGCTGATGTTCGAGAACGAAGTCGGTAAAGTTTTTCTTCAGGACGGCGCGCAGGCCGTTGACGTTCCAGGATATGAGTTTCATGGCGATACGTTAAAAGAAAAACAGCCACGACCCAGAGGGAATCGCGGCTGTTTGAAAAAAGTTTCGCTGGGCGGATTAACGCTTCGAGAACTGGAAGCGCTTGCGAGCACCTGGCTGACCAGGCTTCTTACGCTCTTTCGCACGTGGGTCACGGCGAAGGAGACCGGCTGCCTTGAGGGCAGGACGGAGCTCGGGATCGTGAATGATCAAGGCACGGGCGATAGCCAGTTTGACGGCGTCAGCCTGTCCGTGGATTCCGCCACTCTTGGTGACCGCTCGGACATCGAACTTGTTCTTCAGGTTTGTTACCTGAAGTGGCTCGAGGACCTGGCCCTGGAGAGTGAGGGTGGTGAAGACGTCCTCAAAGGCATCGCCATTGACGCTGATTTCGCCAGTTCCGGCAGTGATCCAAACGCGGGACACGGCAGTTTTTCGGCGACCGGTTGCGGTATAAGTTTCGCTCATTTTTCAGAAAGGGTTTTAGAGTTCGACGGACTGAGGTTCTTGGGCCTCGTGTGGATGCTCGCTGCCTGCATAGACCTTGAGCTTGCTGAGTTGGGCGCGGCCCAACTTATTCTTGGGGACCATTCCTTTGACGGCCCACTCGAGAATGAGCTCAGGCTTGCGTGCGCGCACCTTGGAAGGGGTTTCGATGGTCTGACCGCCGACGTAACCGGAGTGACGTGCGTAGATCTTGTGTCTCTCCTTGTTCCCGGTGAAGCGGGCTTGCTCGGCATTGATGATGACAACGAAGTCGCCGGTATCAATGTGAGGTGTGAAGATGGGCTTATGTTTGCCGCGGAGGAGGCGGGCAGCCTCGACAGCGACTTTTCCGACGATCTGGTCTTTGGCATCGATGATGTGCCAAGAGCGCTCGACGTCAGCTGGTTTTGCTGAGAACGTTTTCTGGTTCATTTTACTGTGGGTTCCGTTGGTCAGGGGGCGAAATTGCCTCCCGACTTGAAGGGAAGGGGAAGCTAGGAGTCGAATTCATCCCTGTCAATGCAATTATCCTACACCAAGACTTGCGAAACCTGGCGTTAGCCCTCAGTAATCCCCGCGTGCGAGATCTCCGCAAAAAGCCTCACTGGGAGGCCCGCTCGATTGGACATCCACTTCCGGATAGTCCGCATGCCTGTGCAGTGTCCCTTCCGACTTGGGATTCGGTAATCGGCTATGAAGAGGGCCGGGACAAGATCTTAGCCAAAATGGAGATGGGATACCCCCGTTTTTTTCTCCATCCACTGGTGAAACGGCTTTTTGCCAAGGCTACCGAGGAGATTGCCGAGTCCGGAAAGAGAGCCATTGTCTTTCCTCACAAGAATGCCGCACAGGGTGCCCAGCGTTACGTTGAGCGGAAATTGGCGGTGGCGACGCGAATTGCCAGTTACGATGATGGCTTGCAGGCCCTGATCGTGCCAGAGGAAGCAATTGGGGTGGCGATGGAATATTGGCGCTTTGCCGGGCAGATCGTAAGCAGCCGTCATGCCGAGGATCTTTTGGCAGAAAAAGAGAGTGAGGGTGGCTCAACTGTGATCCTTAAGCAACAGCTGGCGGAACACACTGGAGCTGATCTCGATGATCATTTCATTTTCGAGAGCGGAATGTCTGCGATTTTCTCGGCTTACAAAGCGGCGTTGAATCTTTTCCCAAGCAAGAAGACACTGCAGCTTGAATTTCCCTATGTCGATGCCCTGAAGCTTCAAGAGAGATTCGGAAATGGCGTGGTTTTTCTTTACGATGCGGAAGGTGAGGATTTTGACGCAGCGGTGCGACGGATTCAGGCTGGAGAGTTCGCGGCAGTCTTTTGCGAGGTCCCCAGTAACCCGCTTTTGAGAACGATTAATATTCCCCGCCTCGCGGAGGCTTGTCGTCAGGGTGGTGTGCCCTTGGTGATCGATGACACCGTGGCGACTTGTGTGAATATCGACGTCCTGCAGTTCGCGGATCTCGTCACTACAAGTCTCACGAAGTGGATTTCCGGCAGTGGTGATGTCATGGCGGGAATGGTGACGGTGAATGAAAATTCACCTTGGGTATCAGATTTCAGAACCTTCTTTTCAGAGGAAACACAGGGAGGCTCGCTTCTTTATTCTGCCGATTGCCGGGCCCTTATTTCAAATATGAAGGACTTCCCTGAGAGGGTGAAGACTTCCAACGGTAATGCTGAACTTGTGGCGGATTACCTGGCCGAGCATCCGGCGGTCGGCCGGGTTTGGTTTCCAAAAATCAACACGCCACACGAATATAATCTTATTCGTCGCGAAGGCGGGGGATATGGAGGGCTTGTTTCCTTCACGCTAAAGCAACCTCGTAAGATGCCGCGCGTTTACGATGCTCTGGAACTCTGCAAAGGGCCGAGCCTCGGGACAAACTTCTCGCTGGCCTCTCCCTACACCATGCTCGCGCATTACTTTGAACTCGATTGGGCCGAAGCCTGTGGGGTTTCGCCGAACCTCTTGCGGCTATCTGTCGGCACGGAGGACGGAGAGGTAATCCTCGGAGCTTTGGCCCGGGCGCTGGACAATGCTTAAATAAAGCCGTCTTCCTTGGCTTGTTTCCAATAGGCGTATTCCGAGCGGTTAAAATCGACGTATTCTGGAGAAAGGTCCGAGGTGTAGATGTAGTGTTCCGCCTTCCCTTGATTGAGGTCAATGGTGATGGTGAAGCTTGGCTTGGAAACAATATTTTTGAGAACCTCGGGATTGGTTTTCCCCTGCAAGCCACCTTCACAAGCGGGCTTTGATTCGTAGAAGATATCGATGATTTCTTCCTTAATCAGCGCGCCGGAATAGCCAACAGCGTGAATGATTCGGCCCCAGTTGGGGTCGTTGCCATTCCAGGAAGACTTCACGAGTTGTGAGTTGGCGACTGCCTGAGCCACTTTCTTGGCGTCTGGTTTGGTGCGGGCGTTTTTGACCTTAACGGTGACGAACTTCGTGACGCGCTCACCATCGCGAACGATGGTCTTGGCGAGCTTGTTCATGACAAAGCGGAGAGCGTGTTCGAAAATCTGGCATTCCTTGCTCCTGCGCCTGATTGTTTTGTTTCCGGCCGCTCCATTTGCGAGAACGAGAACTGTGTCGTTCGTGCTGGTGTCACCGTCGATGGTGATGCGGTTAAAGGTGTGCTCAAGTGCACCTTTAAACGCTCGTTCCAGACTGGCTTCAGCAATATTGGCATCGGTCGTGATGTAGCAGAGCATGGTCGCCATGTTGGGATTGATCATCCCGGCTCCCTTGGCGCAACCGCCGATGCGGATTCGCTGATCCCCGATTGGAAATGAGATCGCAAATTCCTTTTCGTGAGTGTCGCTGGTGATGATTGCCCTGGCAACATCACCTCCGTTTTTAGGTCCCAGTTTTCGAACCAAGTCCTCGTAGTGCGGATTGATCCGGGCCATCGGAAGGGGCAGACCGATCACGCCGGTGGAGCAAACCGCTACTTCCCGTTGTTTGATTCCTAAAAGTTTTGCCGTGCTCTTCGCCATTGTTTTGGCATCAGATATTCCTATCGGACCGGTGCAGGCATTGGCGTTGCCACTATTGGTGATGATGGCACGGGGATGGGTGGTCTTGAGATTGAGTTGGGTGACCTGGAGAGGAGCTGCCTTAACCCGATTTTGGGTGAACGCCCCTCTTGAGATGCAAGGGTGCTCCGAGTAGATAAGTCCTAGATCCAACCGGTCGGATTCCGGGTTTTTGATACCACAGGAAACGGCGCTTCCGAAGAAACCCTGCGCGGCGCATACGCCGCCTTTGATTCTGGTATAAGGCTGATCCATCTCGGGGCGGAGATTGGCTGGAGCCTAGAGGTTTTGCAATCCGACAGTTTGAGAGATTCCGGAAATGAGATTGTAGCTCTGAACCGCTTGGCCGGCGGCACCCTTGCCAAGGTTATCCTCGGTGCTCTGAAGGATAAGTCTTCCGGTGCGGGCGTCATGATGCCAACCAATATCGACATAGTTGGTCCCGGTTACATTCTTAGTGTCGGGGGACACGCCTTCCCCCCGCAATCTTACAAAAGGAGCGTCTGCATAGGCCGCTTCGAGAGCTTGGCCGACTTTGCCAAAGTCTCCCCTCAGTTTGGCAAAGGTGGTGGTGCAAATTCCGGCGGTGACGGGGATAAGGTGGGGCACAAAGGAAATCGTGACAGGCTCTCCGGCCGCTTTGCCGAGTTCTTGCTCGATCTCCGAGAGATGCCGGTGTCTGGGGAGACCGTAAGAGCGCACGCTTTCGTTGACCTCGGCAAAGATGAGCGAGAGATCAGCTTTGCGTCCTGCTCCACTCACTCCGCTCATCGATGAGACGGTGATGGAATCCAACTCTATCAGGCCGGCTTTCACGAGAGGGATCAGTGGAAGCATGATCGAAGTGGGATAACATCCGGGAGAGGCAATGAGACGGGCGCCTTTGATTTCCTCGGCGTAAACCTCAGGGAGGCCGAGGACCGCTTCGTCCAACAATTCCGGAGCAGGATGCGGATGATCGTAGAAATCGGCATAGACTTCGGCATCATCGAGACGGAAGTCAGCACTTAAATCGACGATCTTAAGACCCTTTTCGAGAAGTGCTTTGGCAAAAGGTGCGGCCGCTCCGTGCGGTAGCGCAAGAAAAGCGACCGTTGCCCCGGCTGCGGCGACCGCATCCATGTCGGGGTCAATGAATTGAAGGCTAGTGCCGGGGTGCCCCTCAAAGCGCGGAAAAACTTCAGTCACCGCCTTGCCGGCATTGGCGCGGGACGTGATGGCGACGACTTTCGTTTGAGGGTGGCAAAAAAGTAGGCGGAGAAGCTCAAGACCGGTGTAGCCGCTGGCTCCAATGATAGCGATTTTTGTAACTTCCGACATGAAGGGGTTTTTGTGGTGTCTGACCCTGAGGCGCAAGCATAGACTACGCCCGGGGAGGTGTTTGTTAGGGTTTCTACCTCTCTTCCACCGGTGCGGGCATGGAGCGAATATGAATATCGGTTTGAGAAAAAGCGATTTCGATGTCGGCTTCACGGAAGCATTTGTCGATTTCGTAGTGGAGCTGGCTCTGCGCCTCGGGAAAGTGTTCGTAGGTAGTAAACTTGTCGATTCCTTCAAGCAGTTTTGTCAGATGCAGTCAAATGGTGAGAGGCTGAATGAGATGTCAGCGCTTGAAAATATTAGACGGAGGGATTTTACATCTGAAAAATTCCCACTAGTTTGAAGCACTCATGAGGATCATTGAAAAGATGACACGCACCCGCGGCCGCTCGGTCGAGGTTGTGGAATTGATCCCGGAGAGAGATCCCGAGTCTTCCCGGATCAAGTGGGGCTTGATCGGAGTGACCCTGGTGCTGGCTGCGATTTGCTTTCATATGGCGCCAGCTGAATCAATTGATCGCTTCCGCTTAAAGGCGATCATTCTTTTGGGCGGCGCAGGGACGTATGTTGTTCTTTGGGCCCTGAGCCGGGCTGTGTTTCGAGGAGTCGTTAACCGGGAGATTAAGGTCGGGAGGCGATTGATGGGTATCACTTTGTGGACGTCCCGGGTTCCCTTGGCTGAAGATATTCGCTTAGATATCTGCCGAAATAATCACGCTGAAATATTCGTGAAGATATTGCGCCCAGGTGGGGAATTGGTCGTTGAGATCGGTCCTTTTACTGATGGTGATCAAGCCGTCGAGGCGAGTTCTCTGCTGAGGCCGCGAAAGATTGTGGATAGCTCGGGCAAGAATAGCTCACAAGAGGCCGCCGCCGTCATTCGTCGTTTGGAAGGAATAGTGAGACCCTGGGGCCTTCAGTTGATAGCTCTCTTAATGGTCGGGGCGGCTCTCTTCGTCGGAATCAGAGATGAAAATTTGCTGGATGCCGGGATCACCTGCGTCATTGGAATCGCTGCAGTCTTTCTTGGAATGGCTTATGTCGCTCCAATCACCGGAGTGTATTATGACTCCGACGATGGCGAGAATGTGGAATTCTGGACCCGGCAGGGATGGTTTCATCGCCTCGATCATCAGAGCAGCTTGGTCGCTCCAATTTCCCCGATCTATCTCAAGCGTCGAATTCATTACCCCTCCGTCGCTTGGTTGATGCTGGCGCCCTTATTCATCGGTGCCGTGGTAGCGAAGGTCCTCTATCCGATTTTTTCGCTATGAGTTCGGACCCACTTTGGAAACGTCTGCGGAATTTCAATTGGGAAGGTGCCGGTATTTCGGTGAAGGAGGCAAAGAAGGTTCAGAAGCTTCTGCAGGATCTCGCCGGGAAAAAAGAAGCCCGAGCGATGAGAGCGAGCCAAAATTTATGGAGTTTGATGAAGGCGAATGCTGTCGTGACGCCAATCATTAGTCCGTTTCTGCAGGAGATTAGAAAAATTTCAGGTGCCGCGGTGCAAAGTGAAATTGATGAGCTCCTTGAGGTGGAGTGATGGGAGCGCGATCAACACCTTGGGTGGCTAGGCTCCGACAATGTTGATAGGAGTTCCCGCTAGAAAGGCTTGCAGGTTTTCCACAGCGATGTTCATCAGGCGGGTGCGTGACTCCCGGGGCGCCCAGGCGAGATCTTCACCAAGATGATTACTCACGGAGATTTGCGATGGCTATTCTCAAGGCTGCGGTGGTTCGGCCCTTTGGGGCGCAGAGTCTGATCGTCCTCCCAACGAATGTCTTCTTTAGAGTTTGATTAAAGTGATCGCGGACTTCTCCTGCCAGATGTTGACCGTCATTTCCTTGTTGCTCTTCAAAGCCGTGGAAGTGGACTGCTCGTAGAATGTCTTATTACTAAGCGCCATCGTGAGTCCAGCTGGGGCCGAGAAGCCTGCAGCTTGTTTCGCGAGTTCGTGTTGAAGCTCCTAGTTTATATGTGATTTCAACTAAGCACCCCTTTATTTTAAGGATCGAAAGGAGCTTGTATTCTCGGAGCCTAACGAAACCCGAGCTGACGAGCTACACGGAGGGAACTACATCTATTCGATACGCACCAAAAGATCTCCGGTATCCGCGGCTTTTCCTTTTCCGAGGAGGACTTCTCCCACAACGCCATTTTCCGGAGCGCTGACAGTGGTGAGCATTTTCATGGCTTCGATAACAACTAATTTGTCACCTTCTTTGACTTCGTCTCCGGCTTTAACGGCGACTTCGCTGATCATGCCGGGGAGTGGGGCGATGACGTGCTTGGCGTTTTCTGGCTCTCCTTTGATGTTGGCGATGGCTTCCTTGCCGAGGGCTTTATCGACGACGACGGCTTCACGGGGCATGCCGTTGAGTTCGTAGAACAGGGTGCGGCGTCCTTCTGAATCTGCTTCTCCGATGGAGATGAGTTTGACGAAGAGTGTTTTTCCGGGGCCGATGTCGACGTGGACTTCTTCGCCGGTCTGCAGGCCGTAGAAGAAGGCTGGTGTTGGAAGAACAGTGAGACGATCGAAGTCAGTGAGGGTTTGTTGAAAGTCCGCAAAGACCTGCGGATACATGAGATGGCTGTAAAGATCATCGTCGGTAGCCGGGCGGCCGAGTTGCTCGGCGACGGCTTCTTTGGTTTCGTTGAGGTCGCAGGGTGGCGCGAGTTCGCCGGGACGCACCGTGACGGGAACTTTGTCACCAAGAACGAGTTTCTGGATTTCTTTGGGCCAACCGCCGTCGGGTTGACCTAGGCCGCCGGCGAGCATGTCGATGACGGATTCTGGGAAGTCGAGGTTGGGTGCGGTGCCGTTGAGGAGATCGTCGGTTTTTAGGTTTTGGGTGACGAGAAGCATCGTCATGTCGCCAACCACTTTTGAAGATGGCGTTACTTTGACGATGTCGCCGAAGAGGTGGTTGACGTCGGCATAGGTGTGCGCGATTTCCTGCCAACGATGACCGAGGCCCATCGAGTTGGCTTGCTCCTTGAGGTTGGTGTATTGGCCGCCGGGCATTTCGTGGAGATAGACTTCCGCGGTGCCGCTCCGAGGAGCAGAGTAGAAAGGTTCGTAATGGGTGAGGATTTCTTCCCAATAGTCGGAAAACTCGTTGACAGTGTCGTTGTCGAGGCCGGGGTGGCGCTCGTTTCCGCTCATGGCGGCGTTGACCGAGTTGAGATTCGGCTGACTGGTTGATCCAGACATGGACGCAAGGGCCATGTCAGCAATATCCACGCCAGCGTCTGATGCCGACATGATGGAGGCGGCGTTGAGGCCCGAGGTGTCGTGAGTGTGGAAGTGAATCGGGATGTCGACCTCCTGCTTGAGAGTGGAGACGAGCTTGCTGATGGCGGATGGGTGCGCGAGGCCGGCCATATCCTTAATGCACAGAATGTGTGCGCCCATTTTTTCGAGTTCCTTGGCCTTATCGACGTAATACTTAAGAGAGTATTTCGCACGGTCGGGGTCGGTGATGTCGCCGGTGTAACAAACGGCGGCTTCACAAACGGCCTTGCCGTGTTCGCGAGCGGCTTCCATGGCCACCTTCATGTTGGGAAGGTAGTTGAGGGAGTCGAAGATGCGGAAGATGTCCATGCCGGAATCCGCAGCGTGCTTCACGAAACCAGCGACGACATTATCGGGGTAGTTCGAATACCCGACGGCGTTCGAGCCACGAAAGAGCATCTGGAAACAGATATTTGGAATGCGCTCACGGAGTGCGCGAAGGCGGTCCCAAGGATCTTCCTTGAGGAAGCGCATTGCGGTATCAAAAGTGGCGCCACCCCACATTTCCATGGAGAAGAGATTCGGAGTGCGGTTGGCGTAAGCCTCGGCGATGGCAAGCATGTCGTAGGTCCGCATGCGTGTCGCGATGAGCGACTGGTGCGCGTCCCGCATGGTGGTGTCAGTGACGAGAAGACGCTTCTCGTTTTTGATCCAGTCGGCGAAGGCTTCGGGGCCTTTTTCGAGGAGGATCTCGCGGGAGCCATTGAACTCGATTTTTGGGGAGCTTTCGGGAATGCGCGGGGTATCGAATGGTTTGGCGGGGCGCCAGTTTTTGGCACCTGGGTTACCGTTGACAGTGATGTCGGAAAGGTAGTTGAGGAGCTTGGTAGCGCGGTCGCGCTTAGGGACAAACTCAAAGAGACTTGGAAGGTCGTCGATGAGTTTTGTGTGTGCGTCGCCGGAGCGGAAGGTCTTATCCTCAATGACGTTTTCAAGGAAGGGGATGTTGGTCTTCACTCCGCGAATACGGAATTCGCGGAGGGCACGGTCCATGCGTTGGCAGGCGGTTTCGAAGTCGCGTCCCATGGCGGTGAGCTTCACCAGCATGGAGTCATAGTAAGGAGTGATGACGGCTCCGGCGTCGCCGTTGCCGGAGTCGAGGCGGATGCCGTAACCCGCAGCCGAACGGTAATTGGTGATGCGGCCGTAGTCGGGGGCGAAGCCTTTTTCGGGATCTTCGGTTGTGATACGACACTGGATAGCGAAGCCATTGCACGGAATGTCGGCTTGCGCGGGGATTCCGATGGCGGGCTCGTGAAGTTTTTCGCCCTGGGCGACGAGAATCTGGGAGCGGACAAGGTCAACTCCGGTGACACATTCGGTTACGGTGTGTTCAACCTGAATACGGGGGTTCATTTCGATGAAGAACCACTCCTTGGAATCCATGTCGTAGAGGAATTCCACGGTTCCGGCATTGTCGTATCCGATATCGCGGGCGAGGCGAGCCGCCGCTTCGCAAAATTCTTCACGGAGGTTTCCTTCGAGATCGATGGACGGAGCAATTTCGACGACCTTCTGGTATCGTCGTTGGACGGAGCAATCACGCTCATGGAGGTGTACGACGTTACCGTGTCGGTCGCCGAGAATCTGCACCTCGATGTGCTTGGCGCGTTTGATGTAGCGCTCGAGGAAGACGGCGTCGTTTCCGAAGGCATTGAGGGCTTCTTCCTGGGCTTCCTTGAGGCGGCTTTGCAGTTCGGACGGTTTTTCGACGATGCGCATTCCGCGACCGCCGCCACCGAAGGCTGCCTTGATGATGAGAGGGAACCCGACTTCGTGAGCGACTGTGAGGGCTTGGTCGGGATCAGAGATGGCGTCGTCGGTCCCGGGAAGGACGGGGACATTGGCGGCGATGGCCTGGGCACGGGCCGCGGTTTTGTCACCCATGGAGCCGAGGAGGTCAGCAGATGGTCCGATGAAGGTAATGCCTTCACGTTCGCAAGCGCGGGCGAAGTCGGCATTTTCGGAGAGGAAACCGTATCCCGGGTGGATCAGGGTAACGCCTTTGGATTTGGCGAGAGCGACAATGCCTTCGTAGTCCAAATAGGCTCCGACGGGGCCTTTTGATTTATCGAGCTGGTAGGCTTCATCCGCCTTGAAGCGATGACGTGAAAAGCGGTCTTCTTCGGCATAGATGGCGACAGTGCGGAGGCCGAGCTCGGTGGCGGCACGGAAGACACGAATGGCGATTTCGCCACGATTTGCTACGAGAAGTTTCTGAGGAGTTGCCATGTTGGTTGCTAACTTGCGGGGAACCTATGGGAAGAGGGGGCGCGGGGGGAATGGAAAACTTCGGGCAAAGCATCGAAAATGAGCGAATTCATGAACAGATCCTGAGTTTATCTCATGAAATCTCCAATACTAGGCCTTGGATAGAAGTCGTTCGTGACTTTCGCTCCCTCTGCATCAAATCCGGTGTCCACTGGCTTGAGGAGCCTTTTGGACGCTCAGATCGAGGTGTTTTGCCTAGTCGGGCCATCACTGAAGGATTGGCTGGGATAGCTGTCTCCCAAGCTACCATTAAATTCCCAGGCGATATTTCCGGTGTCGGTGCGGGAATCGCCGAAAAAGTAGGCGTTTAAACTGCAGGGACTAAAATCCTCAGCGTCATTTTGAGGGAAAGTAAGAGCGAGGAAATTGCTGGGAACGAGGCTAATTTCCAGCTCGCTCGACCCGTGCTTGAATATTTGGCGTGGGTCTGGCATTCCCCGCACGCGATGTCTGAGTTGCCCAAAGCCTACGAGCCCACCGAAGTCGAGAAGTCCTGGTATCAAGCATGGATCGACGGGAAGTGTTTTGAAGCGGATCCTTCTTCCGAGAAGCCTGCTTATTCGATTGTTATTCCTCCCCCTAATGTAACGGGGATTTTGCATCTCGGACACGTCTTAAATAACTCTATTCAGGATATCTTGGCTCGCCGCGCCCGTCAGAAGGGGTGTGAGGTTCTCTGGTTGCCTGGAACAGATCACGCTGGTATTGCGACGCAGACTAAAGTGGAAAAGCAACTCCGCGAGGAGGAGGGGAAGACACGCCGAGATATTGGACGTGAGCCCTTTCTCGAAAAGGTTTGGGAATGGAAAGAGAAGCACGGTGGAATCATCATCAATCAGCTCAAGCGATTGGGGTGTTCTTGCGACTGGAGTCGTGAGCGTTTTACGATGGACGAGGAGTATTCCAAGTGGGTCTCCAAAGTCTTTTCAGACCTCTTCAAGCAAGGGCTAATCTATCGCGGCAAGCGGATGGTGAACTGGTGTCCGGTTTCCTTGACGGCTCTCTCTGATGAAGAGGTCATCATGAAGCCTCAGAACTCCAAGCTTTATTACCTGAAGTATGAGTTGGTAGACCAGCCAGGAGAGTTTCTTGAAATCGCGACTACCCGTCCCGAGACGCTCATGGGCGATGTTGCGGTTGCTGTGAATCCCAAGGATAAGCGTTACGGAAAGTATGTCGGCCAGAAAGTGCGCCGTCCTTTCCCGGCAGCGGAAATTCCCGTGGTTGCCGATGAACACGTGGATCCTGAATTCGGAACAGGTGCGCTTAAGATTACGCCAGCGCACGATAAGGCCGACTTCGAAATCGGAATGCGGAATGATTTGGCGATCATCGATGTCTTCCATGCCGACGGCACGGTGAATTGCCCGGAGGTCAAAGATCTCGATGGGCTTGATCGCTTCGTGGCTCGCAAGAAGGCGGCCGCGATGCTCGAAGAGCTGGGCTTGATGATCAAGGTCGAGGAATACGAAAACAAAGTAGGTTTCTCCGAGCGCGCCGATGTGCCGATTGAGCCGCGGATCTCGATGCAGTGGTTTTTGAAATATCCTGCTGTCGATGATGCTACCAAGGCAGTTGCTGAAGATGAAATTTCGTATTGTCCGGCTCACTGGGCAAAGACTTACGCCAACTGGATGAACGGAATTCAGGATTGGTGTGTTTCTCGTCAGTTGTGGTGGGGTCACCGGATTCCGGTTTGGTATCGTAAGGAAAAGTCGGAAGATCTGCAGGCTGCGGAATCACTGACCCTGGGTGATCTTGAGGCCGGTAATCTTCATGTAAGCACGGAGCCGCCAGCGGATCCTGAGAATTGGATTCAAGAAGAAGACGTCCTCGATACCTGGTTTAGCTCGTGGCTCTGGCCCTTTGCGACGATGCAAAACGTGGGAGAGGAGTCCGACCTGGTGAAGAAATTCTATCCGACCGCCGATCTCGTGACCGGACCGGACATCATCTTCTTCTGGGTCGCCCGAATGGTGATGGCGGGGTATCACTTCAAAGGTGAACTACCGTTCAAGAACGTTTACTTCACCGCAATCATTCGCGATATTCAGGGGCGAAAAATGAGCAAGTCGCTCGGGAATTCTCCTGACCCGATCGATCTGATGGATAAGTATGGCGCGGATGGCTTACGCTTCGGATTAATGCGCATCGCTCCGGTTGGATCGGATGTCCGTTTTGATGAAGTGCAAATCGAGGAAGGACGCAATTTCGCCAATAAGATCTACAACGCATGCCGATTCCGTCGCATGGCGGGAAGTGATTCGCGGGTCAATTTCGACATCGTCGCGTGCACCAACCTGCGTCCATATCATCTCGATATCCTCGCACGCTGTGACGCTCTTGCAATGAAGCTCGATGCTGCTTATGCCGAGTATAGATTTAACGAAGTGGGCGGGCAGCTTTATGATTTCCTGTGGGCCGAGTTCTGCGACAAGTTTCTTGAAGCCGTGAAGGGTGATCTTCGTGATGATGCTTCGGAAGAGCAGCGGAATACCACTCTTGGTGTTTTCGATACTGTGATGGCACGTTACCTTCAGATGTTACATCCCTACATGCCGCATTTGACGGAAGAGCTAAGTTCCCGGATGGGCTATCTCAGTGAGGGTGAATTCCTCATGGAGAAACTGCTGCCAGGCAATGGCTTGCTTGATGGTGTTTCACCAGAGGTAGTGTCAGAGGCACAGGCTCAAGCCGACGCAGTTTACGAAACAGCCGGATGTTTACGAAATTTGAAAGCCGAGTATCGGGTGGCAGCCCGCAAGGATGTGCGCTTTGTTGCCAAGTCCGGACCAGCGTGGTTGGAAGACGAGGCTGGGACGATCGCTTTGTTGGTTGGTGCGGAATCGATCACCCGTGATGAATCCTACGTTCCCGAACAGGGAACTCCCGGAGCTGTGACTGCAGCGGGAGAGTTGTTCATGCCACTCGACGGATTGATCGACGTGGAGGCGGAGAAGTCCCGCTTGGACAAGGAGATCGAGAAAGTTCAGAAGGAGGTAGGCAAATGTCGCGGGAAACTGGGCAACGAGAAATTTGTCGCCAATGCCAAGCCCGAGGTCGTTGAGGTTGAGCGAGGGCGCCTTTCCGAATGGGAAGGAAAGCTCGAGCAGCTTCAGGAAATGCGGACAAATCTCGGATAGCGAGAATTGTTCTGTTCAGAAGGCTCAAAAGACTCTTTTTTACCATTTATCCAGATGACGGAAATCACGGAAGATATTAGCGATATCCAAGGTTTAACCGAGGAGTCCCGCGAACTCCTGGAGGCCACCGGCGTCGAGAGCCTGAAGGCTCTTGCTGAAAGTGACGCACATATCCTTTTCAGTGAGATGGAGCAGGCTAATGCAATGTTACAGCTGACACCCACTTTGCCCGCAGCTTCTGAAATCCAGTTGTGGATTGAACAATCGAGGAACCTTCTTGACTACCATCCTGCGGTGGAGGTCCGTCGGTTGGAGCCCGTCGAGGAAGAAGCAGAGAAGGTGGCGTCAGAGATCCTCCATGCCATAGCGGTACCTGTAGCGCACATGGTAAAGCAGAAAATTTCTGTAAAAGATATTCCTGCGATGGACTCATTCGTTGAGGGGGAGGAAGAGGAGCCAGTTAGTCAGAAGGTTGAAGTCCCCGAGGCGAGTCAGGATCTCTCTCGAACTGCCGAGCTCCCTCCGGAGCAGGATGCTCCAAAAGTTGCGCCGCCCAGGGTGGTTCACATTAAGCCCAAAGCGAGGGAGGCAGTTGAAATAAAACCAATCCTTTCCAAGGAGCGTGATAAGACACCCATTCAGCCACTTGTTTCCGATAGTGCTAATATTCGGAAGGCACCAAGCACAGGACTAAATGCCGGTAAAACCCCTCATTCCCGTGGATACATTCGGGGCGTTCTTCACCCACAACCAATTCGGATTAGAATTGCGGCAATTCTTACCATCATCACCATGATCATGCTTCCTGCCAGTATGGTGTCCGGAGTCTTGTTGCTCCTCAGTTACCCGGTCTGGATCGCTTGGATTCCGCTGGGTTTTGTGGTGATGAGTTTGCTTTATTTCATGTTCGCCCGGGGGATGAGTTGTCGCATTTGCGGCCAGCCGATTTATGGGACCAAGGCATGCCGCAAGCATGTGAAGGCTCACCATATTAAGTTTTTAGGATATATTTTCCCAACCTGCTTCCATGTTCTCCTCTTTAGTTGGTTCCGCTGCATTTACTGCGGAACATCGGTACGAGTGAAGGAGTAGGATTCATTCTCTGTTTTGGGAGTCAATGAGGATGGTGACCGGACCATCGTTGGTGAGTGAGACCTCCATCATTGTTCCGAATTCTCCACGGCTGACCGGCTTGTCGATCTCTGTGGATAAGGAATCACAAAAGTTCTCATAAAGGGGTTTGGCGTGCGCTGGTTGCGCAGCCTTGATGAAACTGGGTCGATTACCTTTCTTGGTGCCGGCATGGAGGGTGAACTGACTGACGACGAGAGCTTCCCCGGAGATGTCTTTGAGGGAGAGATTCATTTTACCTTCGGAGTCATCGAAGACGCGCATCTTACTAATCTTCCCGACCAACCAGGTGGCATCATCGAGAGTGTCTATTTCCTCGATTCCGAGGAGGACAAGAAAGCCCGCACCGATTCTGGAGATGACCTTGTTCGATACCGAAACCTGTGCGTCGCTGACTCTTTGCAAAACCACTCTCATCGGAGAAGAGTGTCTCGATCAGAGGATTTGTTTCAAGCGCTCTTGCCATCGATTATAGACAAACCCAAGTGTCAAGAGTCCAAGGCCAAGCGTGATGAAACTGAGAATGCGGGGAAGTGGATCGAGATTAATAATATCGACGAGCATCACGCGTCCCAGACTGAAGAGCAGAATGACGAGGGCCGAGAGACGAAATGCACGGCTTCTCAAAAGCAGTCCTGTGAGCAGAAGCACGGTTCCGGTAATCGCCCACGCTGCCGATAGGCTGCTGAGGGGACTATCGTGGGTGACTTGAATCCAAAGCCCGAGAAAGGAACCGACAGCGAGGAGGTTGAATTTCGGGAGGAGTTTTTTATAGCTGTGCCAAAGGTGCAGGGAGGCAGGGGCCAGGAGAGCAAGGTAGGCGGCTAACGAGGTGCTTTGGGATAGAATGGGCAGGAGGTGAAAAACTCCGATGAAAAAGTATACCGACGCTGAGATGGAGGTGAGGGTTTTTGGGAAATAGCGGGCGCTGAGCAAAAGCCCGGTTGCGCTCCAACTAATCAGAACGAGTGGTTGACTGAAACTCGCCAGGATCCAGGAAAGAAATATCGCGGTCGAAATGAGATAGGCGGTCCCTTCGAGAATGTTTTTGTCCCAATTGCGGTGGAGATTTCTAAGGATGAGCAAATGTCCAACAGAAAGCACACAGCCAAAGAACAAGGTGAAGGCACTCACGGGGCCAACGAAGATCAAAGCGGCGTAGGACAAGGCTGGAATGCTCGAGTGGATGAGGAGCTTGCTCCACTGAGCGATCAATGTTCCCACGATAGGAACGAACAACAGAAATATGAGTTGAGTTTCGTTGGTGAAATCTCCGAGGATGATTCCAATGGCGGCGAAAAGGACGGCGATAGCCAGTTGAACTCCTGAAACGATCCCATCACTCCTCTTCCACGCGAGAATCTGATTTTTCATCTGGGCATAAGAGTGTGCAGCAGAAGCCAAAAGAGCCATGAAGGCCCCAGTGAAGAACGTCGATGACGAACTAAGATTTCCAATCAGGGAAATCAGCAAGATGGGTGATATCGCAATAGTCACGATAAGGGTGTCGAACAGGAAGGAACGAATCCGGGGGTTGAGCATTCCAAATGGCGCAAGGATTCCCGGAGTTGCCAGAAGGAAGATCTTCTGTTCGAAATTCCAGTTGGAGGTGCTTCCAAAGAAAATGAATCCTAGCGCTAATATGGCAGCCACGATGGATACGGGATTTTCCTTAACGTTGGTGAGATCTTTTTGAACGAGTCGATCCATCACGCTATAGGCAAGGCAGAGCGTGGCTGCGATTGTCCAGGCAATGGATGGAAACGTGGAGTTGCCGACTGCCGTGATGAGAGAGAAGTAGATCGCCAGCGCGGCGACGGCTTGTGAGGCGAGCCGAGCAAAGGGATGGGGATGACGGAAGCAGACGGCGAGTAGAAGAAGGCTCTCGATCAGGAGAGTCAGGAAAAGAGTATGGCCAGTGAATTTCAAAGTAATCCCCAGAGTGATCAGGCCTATTCCTTTAGTGTGATGCAGGATGATCGACGAATGAGGAAGACGGTTTCTACCCAATAAGCCGATCCCGTTAAGAGCGCCGCCCAGGATTAAGCAGAAGGCCCAGTGATGATCGATCCAGGTGAAGGACTGAAGGTCGAGTGAGAAGAGGAGGAAAAAAGAGGAGTGGTTGATCGCGCTGAATATTCCCTGATTTTTTTCGGCGCCAGTTTTCCTAGGCAGTAGTGATGCGCCGACGAAGAGAACCCAGTACGCGATCAGGAAAAATCGGGTGTCGACTGATGAGGGAGCGATGGTTATCTGCCACCAGATAAAGGAAAGGTAGCTGCCGATGAGGACGACAAATCCTGTGGCCATCCATTTGGTTCGATTCATCATGGTGATGCCAAAGGTCGCGAGGATGAGGGAGGATACGCAAACCATGAGGCCGTTCGGATTGATCGAGACACTGTAAAATGCCAGTCCCAGGCTGGTGCTCAACATGAGACGGGATTGCTTCCAAAGAGAGACCCCGCAAAAGAGGCCGGCACTTAAAGTTAGGAGGAGGGATGCCGCGATTGGGTTTTCTATGACCTTGAGGGCTTCGACATGATAAGCCGTGAAACTACAATAGTAGATGGAAGCCAGTCCTCCTGCAGCTACGATTCTGCCGTAGCTTTTCAGCGATTCCTTCCAGGTTTCACAAAAAAGACCCGCGCCGGTAATGAGAGCTGAGAGGAAATAAAATAAACCCAAGCGGGTTTCGGGTGCCAAGTCGCGGACGTAGTTGTTGTATGTGTAGCTACTGAGGAAGACCAAGCCGGTCGTGAGAAGAATGATGCCAATTCTCACAAACCAGACCCTTCCGAGTTGGAGTTCAAGTCCGCCATTATAGACAGGCTTTGCGACTGATTTTTGAGTGGCTTGAGGTTTGGGCTCCTTCCGGGGGGCTTCGATTTCTGGAGTTAAAACCACTGACTCAGGAGTTGGAACAGTGACCTCAGGGAGGGGAGGCGGCAATTGCTGAGCATCCTCTTCAGAATGCGGGATTTGCAATTTGAGGTCCTGGAGATCCGTCGAAATATCTCCAGCTTCCATGACGAGTCGTTCGACCTTACTTTCCAGAAGAGAGATCCGAGCAGTGAGGGAGTCCATTTGGGGACGGTATTTCAGTTTTAGATTTACGTCTTATCGAATCTTTCGCCGATATCATTGATTGAATCGATACTCGAATCTGGTAACTTTAAAGCCGTATGAATATCCACCATCTGGAGCTTTTTTATTATGTCGCGAAGTTTGAAGGGATTACCGCGGCGGTTCGCAAGATGCCTTATGGAATTCAGCAACCAGCGGTGAGTGGTCAAATTTTGCAATTGGAGGAACAGCTTGGGGTGAAATTGTTCAATCGCCGGCCCTTCGCGCTGACACCCAGCGGAGATGAGCTTTACGATTTCATTTACCCCTTTTTCTCTAGGTTGGGAGATGTCGAGGAGCGATTACGTGGGGAGGAGAGCCGCCACTTACGCCTTGCGGCTTCAGCTTCGACCTTAAGAAATCACCTGCCCGACGTGCTTGAAAAACTCAAAGAGGGCGAGCCTGGTCTAAAGCTGTCGCTCTGCGAGGTTGCTCCGTCGGAAATCCACACTTTAATCACCTCCCAAAAAGTCGATATTGCAATCGGAGTGTTAGCCGGGCGACTGGCAGATGGATTGAAATCCCATCCCTTGATGAAACTCCCGACTGTGCTTTGGGTGCCTGCTGATTCCAAAGCCAAGACCTGGCGGGACGTTCTGGAGAAAGATCCGTTTTCCACAGATCGACGTTTGGGATTGGGGGCTTTAATCGGATTGCCTTCCCATGAAGTTCTTCAGCAACTGATTCAGCGTGAGTTTGAGGATCGGAATATTTCCTGGCCAGTTTCGGTCGAGGTGAATTCAACCGACATCATCCGGGACTATGTGGCACGTGGGTTTGGGACTGGAATCGGAATCCTTATTCCGGGATTGAAACCGCCCACAGGAGTCAGAGCTCTTCCTCTGAAAGGTTTCCCGCCCCTGGTGGTCGGAGCGCTCTATCAAGGCAAACCAAAGGGGTTGGTGCAGGAGTTTCTCAGAACGGCCAAAGATCACCTCAAGAGTCTCACTTGATCTTTTCAGTAAACTAGTGCAAGTCGTTGAAATGCGTGAGGGTCTTATTCTTAAACTTTCCTGTCCAGACAAGCCCGGCCTTGTATCCCGAATTGCCAGTTATGCCTCGGAGTATCAGGCGAACTTGGTCGAGTTTAATCAATTTACTGATCGGGAAAGGGATGCTTTTTACGCCCGCCTCGAAATCGACACCTCAAATTTAGACATTTCCCAAGATGATTTCATGGCAGGATTTTCCGTCCTGGGTAAATCTCTCGATGCAGACTGGCATTTTCGTCGTTTGCCCTATCGCATGCGCACGGCCGTGCTCGTGACCCGAACCGACCATTGCTTGAACGAGATTATTTGGCGGGCGCAACTCGGAGAAATGCCGGTTGAAATCACCTCCATTATTGGTAATCGTGAGGATTGTCGGGTGATTGCCGAGAAGGCTGGAATTCCATTCCACTTCATCGAGATGAAGGAGAATAAGGAAGTTGGATTTCAAGATATTGACTCCTTACTCGAAGAGCAAGAGGTGCAACTGGTTGTCCTGGCGCGCTTCATGCAAATAATGCCGGAGTGGATGTGTGAGAAGTATCAGGGCAAGATGATCAATATTCACCACAGCTTTCTTCCTGCCTTTATCGGAGCCAACCCGTATCGTCAGGCTTACGAGCGGGGGGTAAAGCTCATTGGAGCGACTTGTCACTACGTGACCTCTGAACTCGATGCCGGTCCGATCATCGAGCAGCAGGTCGAAAGGGTGCACCATCACCACAGTGTCCACGACCTCGTAAGGCTGGGGCGAGATTGCGAAAGATCGGCTTTGGCTAAGGGGATTCGCTATCACGTTCAAGATCGGACGATTATTGATGGCCACAGGGCCATCGTCTTTCCGGATTGAATGCTTTACCCGGGGTGACACTGCGCTAATTTCTATTCTTAGAGAAGATGGCGACACCTGCGAGGCGAATAGATACACTGCAAACGGTCGAACTCGCCGAAGGGATTGAGATTCATCTCCGGGTGGCAGGTCCTTATCTAAGATTTTTAGCGTGGTTCATCGACCTTCTCTCAAAAGGCGCCTTAATTGCTGTCTATGCGCTGCTGATAGGTATGACGGGTCCGGTATTTGGGGACAATGTCGCCTCCGGGTTTTTCTTGTTGGGATACTTTTTGATCCTTTGGTTTTACCATGTCCTCTTCGAAGTGAGTAAGTCGGGAGCCACGCTTGGGAAGAAAGCAATGGGGCTGAGAGTGGTGAACGAAGCCGGAGGGCCGGTGACCATGGGGCAGTCGATGATTCGGAATTTCATTCGTTTTTTTGAAATGATCATTCCGATCGTGCCTTTGCTGCCATTTTTCCATCCACGATTTCAGCGGCTCGGTGATCTCGCAGCAGGCACCCTGGTAGTGTATTCGAGAGCGAGATTGGACCCCATGATGCCGGGACCGCCCTCATTGAATTCGATGCCAGTCAATATCACCCTGACACGGGAGGAGGAGGCTGCCATCTTGGCTTTTCGGGATCGTAGCGGAGGTTGGTCCGAAGGTCGGCAGGCAGAATTGGGGAACCATCTCGTTTCGATCACCGGGATGGATGACACCAAGGGAGTGAATCAAGTATTGGGAATGGCAAACTGGCTGGAGGCTCGTCGATGAACAGGCAGGAGTTTGAACAGAAAAACTCGGCGGAGTGGCAGACCTTTGAGGTCGAGCTAAAGTCGGTTGATAAAAATGAAGACCTTTCGAGCGCAGCGTCAATCCCGTCGAAGTTTCGTAAAATTTGTTACGACTTGTCATTGGCCCAGTATCGCATGTTCGGAGCACGGATATGTGATCGCTTAAACACTCTGGCAATTCAAGGATACCGATCTATTCATCGTTCGAAGGGAGCTTTTGGCGAAGGTTTTCTAATTTTCTTTCTGCGCACTTTCCCACAAGCCTTTCGGCGTGACTGGAAGCTCTTTGTTGTTTCGTCGTTTATTTTCTGGGTCCCTTTCTTTTTGATGTGGTGGTCGGCCCATCGGGAAATCGCTTGGATACAGTCGCTTCTCGGTCCGGAGAGTATGAATTCACTCGAAGGAATGTATGGCAAGAATGCCAACACCGTGGAGCACCTAAGACAGGAACACGGGTCCAACTTCGAAATGTTCGCCCATTACATTCAAAATAATGTTGGGATTGATTTCCAGCTTTACGGAGGAGGAATTCTCTTCGGGCTTGGGACGATCTTTTACCTCTTCTTCAACGGGCTGCACATTGGCGCAACCGTTGGATATATCGACTATGCCGGAGATCCCGAGAAGCTTTGGCGCTTTGTGGCGGGGCATTCTTCCTTTGAGCTCCTGGGGATGATTGTGGTAGGTATGGCTGGATTGAGGCTGGGGTTTTCTCTCCTGGCTCCGGGGAATTATCCTCGCGGAAAAGCCTTGGCGAGAGCGGGAAGGCGCTCGCTTCCATTATTGTTGGGTGGAGCTTCGATGACGACCTTTGCAGCTGTAATTGAGGGGTTTTGGTCAGCACAACCGATCACGGCTTCAACGAAGTATTTCGTAGGGATTATTTTTTGGGTCTTGCATCTCCTCTATTTCACAGTGGTAGGACGGAGGGGCTATGGAGCTTGAAAAAGTGACGGCGGAGATTCGCCCCCGGACCCAGTGGGAGGCGGTTGATCTGGGGATCAGCCTCGTCCGTCAACACGCCGGCCTTCTGGCCAAAATTTGGCTATGTTCGATCATTCCACTTTGTCTTGTAATTCTGGGTCTCTTTTGGAATGCCCTCTTCTGGGGCTGCTTTCTGATCTGGTGGATGAAGCCGATTTGGGAAAGGGTGACTCTTTTTCCACTAAGCCGAAGTCTATTTGGAGAGACTCCAAAGCTCTCCCAGGCCATTAGGGTGTTACCTCTGGAGTTGTCGCATAACTGGAAATTTATTGCGCTTGGGCTTGTGTTGACCTTAATCGGATTGGCTGCTCACCAGGGAGCTGATAGCCCCGGCGAAGCTGGCTTGGCTGTGCTCTATTGGCTCGTTGTTCTGGGGCTTTTTTTTTACCGGTCAAATCTTTACCGATCCCTCGTTTTGCCGATTAAGTTTCTCGAGGGTCTGGATAAACAACAATACCGGGCGCGGTCCCAAGCGCTTTCATTCCGGAGTTCGGGGACGGCTTCGGCGTTGACTGCTTTGTGTCTGGCAATGGAGTTTTTTGTCTTCATGAGCCAGTTTTACTACATTGATCTCATGGTGCCGGATGGTAGCGACTGGGGGTATCAACAATTGATCAATGATTTTTTTGAAGGAGGTCCGGGAGGACTACCCAGTTGGGTTATTGCTGTTGCAGCCTTGTTTTATGTCGCGGCAATGACCTTGACGACCTGGTTTTATGTGGGTGGGGGATTTGGACTGTATGTTAATAGCCGGATCTGGATCGAGGGCTGGGATATTGAGTTGACCTTCAAGAGGCTGGGACAGCGTGTGGGACTGGTATTGTTGGCATGTTGTTTTTCTGCGACTACTCAATCTGCAAGAGCCGAGACTAATGAGGTCAGCATTGAGAGTATTTTAGCGGACGATGACTTTGAGGTTCAAAAACGGGAGGTTTGGACAGAGAAGGAGAAACCTGAGGATGAGATTGAGAAAGAAGAGGCAAGCAGCAGTGCCTCCTCAGATCCAGGTTCGGGTGATGGCATGTCGCTTTTTGTGCAGGGAGGGAGTATCATTTTCTGGGTGATTGTTACCTTAGTGGTGGTGGGCCTCATTTGGTTGATTATCAAAAACCGGCAGATTTTCAAGGTTGGGCCGGGAGAGAGCTCGGGAGAAAAGAAAAAGATAATCAGGACGGTCGCCGGAATGAATGTGACCGCGGAGTCCCTTCCAAAGCGTTTGGTGGAGGTGGCGCGGGAGCTCTGGAATCAGGGGCTTCAAAAAGAAGCTCTTGGCTTGCTGTATCGAGGGGCGATCAGTTCTCTCGTGACAAGACAACTCGTCGATATCGAGGAGAGCGATACCGAGATGGATTGTCTGCATCGGGTTCTTTCTACCGGTGAACCTGCCAATCCACAATATTTCGAAGCACTCACCACAGCTTGGATGATACAAGCATACGCCCTCTCATCTCCTGAAGACGAATTGATGCAGAGAATTTGGAACCAATGGCCATTTGGGGAAGGAGGAAAGTCATGAAGCTTCTTTTGATCTTCTCTTTTAGCCTCCTGCTAACCGCTTGTCAAAAAAGCCGCACTAATCCCGACGAGTGGGAGGTGGAAGAAATCCCATTGGGCTATCGGGGCACGGCGCGGATTAATCCATACCTCGCCGCGGAACGCTTCCTGAGCGCACATGGTTATAATGCGAAAAGCTCGCTTGTTTGGTCCGAGGTCGAGGAAGATATGGACATCATCATGATCCCGGCCTCGTTTCTATCTACAAAGGGAATGGGCATGCGCGCCCTGGACTGGGTTGAAGAAGGGGGGATGTTGGTGATTACCGTGGAGGGAGGCGAGGGCGAGATTAATGATCACCAAAGCTCAATGCGTTATTTTTGGAGTGAGGAACCAGACTTATTGGGCTTTGACTACTTGATTGATAAGACCGGTATCGAGATTGAACAAAATGTCTGGGAAGTGGTGGGTGAGACGGAAGCGAACGGACATCTTGCGCGATCTTGGCATGCCGCCGATTTCGAGGTCATGCAAAACGGTGAGACTAAAGATTATCAAGTTGAGTTTCAAGGAGATGTCGCCTTGAACGCGAAATTCGGAGAGGGATGGGAATCCGCCAATGAAAATCTCGGACGCATGGTAACTACCGAGTTCGGCTATGGAGATATTATGGTGTTGTCGCATGCCCGTGCTTTTCGAAATGCTTACATCAATCGAGCCGATCATGCGCAATTTGTGATGCAGGTCGGAAATTGGAGGGGGGCAAAATCGATTGTTTTCCTCTACGGCTCAGGGACCTCGTTTATGGGGCTCCTGTGGCAATATGCCTCGCAAGCCATCATCGCGGGCCTTCTCTTGTTGGCGTTTTGGCTCTGGACGAGAATTCCGCGATTTGGGCCCTTAAAGGAAGATGATCACATCGTGTTGGGTGGCTACGGCGATGACCTCTCAGCGTCAGCTAGATTTCTCTGGAAAAAACAACAACTCCATCACTACCTCCGCCCACTCAGGGATCGTATTGAAAGCGAAAATCATGACGATCCAGAAAACCACTATCAACTCTTGGTTGAAAATTCAGGCTTATCCCGCGAAGAAGTTGTTGAGGCAATGACCGCTTCGGAAATCAAAGACCCGGCCTCTCTCACTCGAATTGTTCACAGACTCCAAACTATTTTAAAATCATGAATGAATACCCCATAGAACCTCCCGTTGAATCTTCTCAACTCGACTTTGCCGCAGCGGCTCAATTGGCGGGCAATATCGAGGCAGAAATCCAAAAGGTTGTCTTTGGACAAGACGAAACCATCACACAAAGCATTGCCGCTCTTTTTTCCGGTGGTCATGTCTTGTTGGAGGGGAAGCCCGGGCTCGGGAAAACGCATATGGTATTGGCTCTCGCGAGCACTTTTGGTGGAGAGTTTGGTCGTTTGCAATTCACTCCAGATATGATGCCGTCTGATATCACAGGGTTTACTTTGTTCGATATGAAGAGTCAGACCTTTCAAACCCGGAGAGGACCGGTATTCACCAACCTCTTGTTGGCCGACGAAATCAACCGCGCTCCTGCGAAGACCCAGGCTGCGTTGCTTGAGGTGATGCAGGAGCAACAGGTGACAATCGACGGCGAATCCTTGAGCGTCGCACCGCCCTTCATGTGTTTTGCCACGCAGAACCCGATTGAGCAGGAGGGAACTTATCCTCTTCCCGAGGCCCAGCTTGATCGATTTCTAATGAAGGTAGTCATTGATTATCCAACCATGGAGGATGAACAACAAATCGTCAGCGGGGTGACTGCCGCAGCTGGAGGGAAGGGCTTGAACCCGAAATCGGTTGGCCAGGTTTGTGATTCGGCATCAATCATCGAGGCTCAAAAGACCACTGCACAGGTCTCGGTGGTGCCGGAAGTCGTCGACTACGCATTACGGCTGACTCGGTTTACGCGGACCGCACCGGGGATGAGTCTGGGAGCAGGAACACGGGGTGCCATCAGTTTGATTCAAGTTGCGAAAGCCTATGCGGTCATTTCCGGTAGGTCTCATGTCATCCCTGATGATGTGAAGTCCGCAGCAATACCGGTATTCAGGCATCGTGTTCAAGTCAGCCCGGAAGTGGCTATTAGTGGAGAGGGTGTTGACGACCTTCTGATCAAATCACTCGCCTCGGTAGAGGCACCACGAGCCTAAATAATGTCGATTCGCCCCACAAAGTGGCTCATCCGCCTGTTGATGCTTTGGTTCGTTCTGGCCATTGCCGCGATATGGTTGGGGCGAGCTGGTGAAATCTGGCTGATTGCCGGAGCTTGTCTCGCGACCTTGTTTGTGAGCGATGGAGCATTGGCCTTCTCCGTAAAGAAACCAATCGTTACTCGAAAAATCCCGGGACGCTTTGCGGTGAGTGTGGAGAGCGAGGTCACCTTGCGGGTCGCTAACAGTGCAAAACGTGTTCTTCACTTGTCGGTTTACGATGGCCTTCCGGGAGGTGCGGATTGCGCGCTCCTTCCTTGGAGAGGGTCGATCAAAGGTGGTGCCTATGTCGACGTGACCTATCCAGTGACTCTTCACGAGAGGGGTGAGCAATTGTTTAACCAGACCCACCTTTTGCTGGCCTCGCCCCTGGGCTTGTGGAGTCGTCGAACGAAAGGCGGGCAGGAAGACTTGGTGAAAGTTTATCCTAATTATCAACCGGTGCTTCGATTCGCTTTGATGGCGATGGCGCACCGTCAGGAGCAGACCGGAATCATCCGCAAAAATCGAGCGGGACTGAGCCGCGATTTCCATCAACTACGGGATTATCAGTTTGGCGATTCGCTTTCGCAGGTTGATTGGAAAGCATCTTCAAAACGGCGATCGTTGATTAGCCGTGATTTTCAGGAGCAATTGGATCAGTCGGTTATTTTGATGCTCGATTGCGGACGTCGTATGCGGACTCTCGACGGGGAGGTTTCGCAATTCGACCACTGTCTAAATTCCATGTTGCTGGTTTCTTATGTCGCCTTGCGACAGGGGGATCATGTTGGGATTCTTAGTTTTGGAGGAACCGAACGCTGGTTACCACCCGTCAAAGGCAGCCATGCCATGACGACAGTATTGAATCATCTCTACGACTACGAGACATCACCCTATCCCAGTGACTTCAGTGAGGCAGCGGAGCGTTTGCTCAGGCATCAACAACGCCGGGCTATGGTTGTGGTCCTAACAAATTTGAGAGGGGAAGACGGCGATGAACTCGTGGAGCCATTACGTAAGCTTCGACAAAAACACGTCGTCGTTTTGGCGAGTCTCCGCGAGTCGGGGATCGATAAGATGTTGAACGATGAAGTAGCTAACTTCGATGGCGCCCTGGGATTCCTCGCGGCTCAGGATTACTCTTCCGAGCGGGAGCGTGTTCTCGCCAATCTGAGATCTCACGGTGTGGTAGCTTTGGATGAAACCGCACAGAGGTTTCCGGCAGCCTTGGCCAATTGTTACCTCGATACGAGGGAAACGATTTAAGAAAGCGTGCCGATCCGTTCGATCATCCAAAGGATCCCGGCGGCGGCGATTGCAATACTTCCGAGAATTTGAATCGGCTTCTCCCAGGATTTCAAATAACGCATTACGATCCAGGCGACGACAAGGATGGCGACTTGGGCGATTTCGACCCCGATATTAAATCCAACGAGAGGAAGCATGTGACGGGAGGAATCTACTGATTCGAGAATTTCTCCGAGAACGCTCGCAAATCCTAATCCATGGAGTAATCCGAAGGCGAGGATGAGAATGATGCGGCGCCTCCCGATTTTCTTAAGCCAGAGATTTTCGATACCGATCCATGCGATGCTTGTGGCAATGAGGATTTCGATATAAGTGGTGTTGAAGCTGACCCATCCCTTAACCGCCATGGTGAGGGTGATCGAGTGGGCCAGCGTGAAGAGAAGAGATTGGCCAAGGAGGGGTTTCAAGCGGGGGCAAAGTAGGAAGATCCCAAGGATGAAAAGAATGTGATCAGCACCAAGAGGAATGACGTGTGCAAAGCCGGATTTAATCCAGGGGAAGAGGTCAACCTCGCGCTCCTGGGTGGACTCGCCGCTTTCGTCCACTGCGAGGAGACTAATTTCACCTCCGGGAAGAGCGATGTATGGATCTCCTTTTTCAGGAATGATAATGAGCTGGGCGTCCAGATCGTCGAGCCAGAAGAGAGTGAGAGTCCCGGGTCCTGCTCTGGGCTCTATCGAGAGGCGTAGAGTGATCAGGGCGACGTCCTGTTGTTCTTCGGGGAGAAGCAAAGGAGTTTTGTCGAAGTCAGGGAAAGAGACCGAAAACGGCAGGTCTTGATCAGCGAAGGTAAAGGCGAGGAGCTTTTGGACTGTCTTCTCAATCTTCTCGTGGATGACCGACCAGTCCTCAGCCGGAAGCTTCATCATTTCTTTTCGGCTTAATGCTTCGGCGTCCGGGTCACCGCGGAATTCGGGAAGCATATAGGTGAGGTCGAGTTCACCTTCGAGAATCCAGGATTCAGGGGACTCGCGGAAGTCGAATTCCATTGAGTCGATTTTGTGGGCACGTGCGAGTCCTGTGCTTAAAAGAATAAGGACAAGGGTGATGAGGGAAATCAGATGACTTCTCATGGGTAAGCTGGGATTACTGGCGAGCCTTTTGGCTTTCCTGATACAGCTTGATCAACTCCTTCTCTTCGGCTTCAGCATCGGCTAAATCAGACCTTATCTTATCCGTCTTGTCCTTGGCCTTGAGCACCTTGGTGTTGATTTGAGCGGATTTCCAGAAGATGAGTTGTTGGTTAAAATGCTTTTGCTTGGCTTGTTCCGCTGCGAGTTTGGCTTGGGAACTCTTCCAGAGCTTGTCCTTGGCTGTTACGAGATCTGCGGCTGGCTTGATCACCTTTTCCATTGCGGGAATTTTCCCTTTGAGCGCGATGTAGGCATTGTTCCGCTGATCCTTCATTTTTGCAGCTTCGTTCCGCTGGGTGATTAGCTGGGTGCGTTCGGCCTGAATCTTGTTTGTCTTGTCGGAGCTTGCTTTTACCGCAGCTTGCTTCTCTTGAACTGACTTGGCGTGCTCTACAACTCGTTTGTCAAGGTTCGCGAGTTTCGGACCCAATTGCTGAACTTGCTGTCGTTTGGAATGCTCGGCGGCCTCGGCTTGGGCGAGTTTCTGCTTCAACTGGGGATCATCGGGGTTCTTGGTCAAATTATCGCGCGCAACTTTGGTTGTATTTCCGGCGGCGGCGAGCTCTTGTTCAACCTTTTGTTTTTGAGCGCGAATTTGCTGCTGCTCAGTTGTGAGTTTCTGTTGCTGGTCGGCTAGTTCTTTAATTTGATTTTGAACAGCAGTAGTCTGGCTCTGTACAGCCTTAAGCTCGTTAATCTTATTCTCTTGGGCGAGATTGAGTTCTTCCCATTTGGCGGTAAATGCGTCGCGCTCTTCAATCAGGGTTTCGAGAGTTTTCTTTGATGTGGCGACGGCGGCGGTCTTTTTGGCGAGGTCTGTCTCGGCGGACTCAAAAGCCTTTTGGACTACGGAAGCTTTGTCAGACTGGGCTTTCAAGACGGCGACGTGCTTTTCTTTGTCCGCCTGGAGTAAAACGAGGCGGTCTGCAATTTGTGGCGGGTTGGGATTCAGGGTTCCGACCTGATTGTAGGTCGTGGTGTCCCAAACTTGAATTTGTCCATTCCAGTCGGCAACAAAGACGCGTTTTGCGTCATGGGAGAAGGCGACCTCAGTGATCATTTCTGCGAATGCAGGGAGTTCTTTTTTGAGACCAAGATCTGGTTTCCAAAGCTTCACTTTTCGATCACGACCGGAGGTTACGATGTCGCCGCTCAAGGCGTAGTCCATGGCAAGGACACCGCCGCCGTGTGCCGATGCTTTCTTGATTTGCTTCCCTGAGTTCATGTCCCAGAAGATAACCTGTCCGTCTTCGGATGCGGTTGCGAGAAGGTTGGAATCGGCGCGCCATTTGACATCGACGATCGATTTCTGGTGACCCCGCAAAGAGTGAAATTCATTTCCAGTAGCAGCTTCCCAGACTTGCACTCCGTTATTGCGGTCTCCCGTAGCGAGGAGAATACCGTCGTAGGAATAGGCGAGTGAAATCAACCAGTCGGTGTGTTTTTTGATGCTCTTGATCTGCTCGCTAGCTTGAGTATCCCAGAGCTTAATAAGGCGGGAAGGCCCACCAAGGGCTATGCCTCCAAGATCTGCCCGAAGGTCAGCAGCCATGACGGAGTCGAATTCCTTGCCTGCTTCCATCATGACCTTGCCGGTTACCACGTCCCAAACTTTGGTGCTTCCTGATTTCCCGCCAATGCCACCCCCGGCGAGGAGGTATTTGCCGCTGGGATGGAAAGAGACGGTTTCAGGTTGCCCCTTGGGAAATGGAAAAACGGCCGCGAGGCTTAGGGTGTCGGTGTTGTAGAGAAGGACTTGGCGTTGACCTGTGACCGCAATCAAAGGTGCCCAAGGGCTTGCGTCCATGTCGTTGATCACGGTTGAGCGTGCAGCGACCATGACGGGTTCCAGAAGAAGATCCTTGGGCATGGGAGGCGGGCCTTCGGGGCGCTTGTTCGAGGAGGGAACTGCGGCCAACGAGAAAGCTGGCCTCTTTTTCTTTTGGGCCTTGGAACCTTTATTCTCAAGAAGACCTCCGTCGATCCAGGCGCGGATTATATCAGCGTCTTTCTTGGCAATCTTATCACCTTCGGGAGGCATTACGGGTTCTTCGGTATGAACAGTGACGGTGTAGAGTTTTGAACTTCCGCCATCGCCAGCCAAGGCGATCTTTCCACCGGAACTTCCTGCCATTGTTCCGGTGTAAGTCGAGAGATCGAGATCTCCTTTCTTTTTGTCGGGATTGTGGCAGTTGAGACACTTGGACTCGAAAATTGGGAAGACGTGATCGTCGAAGGTAATCTTCTCAGCAGTCTGCGCGGAGAGACCACCAAGGGTCAAGATCGCCGCGAATCCGGCTAGGGTTGATTTCATCTGAAAATTCAAATTCATGTCCTGGAAAACTTAATCAGGCCGCGGACTAATGGTTGAAGAGATACTCTTTCGAGTTGAGGAGGGCCCAGAATACGTCCTCAAGAACTTGAGTCACTTCGGCGGGTTCTTTAGCTTCAGAGAGAACATTGTTGAGCCTGCTGGTCTCCACATCAGTTGGAGGCCTGCTCACAGTACGGAGATAGAGGGATTTGATAACTTCGTCTGGCTTCTTTCCTTCCTTCTGCAGATTTTGAACAACCTGTCCTCTTTGAATTCTGTTGTTTACGGCATCACCATTGAGCAGGTGGAGGGCTTGAGAGAGATTGGGCTCCATTTTAACCTCGCAGGAACAAACTGTCTTGCGAGTCGCACGACCGAAGGTGGTGAGGAAGTAAGTCGAGGTGTTTCCATCGGCAATGTTGACGGCGCGTGATCCGAGGGGGAGTCCGCGGAACTTGTTCGGCGTGTCGGTGACCTGCGCCAGAGTATCGAGGAGGATCTCAGCACGAAGTCGGCGGACACGGGCGTGGGAAAAGTTGGTGTTATCAGCTTCGTTGGTGGCGTTCGTCCTTGTTGAGAGTTGATAGGTGCGCGAGTTGCAAATGTCGCGAACAAGCTTCTTCATATCGAAGTTGTATTCGGTGAGTTTTTCGCCAAGAGCATCAAGCAATTCAGGGTTGGTTGCCGGGTTTGAAATGCGAACGTCATCGACAGGGTCGACGATGCCAATTCCAAAGAAGTGTGACCAAACGATGTTCGCGGTGTTTCGGGCGAACCACGGATTACCCGGAGCGGTGAGCCACTTGGCGACGGCCTGCCGGCGGGTTTGATTTTTGACATCAATCTTTTCTCCGCCGAGGAATTTGGGTTCGGCATCCTTACCGGTGACAGGATTTTTGATGCTACCACTGCCATCGTAGATGATCTGCTCCATGGGATCTTCACCTTGCTTCCGCTTTACCTGTGTGAAGAAAGACGCAAAGCCAAAGTAGTCATCCATGGTCCAGCGGTCGAAGGGGTGGTTATGGCACTGCGCACACTGGATCCGTGTTCCCATGAAAACCTGGGCCACGTTTTCAGTGAGCTTCATCACGTCACTCTCGGCCTTGTAGTAGTTGGTCGTTGGGACATCGTGAGTACCACCTCGGGAAGAGAGCATTTCCTCAACAATCTCGTTGAAGGGACGATTCTCGGCGATCTGATCACGAAGCCAGTTATACCAGAGAAGAGCGGCCTTATAGGTCACGTCGTTGGCGTTGTTTCCTGTCGTGCGGATCTGAAGAAGTTCGGCCCATTTCATAACCCAAAGTTCCGTGAAGTCTTTTCTTTCGAGAAGTTCGTCGATCAAGATGGAACGCTTCTTCGGATCTTTGCTGTTCATGAAAGCAGTGAGCTCTTCTTCGGTGGGAAGTAGTCCGGCGATATCAATAAAGACGCGACGCACAAAGATTTCATCGCTGGAGAGCTCGGATGGAATAATGCGAAGCTTGTGGAGTTTCTCGTGAACGTGTTCGTCGATATAGTTGTTCGCTGTGATCTGTGGTCTCGTGTATTCTAAGTTGTCGGGGATGACGATAGCCTGGGATCCTTCAGTGAAAGTGTGGAAGCGAGCCATTAGAAATCCCTCTCCTCGATTTTTTGACTCGGCAAGCCCGGAGGAGGGATCGATCGCTACCGAATTTTCGTTTGAGGAGGTGAAGGCAGATAGTGTGGTAACGTCGCGGTCGGTACCATCTGAATATGTAGCTTTGACCGTGAGAGAGACTTTCTTTTTCTCACCCTCCAAAACAAATTGTTTCGGTTCGACATCGATCTTCACGGGGAGGGCCACGTCGTCAGAATCGTAGTGGGCTCCATCTTTGATCCACTCAAGCATGGTGGCATAGAAGGGGTGATTTTTCTCGAAAAGCTTTCCTCCGGTGTGGGGTACGAGCCCGATTGATTTGGTGAGGAGGAGTGAGCCCTCGGGAACGGCTAGGTTGAGACGGCGGCCGGATTGTTCGCGGGTCAAGCGATGATAGTCACCCTTGGGGTCGTATCCAAAGAGAGAGAGCATGAATCCGTCCTGACCGCGAGCGGAGCCATGACAGGATCCGGTGTTGCATCCTGAGGCGGTAAAGACCGGAACGATGTCCTGTTGGAAGCTGATTCGACGGTCGGCAGTTGCATTTTTTATTGTGACGGGAACGGTTACTTCCTTGCCTCGGAATTTCACTTTCACCGAGGTTCCGCCATCAGCGAGAGGGAAAAGAGTCGAACGTTCAACCCGGGCGAGTTTGGTGTCGGTAATTTGATAAAGAGCGGAGGCGGTAACATCGCGGGTGACGGAATTCTTGTCGGTAGCAATGACGATGAGGCGATGGTAATCTCGTTTGGTCTCGAGCGTGACCGAGCCCGGGTAAACTCCGATGGAAACTAATTCGGGGTCGGGTTGACTTGGATCTTCGGTAACGACTTTTTCCCTTTGCTGAAGTGTCGCACCCTCGGGCCAGGGAGCCTTGGCGGTAACCCAGGCTTTTAAGAGATCGATCTCCTGCAGAGTCAATGGGTCGCGTTGCGTCTTCTTGGACGAAGGCGGCATGAATTCGTCATCGTCATGTGGTAGAAGTACACGGAGAATCATTTCTGACTCAGCGGGTTTCTCGAAATTGACAGGAGAACCTGAATCGCCCCCGTCGAGGAAGATAGCGTGTCCGTCAAAGCGAAGGCCCCCTTTATCTTTGTCGGCGTTGTGACACTCGACGCAAGAATGCTCCAGGATGGGCTTAACCTGCTCGAAGGTTGACGAGGAGGCAGGGAGGAGAGTCAGAAGGAAGAGTGGAAGTGATTTCATTGTCCTTTGGCCTGGCGAAGTTGCTCGAGACGGGAGAGGGGCTTTTTTGGGGCTTCTTTTTTAGGGGCTTCCTTCTTTGCAATAACCGGAGCATCAGCCTTTTTCTTGGGAGCCGGCGGCGGAGGATCGACGCGGAGAGTGCCGCCATGTCCGACATTATGGGGGATGGGATGCCCATCTTTGGTGATAATGATCTGGCAGAACAGATTCGCATGTTTTCCTTTGCGGGTCTCATCTGTGACGGTGAGAGGAATGCTTAGTTCCGTGGTGTCGGCCTTGATCTTGTGCTCGGTTGCGGTGACTCCGTGAGGGAGAGCGTGAAGAGTGACCTTGGCCTCGCCGTCGAACTTCTCGAGGGTTTCAACCTTGGCAATAATGGTCGTGTTCTTTCCTGGCTCGGTTGCGGCCATCTGGAGCGCGAGATTGACGTAAGGCTCACTGACTCTTACCGGAGCGAAATTAGATGACACGAAGACCTCTCCTTTGTCCGTGGTAGTGCGTCCGGTCACAAGAACTTTATACTCTGCGAGAGGAGCATCTCCCTTGGCGTTGAGAGTAAGATTGATTTCGTTCTTCCCTTCTGGAATGACCACCTCAGTGGGAGCTCCCACTCCAGCTGGTTTCCAGGGAATGGCTACCGTGATTGGCTTGGTGTAACCCTCGGTGCGGCGTGCGGTGATTTTAAGATTCATCGTGCCGTTCCGGACCAAAGGCACGGGCGGGGCGAAGAGGTCCAAGTGGAAGGGGGCTTCTTCGATGACAGCGACGGCGAGTCGTTCTGAATCCGTCGAGTGGAACTCACCCTGATTGTTTATGTAGACGTGGGAAATCCTTTCCTTGAATGGTCCGCGAAGTTTCGTTTTAGGATCTTCAATTTCAAAAGCGTAAAGTCCCCCGGCGATAGGCGCGTCGGCCTTCGCTTCGAAGAGGATAGGGAAGTTGCTAAAGCTCCTCGGGATGGCAGGCGTTTGCACCGTGACACCTTGAGGGAGGTTCGGAGCGTGAAAGTGAATATCACACCCAATGTTGGCGCGGGAAATGTTCGGCACGATGGCAATGCGGTTTCCGCGAGGGATTTGAATCATCTTGCGGAGCTGGGTGTCGGCACGTCGCTGCGGAGGCAGAGCGAGTGAGAGCGCAGGCTCTTTCTTGGAGATCTCGATGCGGTAAATGTGGCCGGGGCTTTTTCGATCCAATTTATCGGCGATATTAACGGTGTAATCGCCATCCGCAGGAACATCGAAATCATAACGACTGTCGGGCATGCCGGCGGATTGATCGTCGTTGGCCCCGATATATTTGCCGTCCTTCGCGTAGCGAACAATGATGGTAGAATCGAGAGGCGAACGAAGCGTTCTCGAGAGAACCTGGATGCGGAGTTTCTCGCCTTTCTTGGCCTTGAAGCGGAACCAGTCCTTGTCCTCTACTTTGGAAATGATGCCGTGGAACGCGACCGGAGCAGAAGGGGCGTTCTCGACAGGGTTTGCAGTTTTGGAGCTGTCGTTGGGCTCTTTCTCGTTGAAATAGTTGAGAGGAGAAATGTGAACGGGATTGCCAGATGGGGAAAGAAAGTCACCTGACTTGATGTGATGTGACTCTTTTTTGCTGCCTAGTTTGATCTTGGATTTGATGTCGCCGCTTGGATCTCCGATGAAAGTAAGCTCGATTTCTTCACCAGGTTTTCCGGCTGGTGGGTAGACACCCAAGGGGCGGGGGAAATTTCCAATGTGCACCCGGTATTGGCAGGCCGTAGTCCCTTCGTAGGAAGATTCACGAACGAGGACGGTATACTCGCCATCTTCCGGAACAATGATCGAAGCGGCGCAATCGCGCTTCAAGAGCGGGTTGTCGTCGTTGACGGCGAGTTCGAATCTTTTGGAGTCGAGGATAGCAATGTATGGATCGAATTTAACCCGGCCCAAACGCATCCCCTCGACCTCGACAGAAAGTCGCTCACCCTTCGTCGCTTTGACGCGATAGTAGTCGGCATCTTCACGGTCGGCGACACCTTGGACGGTGACGTTCATGGCAACCTCTTGTGGGCTCTCGAATTCGTTATTGAGGTCTCCTTTTCGATCCTCGGTTCTTTTTTCGTGAACAGTAGGAAATTGTCCCACCCAGAATGAACGCATGTAGCTGATGCCAGCTTTGCAACGTAGTCGAAGAGGATGCTCTCCGAGTGCTGCGTCTTTCGAAATTACCAGAACTGCTTTGGCGCTCTTCTGATCTTTTCCTTTTTCAAGCGACTTCACTGTGATGCCTGGCTTGTAAAAGATGACTTCCTGGGGCTCGAAAAGACGATCACCGTAAAAGCTCACTTTGACTTCGGTGCCAATCTGGCCGCCACGCGGTTCGACGCGAGTCAGGCTCGGGGTAAAGGCTAAAGATGTGCCAATTGATAAAAACAGGATTAGGATGGAGAGAGGACTCTTCATTGTAAGATGGGATTGTTGTTCTGTGGGTGAAAAGCCTGATTAGGCTTTCTTGGCGAGAATTCCATCGATGACATTGCCTCCATCGACAATCTCGATGGGGCGGTCGCCCGGTGACATAAGTTCCTTATCACCCGTGATGCCAAGTTGGTTGTAGACGGTGGTAGCGAGATCTTCGATCTCCACGCGATCCTCTTCGGGCTCTGCGCCGAGGGCGTCAGAGCTGCCGTAGATCATACCGCGGTGCGTTCCGCCACCAGCGAGGGCGACTGAGAAAACCCGTGGCCAGTGATCGCGACCACCTGTGGCGTTGATTTTTGGCGTGCGACCGAATTCAGAGGTCACCATGACGAGGGTAGAGTCGAGAAGTCCCCGTTCGTCCAGGTCGGAAATCAAAGTCGCAAGCGCCTGGTCAACCGGTGGAAGCGTTGTGCTCATGGCGTTCTTAATATTATCGTGGTGGTCCCATCCTCCAGCGGTGAGCGAGACGAATCGCGTTCCGGCTTCGACAAGACGACGAGCGAGAAGCATCCGCTGTCCCGGCTGGTTCATGCCATACTTCTGGCGAAGGGGCTCGGGCTCGGCTTTCAAGTTGAAGGCCTCGCGCGCTTCTTGCGAGGAGATAAGGCTGTAAGCGTGCTGGTAGAACGCGTCCATGGAGTCCAGAGCGTCTGACTTTTCCAACTCACGGAAATGGTTGTCCACGGTCTCGAGAAGACTGCGGCGGCGTGAGAAGCGCTTGTCATCGACTTCGCCCGGGAGGTTAAGATCGCGAACTTTGAAATCTGCCCGGGAAGGATCTGCTCCGATGGCAAAAGGACCGTAAGCGGAAGAAAGGTAACCGGAGTTAGCGAATTCGTTCGGAACATTGGGCACGCAAACGTAAGGTGGCAGGCTGTTTCGAACTCCGAGTTCGTGAGCGACCACCGCTCCCATGGAAGGATATTCAAGTGCCGGTGAAGGCTTATATCCGGTAAACATGTTGTGTGTTCCTCGTTCGTGGGCCGCCTCACCGTGTGCCATTGAGCGGATGATCGTCATTTTGTCGGCGACTTTTGCGGTTGCCTTGAGATACTGACTGAATTTCTCGCCCTTAATTGTGGTGTTGATTGGAGAGAATGGACCACGGTATTCCGAAGGAGCGTAAGGCTTGGGATCCCAAGATTCCTGATGCGCCATCCCGCCGGGAAGGAAGATCTGAATGACCGATTTGGCAACGCCTTCACGGGTCTTGTAATCTTTTTGCGCTCCCTGCGCTTCCATCTTAAGGAATTGCGGAAGAGTGAGTCCAAGCCCGCCAAGGAGGCCGACCTGAAGGAATCCGCGTCGGGAGTAATCGCTGGCGAGGGGGTTTCCGGGGCAAGGTTTTTTCATAGAGTGGTGAGGTTAGGGTTTTTTTACGGTAGGACGGGTTTTATTTAATCATCTGAATTAAAAAAAACAACTGCACAAAAAGGCCGCCAAGCTGGACTTTTGAGCTGGAATTGGCGAGTTTTCCTTGGAATAGCCTGATATGGAGCCCCCTATAATCGATGGAATCACCATTCGCTCCGAAATCGGAAGTGGCGCGACGGGGACTGTATACGATGCCAAAGGACAAAACGGGGAAGATTGCGTCGTCAAAGTCCTCGATTCCATGGCTTCCAATCCGGCATTGTTGGAGAATCGTATCGCCAGATTGCAGAATGGTGGGGCTCAGGACGTCACGGTGCAGATTCACGCCTATGCCCTTAATGTTCGTCCGGCCTGCCTCGTAATGCCTCTAATGGCCGAGCGGTTGGAGATGGTTGGTGGCGTTGAGCGATATCGCCCCCGCAATCTTCAGATTTTTTTCGCCGACTATTGTCAGACCGATAAAGCCTGGCCCTTTCTCATCAAGCTGGCAAATCGTCTTGCCACCATGCACAAGGCGAAGGTTGCCCATGGCAATCTCAAACCGGGAAACATCTTTCTTGGGCCCAATGGAGGGCCGCTTCTGGCAGATTTCGCAAGTGGCATGATGCCTGGAGTTCATCACTTGGGATACAGCGACGCCTTATTGTATTCTCCCCCGGAGCAATTACGAAATCCTGAGGGCTATCTTGAGGAAGCCGGATACCAGTGGGATGTCTACGCTTTCGGCGTGCTAGCTTACCGCTTACTCACGGGGAGGTTCCCGCGTTGTCACGATACCTTGTCGCCCTTTAGTCCCGCGCCAGGAACCGAAGAACGATTTCATGTCGATTCGGATCGGGAGAGTATCGCGGCCTGGCTGGAAACAGATCCCGATGTCATCTGGCAAAGTGAAGCGGAGGACGAAAGGGTATTACGCCGCTGGGAAATGGTTAATTTCTGCCTCGGTCTTGATGCCATGGGTCGACCCAGCGACATGCGCGAAGTCGCTCGCTATTTTGAATCCATCGAGCGGGATTTCATTGTTGAAGCAGACCAAAAACGCCGACAAATTGATCGCAACAAGGATCACAAGCGTCGCCGACAGATGCGCACTCTGGCGACACTTATTACTCTGGTCGCGATCGGACTGGGCGCGATGTGGGGAATTACCGTTCAGAAAAACAAAGTCATTTTAGACAAGAGGAAGGCGGAATTTAATCAATATCGGGACACTGCTACTTCTACCATTTCTAATCTGGAAAGTGTTCGGGATGAAACACAAGATTCCCTGGATAGGGTCCTGGAGTGGGAGAAGACACTCCAGAAATCTCTCGCAAACGAGCAGTCCAAATCGCAAGCTGAAATCATTTCGGCGCAGGAAACCAGCGAGCATCTTTTCCGATGGATCCTTGAAAAGGGGGTGAAAGGGTATCCCGTTCTTGAAGGTCGTGAGGAACGTCTTTCCTTGCTTGCAAAGAAGATTCAAGAGCAACTTGGCGGGATGGATGCGAGACCTGAATTGAAATCCCAAGCAGCGACTTTACGACTGCGATACGCTGAAATTCTCCTCGCAAGGGGTGATGTTAAATTAGGCGAAGCCGCCTTGCAATCCGCTTTGGGGATTGAGGGGCTGCCAAGTGCATGCAAGGCCCGAGCCAACCTCCGATTGCTACTTTTGAAATCCGTCCGAGACGAAAAGAATATCGACGACGACATTGCTTCGGCGAGCGCGGCAATTCGATCCGCTTGGCCAGAGGAGGGAAAGGGGCGAATCCGCGCGGAAGCGGCATTGGATTTGGTGCGAGCCCGGAATGCCGAAGTTAATGATGATGGAAAGTCGGCTCTGGCATTTTATTTGAAGTGCTTGAAGGGGTATCGTGAACTGACGAAGTTATCCCCCGAGAATCAGACCCTCGCCATGACGCTTGGCCGAACCTATCTTGCCGCAGCGACAACTGCTGAGGGAGTAGTCGCAACCGAAGATGTCGCGAAACTTCGTGGTGAAGCTGCCAAGGAGTTTCTCAAGCTTATCGCCAAACAAGAAAAACCAGATCCGGATCTCGAATATCAAATTGCCTCCGCGACTGCAGCTAGGGCGGTGGCTCTTTGGCAGGAAGGAAAATCCTTTGAGGCCGAAAAACTTGCCAAGGAAGGAGTCAAAAAACTTTCCACCCTCCTCGCCAAGATGCCCGGCAACCCCGGTGTGATCTTTGATCTTTCTTCTCAAAACGGAATTCTAGCCACCTTCTTGAGAGACGAAGGAAAACCGGCCGAGGCTGGGAAGCTACTGGAAGCATCCATCATCTCATTGCAATCGGTTGTCACCAAGGACCCGGAAGATTGGAATGCGCGATACCTTATCGCTTCTTTAAAATGGCAGCATGCCGGAATTCTGGGTCAGCAAGGGAAGAAGGACGAGGAGTTGAAGTTGGGCGCCGCCGCTCATGACGAATTGACGGCCCTTCTAAAGTCAGGAGCGAAGAGACCAAATCCGGGGACAGTTCGAAAATCACTCGCCTATCTTTGCGGAGATCTCGCTCACTCTGCCGATCTGGCTAACAAGAAAGAGCTGGCGATTGGATATCTCCGGGAGGCTCAGGAATGCTGGAAGTTGTTGAAGGCTGATGAGGGCGATCAGCTCGAGTTTCGCGAGGGTCACCAATGGGCCGTCGATCGCTTGATGGAGCTGGGAGTGAAATAAATAAAATTCACCAGTTCGTCATCCAGCATTCATTAAGGATACACAGAGAAGATGGATATTATCGTCGGTATGGAAACAAAAAGCCCATGTCTCAGAGGGAGAGACAGGGCTACAGTTGAAATGTAGTGGGCCTATCGATCCACGCGGGCGGAGCCTCCGCCGACAAGTTTGGCTACTTCGTCGCGGGTCACCATGGTGGTATCTCCGGGAGTGGTCATAGCGAGGGCGCCGTGGGCAGCTCCCCATTCGACAGCTTGGGCGGCGTCGTTGTATTCCAGGAATCCGTAGATAAGTCCGGAGGCAAATGAATCACCACCGCCGACGCGGTCGAAGATTTCGAGGTGGTCACGGTTGACTGAGTTGTGGAATTCGCCGTCGTGCCAAGCAAGGGCAGCCCAGTCGTTATCGGAGGCAGTGTGCACCTCACGGAGTGTGGTCGCGGTTGCTTTGAAGTTAGGGAATTCGGCAACGGCTTTCTCGATCATCTTTTTGAAATTTGAGATGTCGATACCGGTGATGTTTTCTTCGTCAACACCTTCGACTTCAAATCCGAGGCAGGCGGTGAAGTCTTCTTCGTTACCGATCATGACGTCGACATACTTGGCGATCTCACGGTTGACTTCCTGGGCCTTGGCCTGACCACCGATGGATTTCCAGAGGGAAGGACGGTAGTTCAGGTCGTAGGAAACAATGGTGCCGTGCTTCTTGGCAATCTTGCAGGCCTCGATGGTGAGTTGTGCATTGCCTTCCGAGAGTGCTGCGAAAATACCACCGGTGTGGAACCAACGGACGCCGAGGGTTCCGAAGATGTGTTCGAAGTCGAAGTCGTCGACGGTGAGTTGGGAGGCTGCCGTGTGCCCGCGGTCGGAGGTGCCTTTTGCGGCGCGCACGCCGAAGCCGCGTTCGGTGAAGTTGAGTCCGTTTCGCGCAGCCACTCCAAGTCCGTCGAAGTCGGCCCACTTGATAAACTGGGTATCGACGCCACCCTGGAGAATGAGGTCTTCGAGGAGGCGTCCGACTTCGTTATCGACAAAACCGGTGAGGACGGCAGCGCGCTTACCGAAGCAGCGACGGAGTCCGCGGGCAACGTTGTATTCCCCACCGCCTTCCCAAGCCTGGAATTGACGGGTGGTGCGAACGCGGCCGTCACCGGGATCGAGACGGAGCATAATTTCGCCCATCGACAAGATGTCGTAGGCGCATTCTGAGGCTGGTTTGATGTCAAGGGACATTGGATTATTTACTAAGTTGAGTAGTGATTAAAAAACTAGAGAACACCATTGGCACAAAGGACGTCGTCTTCGCCAGCGAAGAAATTAATCGCGTTGTGGAGGCATCGGTTGGCCTGGCGCTGGACAGATTCGTGAGTGCGGGATCCGATGTGCGACGTGATGATGCAATTGGGGGCACCGATGAGAATGTGACCGGGCGCTGGTGGTTCGGCGTCGAGAACGTCGGCTCCATACCCGCCTACCTTGCCACTCTTGAGAGCGCCGGCGATGTCGTTGGTGTTGACGAGTTCGCCGCGGGCGCAGTTGAGAACAATGACCCCGTCGCGCATTTCGGCGATCTTGGTGGCGTTAATCATGTCTTCGGTTTCCTTGGTGAGGAAACAATGGAGAGAGACGACATCGGAGTTGTGCAGAACCTCGTCCATGTCAGCGCACTTCTTGACGCTATGCTTTTCGCCAAAGGCTTCGTCGAAGTAGGGGTCGAAGGCGATGATTTCCATGCCGAAGGCTCTGGCGCGTATAGCGACCTCCTTGCCGATGCGTCCGAGGCCGAGGATACCGATGGTCTTACCCATAATTTCGTTACCTACGGGCTTTTTCCATCCGGCGACCCACTCGCCATTTTGCACGGCGACGGCATTGGATTGGATGTCTTTGGTGATACCGAGAAGGAGTCCGAAGGTGTGTTCAGCGACGGTGGTATGATTGACGCCGGGGGTAAAGAGGACGGGGATTTTTTTTTCGGTGGCGTATTCGACATCGATCTTGTCGAGGCCGATGCCGTATTTGGAAATAGTCTGAAGGCGGGGGAGCGACTTGTCGATGACGGAGGAAGTGATGGCGTCATCTCCACAAAGAAAGGCGTCGAAGTCGCCGGAAAGATCGAGCATTTCTGCTTCGGAAAGTGGCCCGCGAGCGCGTATGATCTCCCAGTCCTGAGAGTTGAGGAGATCTTGGTGTGTTCCAGGAGTATCCTGAAAAGACGTCGTGGTGAGGAGAACTCGCTTGCTCATAATATGTCTGACAGGTCCGTAAGGAGTTGCCGGACTTTTTGCAAAAGAAAAAAGCACTCAGCGGGTCAAAATTCCCTTTGAGGACGGGGTTCGCACCGCTTCGATTAGCGCGGTTGCGGCCTCTCCCCAGGTCTGAAGATCGGCCTCGGCAAGGCTCTCGGCACGGGAACCTTTGGTGCGGAAAAGGATGGTGTGGGCCAGCTTGATTTCCTGACGCTCCGCGGGTGAGAATCCTGCGCGTTTGAGTCCGACCGAATTCAGGCCGGAGAGTTGGTTGACTTGATGGACGATGCAGTAGGGTGGAACGTCCTGGGTCATCACGGCATTCCCCTGAATCATGGCGCAGTCCCCGATGCGAGCGAACTGGTGGACGCCGGCACCTCCTCCAAGGAAAGTGTTGTTCCCCAGAGTGACATGGCCGGCGATCATGGTATTGTTAGCAAGAATATTATTATTTCCGATCACGACGTCATGCGCGAGATGAGCGACAGCCATGAGGTAATTTTCGTTTCCGATGATGGTGTTCCCGCCGGCCTGGGTGCTGCGGTGGATCGTGACATATTCTCGGAATGTGTTTCCGTTTCCAATAAGGACGCCGGAATCCACACTCGGATTGAATCCGAGATCCTGGGGAGCTCCGCCGATGACGGCTCCGTGTTCGATGGTGTTCTCTTTTCCCATTGTAACTCCGCGGCAAATCTTGGCGTGTGAATTAATGCGGCAACCGAATCGAATAATAACTCCGTCTTCGATAATGGAAAATGGGCCAACTTCGACATCGTCGTCGAGTTGCGCGTTGTCGGAAACCAAGGCGGTGGGATGAATTTTTGGCATGATGAATTTTAAAGGCGGTCGTGTTCAAAAAAGGAAAAGTAAGGTGCAGCATCATCCAGGGGGCGTCCGATGATAATATGATCAATGAGGGGGAGCTCCATTTGCCTGGCGGCTTTGGAGAGATTGGTCGTGAATGTTTGATCGTGAGTGCTCGGGGTGGTGTCGCCGGAAGGGTGATTGTGAGCGATGATGAAGGCGTGGGCCTGATCGATGATGACGGGGCGGAGGACATCGCGAATGTTGGCAACAGTGCTGCTGGTGGTTCCACTGGAAAGCTCACGCATACGGATCAGGTTGAGTCGGCTGTCGAGGGAGAGAACGAAAAGTTTTTCGGTGGGAAGGTGAGCCAGTTGGGGCGCGAGGAAATCGTAGATATTCCGGGAGTTTTTGAGCGGGGTTGATTTAGAGCCTTCGCGAACAGCCCGGGAGCCAAGCTCGAAGGCGGCCTGAAGTTGGCAGGCTTTGGCGAGCCCCAAGCCGTGTTCTTTGCAGAGTTCGTGGAGATCCAGTTTGGCCAAGGCTGCGACGCTGCCGTGCTTGGTGATTAATTGACGTCCGATTTCAATGGCGCTGGATCCTTTGGTTCCGGTGCGCAGGAAGATCGCTAGGAGTTCTTCGTTGGAGAGGGCTCCCGCACCCAGGTTTGCCATTTTTTCCCGCGGGCGCTGATCGTCGGGGAGGTCGTGGATGCGGGTATTCTCGGACATTCTCTAAAGAGAGCATCGATTTTTCGATGGGATGTGGCAAGCTAACTGTGATGGAGGATGAGGTGCGTAATATTGTCTTTTTCGACAGTGACTGCCTGATGTGTCAGGGAGCTGTCAAGTGGCTGCATCGACTGGATGAGCAAGACCGGCTTCGATTTGCACCCTTGGAAGGAGAGTCTGCGAGGAGAGTAGGCGTTGCGCTCAACGAAGATTCGATGGCGTTTTACGGGAAGGGGGAGTTGAGCAGGGCGGCTCTGGCGGTGGAGCGATTGTTGGTTGCAACGGGCGGAGTGGCAACCCTTGTCGGGATTTCAATGAGGGTATTTCCGCTATCGTTACGGGATTGGTGTTACCGGCAGATTGCGAGTCGACGACTAACTCTCAGTAGATCGGTAAGCTGCGGAATCCCCGAGGCGGGTTTGAATGAGAAGATGCTAGATTAGCGAAGTGCTCTTCCTTCCCCGGCACAGCTAACTTTTGCTCAATTTTTGGGGCCCTGATTTTGACACCGTTGATTTAAGCTCAGGATGGCAGCCATAAAATTAGGAGGGAGAAGAATTCAGAGTGCAAACGACTCTCCTACTTCTTTTCGGGGACTACTTTGAGTTCAAGTTCTCTCTGTTCGTGTTCCAACTCGGCTGCCTCCAACTCAAACTCTCCTGCCCTCAAGTCCATTTTTTGAACCTGTAATTCCACATCCCGTCTGACGCTGAGGAACATAAACGAAGAGACACCCATAAGTCCCAAAAATCCCTTGGTAAGCGGAATGAGAATTGCTGACATGGTTAGATCTTACTTTAATTCCTGCCTGAGCGCAAGGATTCGACTGATCCAAATTTGGAATGGGTGCGTTTTTCGCTTGCCAGCAAGGGGGCCTGACTCTACTCCTTCGCCCGTCCTGAAGGAGTCAGGGGCGTTAGCTCAGTTGGTAGAGCACCTGCATGGCATGCAGGGGGTCAGCGGTTCGAATCCGCTACGCTCCACCATTCTTCGCATATTGCTGGGAATGGTTGGATTTTTCAGGACAAGGGCCGGCTAGATAGCCGGTTTTCCCGTCTTAGGGACCATCTTATTTCCATAGCTTCTTATGATGAACGGACTCGATCTCGCCCTCGCATGTGCCGAGGCTGCTGATGAAACAAAAGCCGAAGATATTCGTATTTTCGATCTACGGGGGATTTCCACTCTGACAGATTTCATGATCGTGTGTTCGGGGAATTCCATGCCGCATCTGAAGGCAATCACCCGTGACATCGAAAAGCTGGTAAAGGAGAAGGGATCGGACCCGGCCAATGCCACCGAGGGTAAAGCGGCCACCCGCTGGGTCGTTCTCGATTTCATCGACGTTATGGTCCATATCCTCGATTACGAACTTCGTGACATGTATGCCCTTGAAAATCTCTGGGGCGATGCCAAGGAGGTGGCTTGGAAAGAAGATGAGGATTGAGATCTTAAATACCGGGACGGAGCTCTTGCTGGGTTCGACAGCGAATACCCACGGAACGTGGATCGGCCAGGAATTGGTGAAGTGGGGGCTGCGCGTGCAACGCCAAATGACCGTGCCCGACGGGATCGCCATTGAAGAGGCTCTGCGTGAAGCGAGTCATCGCTGTGATGTCGTCATCGTTACCGGTGGACTTGGTCCAACCAGTGATGACATCACTCGTGAGGCGACTGCGAAGGTGCTGGGGGTTGAGTTGATCGAAGACGAAGCCGCACTAAGATCTCTTAAGGATTTTTTCGCCAAGCGTAATAGGGTGATGGCAGATTCAAATCTCAAGCAAGCCGAGGTGTTGGTTGGCTCTGATGTTCTTCTTAACAAAAATGGCACAGCCCCAGGAATTTACGCCCCGCCGCGATTGGGTGGGGAGCCTACCTGTGGAATCTTTCTTTTACCCGGACCGCCGAGGGAGCTCTACCCCATGTTTCATGACGAGGTCTTACCTCGAATCAAGGCACTCGCCGGAGTGGAGAATATTTCCCAGGTGCAGGAGTTGAAGTTTGTCGGGATTGGCGAAAGTGATTTTCATGAGAGTCTCGATAAGGCGCTGGCGCAGATCGATGATCTTGAAATCGGTTACTGTGCCCGTCTTGGGGAGGTTGATCTTCGTTTGATCGGTGCGGAGGAATCCATTGCCGCAGGGCGGCAACTTGCGGTTGAAAACTTCGGTGAATTCCTAGTGTCGGATGACGGTCGTAGTCTCGAAGCAACCGTCGTTCACGCGCTTCAGAAAGCGGGTAAGAAGGTAAGCACTGCGGAAAGCTGTACGGGAGGATTGCTTGCCAATCGGATCACGGACGTGGCGGGCTCAAGTGAGGTGTTCACCCATGGATTCGTGACCTATTCGAATTTAGCGAAATCACAGCTAATCGGCGTTTCCGAAGAAACCTTGAGGGCGCATGGTGCAGTAAGTGAAGAAGTCGCCCGGGAAATGGCGGCGGGTGCCCTGCGCGAGAGCGGAGCTGATATTGCTGTCAGCGTGACTGGAATTGCCGGGCCTGGCGGAGGGAGTGAAGGAAAGCCGGTCGGGACAGTTTGTATCGGGTTGGCGACCAAGGAAGGCGTGGAGACCTTCAAGGAGGTTCATCCCCGCAACCGGCTCGATTTTAAGCAGCAAGTCAGCCAGCGTGCTTTAGATTTGATTCGCCGGGAGCTCGGCGTTTAATTCGAGGGCTACTCCGCGAAGTTTTCCTGGTGGAACTTCATCAGATCCAATCCGCGCATTTCGTAAATTTGAGAGGCGCTGTGTTTGGCTCCCTCAATGATAAGGTTGGAGTGGGGAATCTCAAGCTCTTGGAGGAATTTGCCAAACTTGAGGTTGAACTCGTAGTTGAAGCCTTTTGTGCCGACCCAGAGGAGAATTGGAAACTTCGGTCGTGTCTTCTTCTCTGAATACTTCTTCGCCAGATCCCAGGTGTTGTATCCGGGTGCGAACTTTACCCGCTCACTCTCGGCTCCGTTGGTATCCCTTATTCGTTGCTCCGGTTCGTAGCCTGATCCTCCGGGCGCGGCAGAACTGAATAGGTGGGGATGCTTAAACATGATTCGGGTAGTGCCGCGCCCTCCCTGGGAGAATCCTTCAATCGCGCGACCTTTGCTGGAACCACTGGAGCGGTAGGTTTTGTCAATGTGTGGAATGAGTTCTTTGACGAAGACATCTTCACCGGCACCATTCTTAATTTGAGGATAGTTATACCAACTGATGGGACCACCATTGGGAAAGACGTAGATCGTTGGCTTAATCTTCTTCGCTTTGATTGCTTTATCAACAAAACGGGCCAGTTGAATGGCTTTCAGCTCGCTGCCGGGGCGCCCACCATGAAGATGGTAGACTACTGGAAAGCGAACTTCCGACTCAGTTGAGTATGATGGAGGAAGGTAAATAGTGTATCCCACCCTCAGCTGCATTGAGGCGCTCTGAAAGGTGGCGTGCTTCACTCCCTGGGGAAGCGTTTTCGTAGGCGTATTAACCCACTGAAAAGGCTTCGCTTTCTTTTTTTGAGCGAACGTGTTGCCACTCAGAATAAGAGTGGCAGTCAGCGTGGAGGCAAGAAAACGGATCATCTCTCCTCCTTCTTCTTGCTTTCCTTTGGGACGAGCTCGTAAAGAAGCGCGTTGTCTTTCGTAAGGAATTCTTTGGCGAGAGCGTTGAGCTCCTCCACGGTGACGGCGGCGTAATCGCCATCGCGGGTGCGGGCCCAGTCGAGAACGTGAGGTTTTTCCTGACTCGCTCCGAGGACGGAGCCAAGCCAATAACCGTTGTCGCGGAGAGATTCCTTGAGATTGGATTGAAGGGGCTTGAGCGAGCGTTCGAGTTCATCTTGAGTTACTCCTTTCTGGGCCATGATGTGAGCGAGCTTGATCATGAGTTCGCCGTATTTCTTGGTCTCTTCCGGTTTCACCTGGGCCATGGCACGCATCATTCCGAAATCGAGGACCTGACTGGGTGCGGCGCCGGCACGGGGGCTGTAGGAACCGCCAAGCTTCTCACGAATCTCCTCGCGCATGCGATCGCTGAGGATGGAACTGAGGATGTTGAATCGACGGCTACGTTTGATATTGTCCCCGGTAGCTGGAATTTTCCAGACGGCAACGGCTGCCGCGTTGGGGATCTTGGAGTCGAAATTGAGTAATTCGCGGCCAGGGCTGGAAGGCATGTAGATTCTCCGTCTCTCGGCGTAGTCAGGCTTTGACTCCTTCCTTGCAGGGAGGGCTCCGAAGGTTTTCAGGATGAAAGGGACAAGCTTCTCCTTGTCAAAATCACCCACGATAGTGAGCTCAAGATAACTGTCCTTAATCTGAGGGAGGAGCCATCCTTTGACCTGGTTGGTATTGTAAGTAAGCGCTTTTTCCTGAGGCGGAAATTCAAAGCGGTCATCGCCTCCATAAAGCTGGCTTCCCATCTGGACCATCGCGCCCTGCATGGAGTGCTCGAGTTGCTTGTAGATCATGGGAAGGGCCATCTTGAACATGCGCTCGGCTTCAGGGCGAAAGCCCGGGTCAGTGAGATAGGCGCACATTAACTGCAACTGAAGTTCCAGATCTTCGGGGGTGGTGCGGCCGCCGAGGGAGAAATCTCCTTCGCCAATACCAAAGCCCACACCAACGTTCCTACCGGCAAGAATTCGCTGGAGCTCGTCTTCCGAATGCTTACCCAAGCCGCCGCCCTGGAAAACCATGCTGGCAAAGCGATCCATTCCGGGGGCGTCTTTAGGTTGGGTCAACTGACCGGAGCCAAATCGCGCGCTTAGACTAATGCTGTTTTTGGCAAAGTCAGTCTGCTTGAAGTTCACGCGAATATTGTTTGAGAGAATTAGTTGAGTTGCTTCAAAATCTTCAACGTCATTTTGCTTCACAATTGTTCCGGCCTTGCCGAAGTCAGTGTAGCTGAAAGCGGTGAGAGCTTCCTGCTCGGGAGCGGTAACTTCAACCTTGGAGCTCTCGAGGTAGAGTTTCTTAAGTTTATTGGCGGTGCCATCTTCGGCCCTCCGGCTAGTGAGAACGAAGGAGAGATCGTTGGTGTCCCAGAATTTCTGAAAAGCCTTGTGGCAATTCGCGGGAGTGAGCTTGGCAAGACCTTTTTTGGCGAGCTCCAAGTTGGTGTCGGGAGTCGTGAAAACACTCTTTTTTCCGATGGAGCCAATGAAGCCCATCGCAAGTCCCGCTGACTCGCGGGTAGGTGCGCGTTTGACGGATTGCTCTGCGGCGTTGATGTAACGAGCCTTGGCTTCGTCGACTTCGGTCTGGGTGAAGCCATGAAGAAGCGCGCGTCGGAGTTCCTGCTCCATCACCGGAATCGCTGCTTCCCACTTGTTTTCTGCGGGACTTACAGCAAGGCCACCTTGTTCGATTTGATTAAAGAGAACCGAGCGATTAGCCCCACCACCAAGAATCGGCGACCCTTCTTCTTTGGCGAGAACATCGAAGCGACGGTTAAGAATGCTGTGAGCAAGAGAGAGAGGGTAACCTGAAAGTCGCTCAGCCTCGGTGTCTGTTTTTAGAGTGTGAGGGCGGATGTTGTAGAGGGTAAGATCGTCCGATGATATTTCCTTGTCGGTAAAGACTTCGGTTCGGAAACCATGACCGGAAGGCGGAGTGTCGTTGAGAGGATTCTTCCCTGCTTTTTCAGGATTGGTCATTGAAATGAAGGTTTCACGCACGCGCTTTTCCATTTCTTCGGCCTTGAAGTCCCCGACAACAACGAAGGTCATCCTAGATGGTGTGTAAAAGTCGCTATAGAATTCGGTGAAGCGTTCCCGCGGGGCACCCTTGATGACTTCTTCGGTCCCAATGGGAACACGTTGCATGAGTCGTGATCCCGGGAGGAGGTATTCGAATTGCTTTAACATCATGCGGTAGCCGACGGAGTCGCGTGAAGTCTTCTCCGAAATGATCACGCCGCGTTCTTTATCGATCTCGTCTTTCAGAAGAAGAGCGCCGTCTGCGAAGTCACGCATGACGGTGAAGGTGAGATCCACGGTCTCCTTGTCGAGATTCGGGAGATCGAGCATGTAGACGGTTTCGTCAAAGGAGGTGTAGGCATTGGCGTGCGCACCGAAGGCAATGCCGAGTCGCTGCATTTTAGGAATAAGCTCGTCGGGCGTGAAGTTCTTCGAGCCATTAAAGACCATGTGCTCCAGGAAGTGAGCGAGTCCGCGTTGATTGTCGTTTTCCATCAAGGAGCCTGCGGCGATATGCAAACGAACCGAGAATTGTCCCGGAGGTTCGGCGTTTGGGTAGACGATGTAATTAAAGCCGTTGTCCAGCGATCCGAAGACGGCCTTGGGATCAGGTTTGAGGTCGGAACCTTCTCCGGCCACCGGATTTGCGGAAAGCGGGAAAACGAGCGCAGTTGCGAGAACGATGAGTGATTTCATTCGGTGGGGAAGCTAGGGTATTTGCGCCATTTGGAAAGCTGGGAAATAGACATTGTCAGACTGATTTTGGCTTGGCTTGATGGAGTCAATGACCAATCGACGGAAATTCCTCGCTCAGAGTGCTGCGACCCTTGCCGGCGTGACGGCTGCCAACGCCCAGAGATCCAAGAAAACAGCTGTATCTCCGATCATTGTGTTTGAGAAGCCCATCCAGACTCTCGAGTATGACCGGATGGGCGAAATCCTCGCCAAGATGGGGGTTCAAGGAATCGAGGCTACGATCCGAAAGGGCGGGCACATAGCCCCGGAAGCGGTAGAAAAGGAAGTGCCTAAGATGGTGGCGGCCTTGGCGAAGAATGGCCAAAAAGCGCTTATCGCAGCCACCAACGTAAACGAGGCCAATGCCGAGAGCGAAAAGTTCCTGCGTATTCTTAAAGCCAACGGGATTACCAGATATCGCACCAACTATTACCGCTACGATTTCAAGAGGGAAATGCTTCCCCAAGTAAAAGAGAATGCCACAAGGCTCAAAAATCTCGCTGCCATGAACAAGGAGATCGGCATACAGTCACTCTACCAAATTCATTCCGGATACAAATACGCCGGGGCGATGAGCTGGGATGCCGCGCTCATGTTCGATGGTATCGATCCCGATCACGCAGCTATCGCCTACGACCTGCGTCACTTCCGCGCCGATTCAGGCCTCTCCTGGAAGACGGCTTTGGCCACAGTTAAAAAGCACATCCGTTCGATCTATGTGAAGGATGCGGTTTGGGAAGGGGAACGGAGCAATCAACTCAAGAATGTCCCTCTCGATACCGGCTTCGTTGATAAAAAGACCTTCGATGCGGTCCGCAAAGGCCATGGGCCGATGCCGCTTTCGCTCCACATGGAGTGGGGAAAAACACAACTGTATCCCAAAGAGGATGTCATGGAGGCTGTTGGATTTGTGGCGCGTGATGTTAAAACTCTTAAGTCATGGCTCTAAAACATCTTCTTCTGGGAGTCTGTCTTCCGTCCTTGGTCTCTGCTCAAATATCGGTGAGCGAGAGTGAGCAATTCCTCTTTATTCAAAATGGGGCCAATGATTTCCTGTGTTACCACAAGGTTGCTTTGGAACCCCCGACTGGAGTCGATCTGGTGTTTCGCCGAAACGCGGTCATTCACCCTATCAAGACACCGAACAATGGCGTTCTTACCGGAGTTCATCCGGATGATCATTATCATCACATCGGAGTTTGGCACGCCTGGGTGAAGACGATTCACGGCTTGGATCAGCCTGACTTTTGGAATCTCAAAAAGAAGACCGGGCGTGTGCGATTCGTGAGGGTTTTGGAGAAGACCGGAAACGGTTTCGCCGTCGAACAAGAACACCTTGCTTATAAAGGTGAGGATAAAGTTGAAACCGTCGTCTTAAAGGAGATCTTGCAAGTCAGCGCATCCTTTAAAAACGACGCCAATGTCATCGACTACGTTCTTACGCAAACGAACGTTTCTGGAGTAAAACTGGAGTTACCCACTTACCGCTACGGCGGCCCCTTGGCTTATCGTGGTCCTCTTAATTGGAATAAGGGCAATAGTGAATATTTGACTTCCGAAGACAAGACCCGCGTGGATAGTCACGCTACCCGTGCCAATTGGTGCATGGCCTATGGTGATATCGAGACCGGGCGGGGGACTCTCCTCATCTTAGGTCATCCCAAGAACCATGACGCTCCTCATCGCTTGAGAACCTGGGATAACGGGAAGATGTTTCTCAATATCGCGGCGACGCAGGAACATGCCTTTGCGATCGGAGCCGGCGATACCGTCACCTGGAAATTCCGCCTGATCGCAGCAGACGGAGTGATGACCAAAGAGGCCGCCAATCAGTGGTGGGCTGGATATTCAAAATAGGGCGCATCGATGCGGAATGCCCCGCAACACCTTCGATAGGTTGGAAGAATAATTACACTTTCGTCCACCAAGCAAAATACCCAGTGACTGGAATCGAGACTGAGCTCTCTTCTGTCTAGGAGCTTTGAATTCCTCGTGGTGTTCGCATCTTGGGATGCTTGTAGAAATCACCATGATGCTGCGGTCACACAAATCGCTAGATCTTCGATCAAAATAGGCGGTAAGCTCTACTAAGTTTTAGTGCACAAATAATAACTATTTCTCATTTAAGGGGTAAGCTAACGACCATACCAGACGAACAAGCTAATAACAAAACCTCAGGAGGCGCTCTATAGCGCCCAGCAGCTGGCTCTCCGCTCCGCTCATCCGGAGTTTCTCAATCGAATTGATGAAACGGGCATCTTTGATCGCCTCGATCGTGAGGAGCTTGGGGGGATTGTTCAGCTGTAACTTGAACGGGTGAAAGTTCGTTTGAAAAAGCAGGGACTCATTTTAAATCTCAGCGAAGAAGTCGCCGAGCTCATCGGAAATCAGGGTTACGATCCAATCTACGGAGTGCGTCCGCTCAAGAGGGCAATTCAGAGCAGTCTTCTCGATCCGCTGAGTTTAGCGTTACTGGACGGACGCTTTGCCAGTGGTGACGAGATCACGGTCTCTGTCGCAGATGGTGAATTAAGCTTCACCAAGTAATTCCTGCAGGTCTTCTTCATTAAGGATGGGGACCTGCAAGCTTTCTGCTTTGGTTCGTTTGGAGCCTCCGCCTTCGCCAGCGAGGAGGTAGTCGGTTTTTGCAGATATCGAGCCACTGACTTTTCCGCCGTGGGATTCGATGATCTTTTTGAATTCGGGGCGTGGTGCGGAAAGTGAGCCGGTGACGACGAAAGTCTTTCCGGCGAGCGGAAGGTCTTCTGTTGTTGATGGATCAGGAGCAAAATTGTCGGACTTGGGATTAATGCCGAGTTCGTCGAGTCGCTGGAGCACTGTTTGGCCGGCCTCCGAAGAAAAGAAGGAGCGAATGTTCTGTGCGGCCACCGGACCGAGGTTGTCGTCGATCTGGAATTGTTTGAGCCGAGGGTGGTTTTCCTTTTTACGCTTCGATTTCAGGAGTTCTTCGAAGTCAGGAAGATCGGCGAGGTCTGAAATGATTTCGGATCCAGCGAGGTCAGTGAGTTTTTCGTGGAGGCGAGCCAATTCACGGGCTCCGGATTCTCCAACTTGGGAAATGCCCATCGCGAAGAGCCAGCGATGCAAAGGCATCTCTTCCTTTGCCCGCTTGAGAGAAGCGAGAAGAGTCTCGGCGCGTTTTTCTCCGAAGCGTCGTTCTTTGGACACTGTCAAACCGTCGGATGACTTGGCGGGGTCGAGCATGAGATTGGCGAGGTCGTCGACGGTGAGCGTGAAGAGTTCGAGTGGTGACGAAGCTAAGCCTGTCTCGACGAGCTTGATAGACACCGAATCTCCGAGTCCATCGAGGTCCAGTCCCTTTCGCTGCGCGAAGTGCGTGATACGGGTGACGGCTTGCGCGGGGCAGGCGAAGTTGACACAGCGCCAAGCTACAAATCCTGGTTGTTGTTCAATGGGGCCGTGACAAGATGGGCACTGGCGGTTGAGAACTGTGGGGAGATGGTAAGCGGTTGAATCGGGTTTTCGTTTATCGGAGACAACTTTGACGATCGAGGGGATGATCTCGCCTGCTTTTTCAATGACGACGGTGTCACCGAGACGGATGTCTTTACGTTCGATCTCCTCCTGATTGTGGAGCGTGGCTCGGGAGACGGTGGTTCCGGAGACGAAGACGGGTGCGAGTTCGGCAACGGGCGTGAGGACTCCGGTGCGGCCGACCTGGATCGTAATCTCTTTGAGGAGCGTTTCCTTCTGCTCGGGAGGGTATTTGAAGGCGGCCGCCCAACGTGGGGCGCGCGAGGTGAATCCGAGAGTCTCGCGCTGGGCGAAGTCGACGACTTTGACCACTGCGCCATCGGTTCCATAGGCCAACTCGTGACGGGCGGTGTCGAGTTCACGGATCGCGTCGAGGAGGGCGTCGAGAGAATCGACATGCCAGAGGGGGAGATTGAGCGGGAAATCGAACTCCTTGAGGAGGGCTCGAAAGTCCTCTTCGGAATTGAGATCAGCCCCTTCGTTGGCGCCGAGCCCGTGGGCAATGAAAGAAAGGGGACGCTCGGCGACTTTTTTTGAATCAAGCGACTTGAGGCTTCCGGCGGTGGCGTTGCGAGGGTTGGCGAAGGTGGCGAGTCCTTCCTCATCTCGTTGTTCGTTTAACTTCGCAAATCCTTGCGAAGGCATGAAGATCTCGCCGCGGACTTCAAGCAAGGCGGGCGCTTTGTCCTTGGGAAGCATCAACGGAACTGCGCGGATGGTACGCACATTGGCGGTGATGTCATCGCCCCGGGTGCCGTCCCCACGTGTGACGGCATAGTCCAGCGAGCCATTGCGGTAGACCAGCGAACAGGCCACGCCATCGATCTTTGGTTCAACGGTCAGTGGGATGGGAGCCTCGCCTAAGCTTTTATGCAGACGTTTGTGAAAGTCCGCGACCTCTTCTTTCGCAAAGAGGTCATCGATCGAAAGCATCGGCAGGAGGTGCTCTCTTTGCTCAAAGGCATCGAGCGGAGCCCCGCCCACGCGCTGGGTAGGAGAGTTGGGATCGTAGAGATTGGGATGAGCCTTTTCGAGGTCCTCAAGTTCGCGGAAGAGCTTGTCGTATTCCAAATCGGAAATCTCCGGTGTGGCCTCTTGATAATAGAGCCGGTTGTGGCGTTCTAGATCTTCACGAAGCTGGGCAATACGATTTTCAAAAAGCACGGGGGAGTTCTACGTCGAGAAGTGGGGCGGATCAATATTTCTCGTGACAGCGCTCTATGTAGCAGAGGCGCTTAGCCTCTGGCTTTTCTCTCATGGCGAATTTCCCATCAGGTTCCGAGAAACTTAGTAAGTAGAATGCTTATCAGGGGAAGTCCGCTGCGGCGCGCCCGGAGGCTATGAACCTGATAATACCTACTCAAGCGTGGTTTCGAGGCCTCCCAATCCCGAGGGGAGACCTGATAACAGCCCGCTCGGGGCAGGAGAACCCAAGCCGCACCCCAAGAGGAGGTCTTAAGGAAGTGCTATTTGGCTGAGAGCCTCCACTACATACCGCCGCCACACCTACAAGACCTTACGGTGAAACTTTCGGAAGACGATAGCTCCGCAAAATGCTCCCAAGGTATCCGCTAGCCAATCATAGGGATCGTTGCCGGAGCGGTTTTCGAAAAATGATTGGTGGAACTCGTCCCAGATTCCGATAACGGAAACAGCTAAGGTCACGGTGAGGATGAGTCTTTTCCAAGGTGGCCGCTTTGAGAGAAAGTAGGCAGCGGAGAGGAGTCCGGCACCGCCGAAGAAGTATCCGAAGTGTGCGATCTTATCGAAGTGGGGGATATCGAAGGCCCATCCGTCCGGTGCATGCAGGTGGGAACCGTGCGAGAGGATATTCAAGACGATGAACCAAATGCCGAATGCGATGGTCCAGAAGCGGGCACTCTTGGTGAAGGCCGGCATTAGTCGTTGTCGCCGCTGCGACGCATTTCTTCCTCCATGCGCTCGGCGAGCCACTGCTTCATCATCGATTGGTAGTTGAGGAAGCGGGAGCGGGCGATGCGCTTGATACGGGAGAGCATGCGCGGGTCGAATCGCAGGGTAATCGTAGTGGATTCGCGCGAGTCGGGCGAGTGCACCGAGTCGTTGATGAGACGTGGATTGAGCGAGTGCTCGGTCCAGAAGGCGTTTTCGGCTTCGTCCGAATCAAAGTCCGGGACATCGCTCCAGGTGGAAATGTTCTTCATGGGGATTATTTAAGTTCGGCAAGTTTGCGATCGTAATACGAATTCTCGTCATCACTGAGTTCGCGGGACGCCACAACGCGGGCCTTTTTTCCGTTGGTCCAGAAGGAGAGGAAAAGTCCGCGATTCCCGATGGTGCGGCCGACGAGGTAGAAGCGAACTTCGCCGTCGGCCCGTTCGTTGTCGGGAATGAGGCGGATCGCGAAGGGATCCTCGAATATCTCTTCGATCTCATGGGGCTTGAAGTCCTTGGTGTCGAATGAGGCGTCTGTGAAATCGAGTTCCATAAATCTGTTGAGATAAAACCACAGGGAGGTGGGAGTGAAAAGAAGGGATTTGTTAGATCGTGATCTCTCCGTCGAAGACAAAATCAGCGGGTCCGGTCAGAGTGACCTTGGAAAAGGTCTGGTCGGATCTGGTTTCAAAGCCGATGGAGAGGGTGTCTCCGCCACGAACGTTGATTTTGATGGGAGAGGGGGTTCCGGTCAAAAGATGGTGAATCAAGGCGCAGGCCGTGATTCCGGTGCCGCAGGCGAGGGTTTCGTTTTCCACACCGCGCTCGTATGTGCGGACGGCGAGGTGGTCGGGACTGAGAACGCCCACGAAATTGGCATTGGTGCCTTTCGGTGAATAGTGAGCGTGGTAGCGGATGGCTGCACCATTTTTGATGATATCGGTGGACTCGAGATCGTCGACAAAAGCAACTGCATGAGGAACCCCTGTGTTGAGGTTGTGAACCTGAGCGCCGAGAGAATCGATATCCACAGGGGAATCCATCTCCAGATTGAAGGGGTCGGACATATCGATGCAGACTTCATCACTGATGAAACGGGCAGTGAGGATCCCCACGATAGTCTCGAAACTTAGCTCGTCGCGCTCGCCACCGAGAACCCGGGAAGCGTAGCGTCCGAAGCAACGGGCGCCATTTCCACACATTTCGGCCTCGCCGCCATCGGCGTTATAGTAGCGGAACTTGACGTCAGCCCCGCTTTCGGCGGGTTCGACGGCGAGAAGCCCGTCCGCTCCGACGCCACGATGGCGGTCGCAGAGCAGGGCGATTTGCTCGGGGGTAAGGCTGGTGTTGAGATCACGGTTGTCGATCACAACGAAATCGTTACCGGCTCCGTTCATCTTGGTAAAGGAGAGGGTCATGGAAGAGTGATCGTCTTGATTGTTAGGAGATGCAAGCGATTACGAGGCTGAATGAGTAGCCTCGATGAGCGGGGTGACAAAGTCCTTCAGGATCTTGGCAACTTCGGGATTATTGGCGTTTTCCTGGACAGTTTTGACGATGGCAGATCCGACGATAATACCGTCTCCTTTACTGGCGACCATAGCGGCTTGCTCCGGGGTGGTTATGCCAAACCCGACGCAGATCGGAGTATCGCTGATAGCCTTGAGTTCCTCGACTTGGGCTCCAATACTCTCGGATGGGGCCATATGACCACCGGTGACGCCAGTTCTGGATAATGCGTAAATAAACCCTTTAGACGTCTGCGCGAGAGTTGCTTTTCGCTGATCTGGGGTGGTCGGAGCGATGAGGTGAATGTGATGAAGCCCTTCGCCATACGCAAAGTCTGGATTAGCCAACTCCTCGGCAGGCGGAAGATCCAGAAGGAGAATTCCGTCGGCTCCAGCGGCTACGGCATCCCGGTGGAACTTCTCATATCCGTAGGCGTAAATCGGATTGAGGTAGGTAAAAAGCACGAGTGGAGTTTCGCGGGTTTCGCGGAAGGCACGAATAAGATCCAGCACACGGGGCACGCTCATTCCGGCTTTGAGCGCCCGATCAGCGGCGAGTTGGTTGACGATGCCGTCTGCCATCGGATCGGAAAAAGGCACGCCGAGTTCGATGATGTCCGCTCCGGCATCAGCCAGGGCGTGGAGAATTTCAAGTGAGCGGTCAAAATTCGGATCTCCTCCGGCGACATAGGCGACGAATGCTTTGCGGGACTGCTCCCGAAGCTTGGCAAAAGTGGTATCAATACGGTTGGCCATGAACTTGGGAGAACTTGGCGATGGACGGCGGGGGAGACAAGCCTATCCTCACTCCTAACGAATTCCCATGCGCGCACGAATTATCAAAGATTTCCGCTTTGAGGCAGCTCACACTCTGCCGAGTCTGCCTGATGACCACAAATGCCGTCAAATGCACGGTCACAGCTTCAAGGTGGAAATTCATGTCGAAGGCGAGGTCAATGAATCCATCGGCTGGGTTTACGACCACAAATGCATTTCTGAGGCCATGGCTCCGCTTCTGGAGAAAATGGATCATTCCTACCTCAATGATATCGAAGGCCTCGAGAGCCCCACAATTGAGATCATGGCGGCTTGGTTCTGGAGGAAGCTTGGAAAAGACCTCCCGGGCCTCTGTGAGATCGTGATCTACGAGACGCCGACAGCGAGATGCTCCTTTAAAGGCGAATTCTAGGAAAGTAGCCTAAATTACCTCGGGAGAATCAAAGGCCCGACTTTCGACTGGTTTGTCTTCATCAGGAAAGATGGCATTGCCTTTTTCGGAAAGGTCGCGTATCCAGCGGGCGTGATGAAATATTCTCTTTTTGTTCTGGCAGTAATCGGCTTCGGATTGGCTTCTTGTGAGCGTCACGAATGGAAGTCTGAAAACGGCAAACCCGGCACCGAAGAACTCTTCAAACACGAGCCGAAGGAGGAAAAGGAGCACGCCAACAAAGAGGGCGAAAAGGAAGGCGAAAAAAAGCCGTATTCCGAGTAGAGGCTTGATAAGTTTGTTGTAACCTTGGGTGGGACATGGGAATGCCGATTGCTAGGCATTACCTCGAATCGGGTCAGGGCAGCCTAAACTTGCCCTTGAAACCTCGGTCCAAGTAATCCTTATTCCCCGCAACTACTATGAACCTGACAAGAACAGCCTACGGAACCTGGAGCGGTGGACGCTATATGCACTTCGGCGAAATGCTGGAGGCAGATCGTTATCAGGAGTGTATCCGGGTGGCCTACGATTCCGGAATCCGGACCTTTGTGACGGCTGATGTCTACGGAACCGGAAGGGCCGACAAGGCGCTGGGCGAGGTTCTTTCCGAATACCCGCGCGATAGCTACTGCCTCGTGGGAATGTTGGGACACGATTTTTATGAAGGAGAACGGCAGGGAAGTTCGGGATATCCGCGCTTTACCAGTCCGGCACTCCGAACTGCGGCTGGCTATCATGATTTTCTTCGCAAGGCTTGTGAGAATTCCCTAAAGGATTGCGGCACGGACCACTTCGACCTCCTCATGCTGCACAACCCCGACGAGACCGGATACACCAGCGACGATGTTTGGAAGGGGATGGACGGACTGAAGCAAGAAGGGCTCGCCGAGCGACTCGGAATCGCCCCTGGGCCCGCCAATGGCTTCACCCTCGATATGCTTCACGTTTTCGAGAACTTCGGAGAGGTGATCGACTGGGCCATGGTGATTCTTAATCCGCTTGAGCCTTGGCCAGGGCAGCACGTCTTGGCATCGGCAAAGAAGAATAATATCGATATCCTGACCCGCGTAGTGGACTACGGTGGAATTTTCCACGACGACATGAAGCCCGGACACGAATTCCGTCCCGGTGATCATCGCAGCTATCGTCCCGAAGGCTGGGTCGAACGTGGGTGCGAGCGAATCGAAAAGATGCGTCCGATTGCCGAGAGGCATGGCTTAAGCATGATGCAGTTCGCCTCGGCGTGGAACCTCTCCCAAGAGCCGGTGAAGTGTGTCGTTCCGACTGTGATTCAGGAAGCGGGGGACGATGCCGTCCCTATCGAAGATAAGATCCGCGATTACGCTTCGCTTCCTGAAGACGCCCGTCTCACTGCCAAGGAAGTAGAAGAGATTCGCGCCATTGGCGATAATACCGGATGCATGACGCTCAAAGGTGCCAGCAAACGCCATGACGGACCATGCGAGCGCCCCGACGAATGGCCCATGCGTGAAGATCTCTTGCAACTGGCCAGCCAGTATGAGCTTACCCAGGAGTGGTAGGGAAGCTGAGGTTTTTAATCTTGGCGTGGAGCCTGAGTTCTCCGCCGAAAACCTGATGTGACCAAAAATACAGTTTTCGGCTATATCAAGTTTGAGCCGAAGAATTGTAGCCTGTCGGCGTATAATTCTTCATGTCCCGCATTCTTGCCTTCCTGTTTTCCGTCGGCATTACTACCGCCAAGCAGCCAAATGTCATCCTTATCGTCACCGATGACCAATCTCCGGTGGCAGGGTGTTACGGAAATCCCGTCATCAAGACTCCCAATCTCGACGCCCTGGCCAAAGAAGGTGTTCGATTCACCCAGGCCTTCGCTACAACGGCATCCTGTTCGGCTTCACGCTCAGTGATTCTCACCGGCCTGCACAATCACTTCAACGGACAATACGGGCACACCCATCACTTCCACAAATTCGAGTCCTTCATGTCAATGCGGGCCTTCGCTCTTCCACCTTTGATGGAGCAGGCCGGATATCGCACTGCACAGATCGCCAAGCTGCACGTCGCGCCAGAATCAGTCTTCCACTTCGACCAATACCTTCCCGGGAGTTCCCGTAACCCTCGTGAGATGGCCGACAATTGCCGCGGGCTTTTCGAAGAGAAAACAGACAAGCCATTCTTCCTCTATTTTTGCCCCTCCGATCCACATCGCGGCGGCGGCGTCGATAAATCCTTTCCGGGCAAACATAAGCCGGATCTCTTCGGAAATCTTCCCGACAAAAAATCACGCAAAGGCGTAAAGGAAGTTTTCTACGATCCGGCCGACGTTATCGTCCCGCCGTTTCTTCCCGACACCCCGGAGTCACGCGCCGAGCTGAGCCAGTATTATCAATCCTGTTCCCGCATCGATGACGGTCTCGGTCGCTTGATCGAGCTACTCAAAGAAACAGGACAGTGGGACAATACCATTTTGATCTACACCGCAGACCACGGCATGGCATTTCCTGGCGCCAAGACAACAGTCTATGAAGCTGGTTTACGTGTTCCCTTCATCGTTCGCGATCCTCGCTCAAAAGCCAAAGGTCTCGTTAATAAAGCGATGATCTCCCACTCGGACATCACTCCAACGATTCTTGATATGGCGGGTGCCTACAATGCGAAATTGAACAAGCCCAAGAAGCCGCTCAGTTTTGAAAAAGCAGGGAAGGGGGAGAACACCGGTAAGGTTCCCAAAAAATACCACGGCCGTTCTTGGTTGCCGATTCTCGAGGAGAGCAGCGCGAAAGGATGGGATCACATCGTTGCTTCCCACACCTTCCATGAAATCCAAATGTATTACCCCATGCGTTCCTACCGTGATCGCAACTACAAACTCATCTGGAACATCGCCTACCGACAGCCTTATCCCTTCGCGTCAGATCTCTGGGTCGCCGCGACCTGGCAGGCGCAATGGGAAAAAGGGAAGGACGCCACCTATGGGGAACGCAGCGTGAAATCGTATATTCAACGGCCCCAATTCGAACTCTTTGACATCTCATCCGATCCAGATGAAACCCGTAATCTCGCCGAATTGCCCAAGCACGCTGAATTGCTTAATAAATATCAAGACAAACTCAAAGTGGCCCAGAAAGAGACCGGCGATCCTTGGATCATGAAGTGGAAGTATGAGTAGTTTCTGGTGTTACCAGATCTCTCCGGTGTCCTGGAAGGACAAAGGTCAAGAGTATGGGGCTTTTACCCAAACTCCATGTTTCGTCTCCGGAAAATGATCGAAACCGGAGGAAGATAGCTTGTTGGGGTGGGTGCAGCGTGCCAACTTGCCGAGGTGAGCAAAACAAGGAAAACCCGGATTATTTGCACCCTGGGACCAGCGACGGAATCTCCGGAAATGTTGCGGAAACTAGTCGAAGCTGGCGCAGATGTTTTCCGCCTCAATATGAGTCATGCCCGCCATGAGTGGTGTCGTGAAATTGTCCCGAGAATCCGAGCGATCTCAGAAGAAGTGGGAAGAACAGTTGGGGTGCTTTTTGATTTACAAGGGCCATCGATTCGCACCGGAGATGTGGAAGAGAAGATTGCTCTGACTAAAGGGGACCGAGTGGAGTTTCGGGTGGAGGGTTCGGCTTCGCAGATTGAGAAGTCGACGACGGTGAATTACCCCGGACTCATGTCCGATGTGTCCGAAGGAGACGAACTGACGGTGGATAATGGAGAGCTCTTGATGAAGATTGAGAAGACGTCAGAGGATCGCATTGTCTGCAAGGCTTTAACATCCGGCGAGATGGGATCGCGGCGTCATATCAATCTCCCCGGAGTACGCTTAAATCTTCCGGCGCTCACCGAAAAGGATCATGCCGACATCAAAGTTGCAGCGGAGTGTCAGACGGACTATATTGCTGGGTCATTCGTGAGGGATGCCAGCCACGTGCGAGAGTTAAGAGAAACGCAAAGGGCCGCAGGGGGCAGCGCGCAGATTGTTTCAAAACTCGAAGACCAAGAGGCGATGAAGCATCTCGACGACATCATCCGAGAGTCTGATGTAATCATGGTGGCTCGTGGTGATTTAGGGATTGAGGTTCATGTGGAAGAGCTTCCCATTATTCAGCGGAAGATCATCAAGCGCTGTCATCAAATCGGACGTCGGGTGATCGTGGCAACTCACATGCTGGAATCGATGATTGAGAGTCCCACTCCAACTCGAGCTGAAGTGACCGATGTTTCGAATGCAGTCTATGAGGAGACCGACGCCATCATGCTTTCGGGAGAAACGACTGTTGGGAAGTATCCGGTGCGATGTGTCGAATTGATGGATCGGGTTGCTCGACGTATTGAACGCTCGAGAGGGCTTGGTTATGGCGGAGAGGCAATCCTGAACACTGAGAAGCAAAAGACGATTAAGGCCGCGGTTGGTTTGGCTGACTCTCTTTCTGGAGCTTTGCTACTGGTCTTTACCGTATCGGGGAAGACCGCTCACCGGGCAGCATTGCTTCGCCCTATGTCTGAGATCTTTGCCTTCACTCCTGAAGGAGGTACCTGCCAAACCCTAACGCTTTCAAGAGGGGTGAAAAGTTTCAAGATCTCGTTCAGCAAGCCACCCCGTGAGACAATCTCAACCGCGGTTGAATTACTACGAACGCACCATGGAATTGAACAGGGGACACCCCTCGTCGTCGTGTCGGATATCCTTCACCAGGATCACGCGGTTGATTCGATTCTCTTGGTGCACGCGTGACTTGCTAGCGCTCGGTGATGACGCTCAGGCAGCGAATACCATTTTCGCTCGATATTGTCGGCGGAGCAGAGAACAAGTTCTTCGATGGCTCCTTCGAGCACGCCAACCCATAGATTCTGCGGATAGAATCGAAAAAACAAAGGGGAGGTGAATTCTGCAAACCCCTTCTTTTCAGTGGATTTACAGTAGATCGGAAAAGTTTTCAGCATGAAAAAGGCTTTCTCCCGGCTGGATTTTTCGGGCGCAATTGACGTCCGGTAGGCAGATCAAGAATTTAAGCTCTTCGAGAGAAACACGTTGACACTCTTTTTTCCGATGGATTGTTGATCGGGATGAAAAGTATTCTCCTCACTTCGCTCTTTCTTGCTGCCGGGTTACCGGCCTCAGGCCTCACTCTCGGCGCAGCCGTGAACTCAGTTGCTGAATTTGATAAGGCAGAGTCCGACTCTCTGTCGTGGCGAGTCGTGGACGATGGAGTCATGGGAGGGCTTTCTAAGGGTAATTTTGGAGTGAACGGTGGGGGTATCCTGACTTTCAGGGGGACGCTTTCTCTTGAAAATAATGGGGGCTTTTCTTCGATTCGGACAGAAAAGGTTAAGATGGATCTTAGCGGGGCTGATGGGCTGCTCGTCCGCGTCAAAGGCGATGGAAGAACCTACCAAATGAGATTCGGCACCGACGCTCGCTATAGGGGCATGGAAATATCGTTCATGGCCGAGTTCAAAACAAACAAGGGCGAGTGGGCGGAGGTGAAGATTCCTTTCGATCGATTCAAAGGGAGCTTTCGAGGAATGAAGTTGAAGGACGAGGTTTTTGATCCTTCGAAAGTCAGTCGGGTTGGTTTGCTGCTGGCTGATAAAAACCCGGGGGCATTTGAACTCAATGTTGACTGGATTAGGACATATGGTGATGCGGGTCCAAGCGACTTGGTTGCGACAGCCCTCTCCGACGGTCGATTCAAAACGCTTGCAAAGGCCTTAACCAGCGCCGGGCTCGTTGAAACTTTGCAAGGTGAGGGGCCATTCACGGTTTTTGCTCCTACCGACGAAGCGTTTGGCAAGCTCCCTGCGGGAGTAATTTCCAGCCTGCTGAAGCCCGAGAATAGCGAAGAACTTGGAAAAATTCTTAAATATCATGTTCTTGCAGGCTCCATAAGGTTGGCTGGTGCCCTAGAGGCTGAAGACGCTAAAGCAATTACGGGAGAGAGTATTTCGGTCACGTTTTCCGATGGAAAGATTAAGGTGAATGATTCCACCTTAATCAATTCGGACATTCAGTGCTCGAATGGAACAATTCACGTCATTGATTCGGTATTGCTTCCGCCCAAACCCGGGACTGACTTAGTGGCAATCGCCAAAAGGTCCGGAAAATTTAGCACCCTCTTGTCTGCGGTCCAGGCTGCCGGACTTTCAGATACGCTTTCCGGCGCATCGGGGATCACCATTCTAGCTCCAACCGACGAGGCTTTTAGCAAACTTCCGAAAGGGACATTGGAGTCTCTCCTGAAGTCGGAAAATCGGAAGACTCTACAAGAGATTCTCGCGATGCATGTCCTCAATGGGAAGGTTTCAGCCGGGGATGCGTTGAACGCGAAAAAGGCCATGTCATTCTCCGGTGAACCTCTCACGTTCATGGTCAAAGACGGGTTGTTGAAGGTGAATTCTTCAACGATCGTGTCGACAGACATCGTTGCGGACAATGGTGTAATCCATGTGATTGATTCGGTTCTTCTTCCTGAAAAGCGGAGTATGGCCAAGGACCCAGTGGACGTTTCTTCCTCGAAATCTCCCATCGAGTTGATCGAATCTGCGATCGACCGTGGCGTCCCTATTTTCAACCAGGGGGACCATCAGGGCTGCGCTGATATTTATCGTGATTGCTTGGAGGAGCTGATTGCGACCAAGAAAATTAATGGTGAGTTTGTTGGCGCAATGGAGACCCTCGTGAGCGCTACCAACAAGTTGAAAGATAACACCAAACGTGCCTGGATGTTGCGCAGTGGATTAGATCATCTATACAAATCTTTGGGGGAAAGCTAGGGTGAACGGCTCAGAAGGCTTCAGGGAATTAAGTTGTCTTTTTGAAAACTGATGCGGGGTTAGCTCTTAGATTTTCAATGTCTCAGGGGTTAACAAGCTTCACATACAACCGCTGCCGTCTCACTGATTGGGTTTTCATCTGGCTCGTCCGCCATCGTTGAGTTAAGTGGAGGAACCACCTGGGTTTTGCGGGCCATTCCACGCTGACAAGATACTCCCAGCGCAAGTCACCAACTAAGATCTGACAGTTTTAACGGATTTTCCGGGGCATTCTTTGCAGAAAAGCATCCAGCGGGGCAGACGATTACAAGGGGAATTCCTTAGCTCCGTTGTTCGCATAAAGTTGCGCAGCGGCGCCTCCAGGACTGAGAATCATGGCGCCATCACGAAATTGTTGGCGGAGTCTTGGTTTGGTCGGTCAAATTCGCGACGCAAAAGGGGACCTGCCCTGCTGGGGATGTCAGAGTGGTGCGCAAAGAGAGGAAACCGCAAAGTCAGCTCGAGTGAGAGATCAAGAGCAGGGATTCCGTATGAGTTGTCTCGAACACAAAATATCATGAAAATTTCCACCCTCATTATTACCCTGCCCCTTGCCGCTACAGCTCTTCTCGCCGAGGAGGGGAAGTCAACCTCGGATGCCGGCCGTTGGAGCAAAGAAAAGATGCAAAGCCACCGCCCGGCAGTGGTGACTCCTCCGGGATTTTCCTCAGATGATCAGGCCGGGAATGCTCCTTCCGACGCCGTCGTCTTTTTTGACGGGACAGATCTTTCCAAATGGAAGGGCGGGAAAAAGAAGGACGGAAAAACCGTCTCCTGGCTGGTAAAGGATGGCTACATGGAAGTCGTCAGAGGAACCGGCCAGATCGAAACGCTCGATCAGATCGAGGGCGACTGCCAATGGCACATCGAGTGGTGCACGCCAGCTGAAGTTAAAGGAAACAGCCAGGGACGCGGAAACAGTGGCGTCTTTATTGGCGGATATCCCGAGGTGCAGGTTCTTGATTCATTTCAAAATGACACCTATCCCGATGGGCAGGCTTCGTCCCTCTACAAAGCGAGCGTTACATTGGTGAACGCAAGCCGTGGTCCTGGTAAATGGCAAACTTACGATGTCATTTGCATTCGCGAGAAAAAGGGCACCGACGGGAAAGTGATTCAACCAGGCTCTATTAGTGTTCTGCATAACGGAGTTGTGACTCAATTTGCAGTTCAGGCTGGCGGGAAAAGTAAGGCAGGCGGTTTGCGACTCCAGGATCACGGTAATCCGGTTCGCTTCCGCAATATCTGGGCACGCAAATTGAACGCTCCCGCGGTTGCGGCACCCAAGAAGTGATTATTAGGAAAGAACATCCTTCAGGATCTTGGACTCTTTCACGCCAGTGAGTTTCTGATTGAGGCCCCGGAAGGGCTTCGAGAGCTTATGGTGATCGAAGCCGACTAGGCGGAGGAGAGTTGCGTGAAAATCATGCAAGCCCACGGGATTTGTCATGGAGAGATAGCCCATCGGTAAGGTCTCGCCGTATGACATACCGGGCTTGATTCCCGCTCAGTCCGATGAAAAAAAATCTTTGAGATAGTGCTGGCGGGTGGCATTTTTGAGGTCGGGGTAAGGCATTTTTGTGATTCTTTCTATAAGTTAGAAAGGAGGGCATCCCTTGCAATGAATTATGCCGTCAGAGAAAGATTGGGGTCAATCCCGACAGTCAGAAAGTCGGCCTCACGATTTTCCGAGGAAAGGAGTCCAGCGAAGGCGATCATGCCGGCATTGTCAGTGGTGAGTGCTGGCGGGGTAAGAAATAGAGTCATTCCTGCTTCTTTCGCCGCTGCCCCAAGTGCTGATTGGAGGGCTTTGTTGCAAGCGACTCCTCCGGAAAGGGTGATCATTTGGCGATCCGCCTCCAGAGCGGCTAGAATTGTTTTTTTGACAAGGGAATCGATGACTGCGGCCTGAAACGACGCGCAAAGGTCGGCGAGTTGAGAGTGCGGATTTTCCAGTTTTTGAAGCTGGTAGAGCACTGCGGTTTTGAGTCCTGAAAATGAAAAATCGAGCGGAGCGTCTTTGAGCCGGGGTCTGGGGAAATGGAAGGCTTTAGGATTCCCCTCGCGGGCGTGCTTTTCGATTTCGGGGCCACCGGGATAGGGGAGGTCGAGCATGCGTCCGACTTTATCAAAAGCCTCGCCCGCAGCGTCGTCGATAGTATGCCCCATTAATTTGTAATTTCCAAACCCCTGGACATCGATGAGGAGAGTGTGGCCTCCGGAAACGATAAGCCCGAGGTGAGGCGCCACCTTGCCGGGTTCGAGAAATGGTGAAAGGAGATGTCCCTCCATGTGGTTAATGCCGTAAAAAGGTTTTCCGGTAGCAGCGGCGAGTCCCTTGGCGTAGGAAAAGCCGACAAGAAGGGAGGAAGCCAAGCCTGGGCCACGGGTCGCGGCGAAGGCGTCGATTTCTTCGAAAGAGAGGCTGGCGTCGTCGAGAGCCTGTTGAACGAGTGGTCGGATGCGGAGAGCGTGGTTACGGCAAGCCACTTCAGGAACGACACCACCGTATTCCCGATGGATCTCGATCTGGGAAGAGATTAATGAGGTAAGCAGGCGTGGTCTCCCTTCTTCGCGACAAATGATCGCGACGGCGGTTTCGTCACAGGACGATTCGATGGCAAGGAGACAGGGCACGGGGGAGAGGAAAAAGGAAGGAAGGGGTTCTGTGAATCAGAATGTCGTCTTTATGCGTGCCTAGGGAGCCTAAGGTTCCTAGAATTTTCAAAAGGTTAGTCATTTTAATCGATGTTTTCACTTTAAATATCGATTTAGAAGAATGATCAAATCCACGTAATTTACCGGGGTGAGCAACACAACTGAGGAAAAAGAACCGGGAAAACGCGAATGGATGTCGTTTTGGGCGCTGGTGGGAATGCAGTCGACCAATGCTTTCAATGACAACTTCGCGAAGTTCATCCTGATCCCTCTCGGTGTGGCTTTAGCTGGTCTTGGCTTAGCGCCAAAGGGCATGGAATACATTCTGGGACTTCTCATGGTATTGCCATTCATCCTGTTTGCTCCCACGGCAGGGTGGTTGGGCGATCGCTTTGCCAAACATCGGGTCATTCGTTGGTCCTCGTGGTTCCAGCTCTTTGTCTTGGGAATGATGGGCGGAGCTCTTTGGGTGGGAACGATTTTTGGAAAGGATCACTCAATGCTGGCTTTGGTAATTGTGTTAGCAGCTTTCTTCTTGCTTGCGATGCAGTCGGCGCTTCTCAGTCCCGCCAAGATGGGGGTGGTGAAGGAGATTGTGGGATCAAACCGATTGGGCTTTGCCAATGGGGTCATGGAAGGGACGGTGATTCTGGCCATTCTGCTTGGTCAAATTATCGGTGGGGTCTGGTTTGATAAATGGGGTATTCAACAGGGGCTGGATTCGGAGCCATGGAAGGCTGCCATGATTCCGATTCTTTGGATTCTCATTGGTGCGGTCATCTCTCTAATCCTGTGCCATCTTATTCAGCCCACTAAACCTCAGGGCGCCGTAACTTTTTCCAAAGGAGTGGTCTTGAAGCACTTCAGTGACCTGATGAAAGTTAGGCGGGACCTTCCTCTTTGGCGGAGCACGAAGGGAATCGCCTTCTTCTGGGGATTCGGAGGGTTTCTGCAGTTACTCTTGATTCAAATTGCCCAGGAACGGAAGGGGAGTTTCGCAGGGATGGGAGTGGAGACCGCCTTGTTGTGGACTCCAGTCGTGGTGGGAATTGTTGTCGGCAGTATTTCAGCGAGCTTAATTTGCGCCCGTCGAAATGAACTGGGTTTGATTCCGGTGGGGGGCGTGATGATGACCCTGGGAATGTTGGCTCTGGCATTTACCCCAGCCGGATGGTCGGCGCATATTCTTCTCGGTTTATCAGGTTGTGGTGCGGCGATGTTTCTCGTTCCGCTAAATGCTTATCAACAAGACAGAGCGCCGAATGGTGAGCGGGGCCTGGTAATCTCCGCTTCCAATTTGTGCACCAATCTCGCAGGAGTGTTTGCGGTGGGATTGCAGTATAGTCTCAAGGCTCTTGGAGTTCCCAGTTGGATGCAATTCATCTTCATCGCCGTCATCTGCGGGTGGGCCACAATCTACATCATGCGGCTTCTTCCCAGGGACTTCGTGAGATTAATTGTGCTGGGGGTTTTTCGCTCCATTTACAAACTTGAGGCCAAGGGGGTTGATAAGATTCCTCGCGAGGGTGGCGTTTTGCTCGTTTCAAATCATTTGACCTACATTGATGCCATCGTGTTATCAGCAGCATGTCCGAGGCCGATACGCTTCTTGATGTTCGCCGATTGCTTTGAGCGGAAGTGGATCGGGAAAATGGCGCGTTTTTTCGACACGGTGCCCATTACCCCGTCGAAAGCGAAAGACGCGATTCGCGTTGCCAGCGACGCTCTCAATGAAGGTGCCGTGGTTTGCATTTTCCCGGAAGGTCAATTGTCGCGGACCGGAGGGGTGAGCGAATTGAAGCGGGGATATCAGATGATCGCAAAGCGCGCCAAGTGTCCCATCCTACCAGCCTATATGGATGGACTTTGGGGATCGGTTTGGTCTTTTGCCGAAGGGAATTTCCTTAAGAAATATCCCCGCACCTTAAAATATGGAGTCAATGTTGCCTTCGGTGATTTGATGGATCCCAAAGATGATCTAGCCGGGAGATTACGAGATCTCTCAGTCATTACGGCGACGGAGAGGGAAAAGAGATTCCGGCCCAAGACATATCGAAAGCCCAGGTCCAAGAGAGGACTTCCTCCGGGATACTCCGGAGTTTTGAAAAAATGTCGGGAGGGAAGTGAGAGTGCCCGGCAAATGAGGGTGAATGCCCTGCAACTGGGACAGGTCAATATCGCCAGTCGCCGCTCCAGAATGTTGGTTGAGTGGAGAGATGATGATCTTAGTGGGATTTTGGGAATCGTTTGGCCCACGGTGATTCGCGCCCGGGTCAATTTGGTGTATGGGACCACCGATGGGGAGATTTTCGCCACGGCGCTCAAGACCCAAAGCAATTGTGTAATCCTTCGCGGTGCTGAGGGAAGAAATGAACTGATTGGTAAACTCAGGAGAAAGAAGATCTCTGTTTGGTCTTTCGATGAGGGGGCCTCCAGTGATGGAGAAGTCTTTGGTTGTTTGGTTCAAGGGGGCCGAGTCGTCAGCTTTGCCATTCCTGATCCCGATTACGAAACCACCACTCAAATGCCCCAAACTGGCTGGAAAGAGCATAGTGCGGGAAAATTGCTCCCAGGATTCTCTATCAATCAAGGGAGGATCTCCGGTCCGGCCTTTTCGGCGTCAGTGGAGATCAAGGCCCGGGAAATCGATGAAGAGGGCTTTTTGAAGCAGGTAAATAGGTTGACGATTGGCTGACTGGAGCTATTGGTTTCGGCCATGCAAGATAGCGCGCAGGAAACTGAGCCCATTGGAGAGGAAGCCCCCGCGACTGATGAAGTTGTCGAGGGGGTCGAGCTTGAAGAAGAGGAGGCTGAATCCGGGGAGGAAGCTCCTGAGGAAGAAGTGCCCCTGACTCCGGAGGCGGAAGCCTTGAAGTGGAAGGAAGCCGCGATTCGGACAGCCGCTGATCTTGACAATTATCGCAAGCGAATGGCGCGCGAGCGCTCGGAAGATTTAAGATTTGCGAGGGCGGGACTGATCGAAGAATTGTTGCCGGTATTTGATAACTTTTCAATGGGTCTGCAAATGGCAGAACAGGAACAGGACTCCATGATTTATAAGGGCATGGAAATGGTGAAAGGACAACTCGATGACTTTCTTGCCGCGCAAGGCCTGGTGGAAGTTCCCGCCGAAGGGGTTTTCGATCCCAATCTCCACGAGGCTGTGGCTGAAGAAGAAAAGGACGGCGCAGAGCCGGGTGAAATCCTCTTTGTAAAACGCAAAGGGTATCGCATTCATGATCGTCTCCTACGAGCTGCTGTCGTGGTCGTTGCCAAGGCCTCAGAAACCCCAACCGAAGAAGCTGAATAAATGTCCGGCGAACGAGATTTTTACGGAGTTCTGGGGGTGTCAAAAACCGCCAGTCAGGCAGAAATCAAAAAGGCATACCGCAAAGCAGCGGTGCAGCATCATCCGGACAAAAATCCCGATGATCCAAATGCCGAGGAGAAGTTTAAGGAATTGGGACAGGCCTACGAAGCTCTCGGCGACGAGGAAAAGCGGGCTGCTTATGATCGCTACGGACACGCCGCTTTCCAAAGCGGTGGTGGCGGAGGTGGTCGGGGCGGATTCCACGACCCCATGGATATTTTTAGCCAGGTCTTCGGGGGAGGCGGAGGCGGAAGCATGTTCGACGATCTCTTTGGAGGTGGTGGCGGACGCCGTCGCGACGCTTCCGGAAAAAAGCGGGGGAGTGATTTGCGTTATGACCTTGAAATCACCCTGGAGGAGGCCGCCGAAGGAGTGGAAAAGGAACTCGAGATCGAAAAGTATGCCTCCTGTGGCAAATGTTCCGGATCCGGCTCAAGGTCCGGTAGCGGTGGCGCGAAGGCCTGTTCTTCCTGCGGTGGCCGCGGCGTGGTGGCCCAACAGCGTGGCATCTTTATTCAGCAAGCAACATGTCCGGAATGCCGCGGCTCCGGCCACGTGATTTCCGATCCTTGTGGGGATTGTAATGGAGATGGAAGAGCCCAAGCCCCCGAGCGGGTTAGCATTAGAATACCCGCAGGGGTCGATGATGGCACGAGATTGCGCTCCACAGGCAAGGGCGACGCTGGATTGCGCGGCGGCCCTGCTGGGGATTTATATGTGTTTTTACATTTGGAGGATCACGATATTTTCCAGAGAGATGGCGATGATCTCTTTTGTGAGATTCCTGTTCCTTTTTCAACCGCAGCCTTGGGAGGTGAACTCGAGGTGCCCACTCTCACCGGTCGAGCCACGATTAAAGTTCCTCCGGGAACCCAAGGATCAACGACCTTCAGGTTGCGTGATCGCGGAATGACGAGTTTGTCATCCGGTCGCAAAGGCGATCTGCATGTCGAGGTTCAGGTCGAAGTTCCTACCAAGCTTAATCGGGAGCAGAGGGAAAAGCTTCAGGAATTCACGGAGTCGATTGGCGAAAAGAACTCTCCAATGCAGGAGGGGTTTTTTGAGAAAGCCAAACGCTTCTTTGATCTGTAAACTCATCCCCATGGACCGTTTTTGGATTCCCCCCGAGGGGTGGCACGAGCCTTTTTCATTGCACGGAGAAGAAGCCCGCCATTGCTCGCGGGTAATGCGAAAACGGGAGGGGGACTGGATCGAAGGCTTCGATGGTAAAGGTGGATGGGCTCGTGGCCCTATCACTTCAGTAAATCGAAATTCAATCGACGTTGCCGTCGAAGAGTCAGGAAAAAGCCAGACATTAAGCCCCCGAATTGAAATCGCGGTAGGAATTCCCAAGGGGAAAACCTTTGATCTTATCGTCCAAAAAGCCGTGGAATTGGGAGTTTCGGCAATCCATCCCATTCTTAGCGAGCAAGGGATGGTTAAGATTCCGCCGTCTCATTTTCCAAAAAAGAAGGGGAAATGGGACCGCATTGCTTTGGAGGCATGCAAACAATGTGGTCAAAATTTCCTTCCGGAAATATCCTCCCCCGAGAATTTGGCGACATATCTCTCAAGATCCGATCATGTTTCGATAAAGTTGGTTGGAGCGCTCCTCCCTGAAACGAAGCCAATAAAGACGATTTTCAGTAAAATAGCCGAGCCCGATTCGGTGATTCTCTTGGTTGGTCCTGAGGGGGATTTCTCTCCCAACGAGTACGATGAAATTCAATCAAAGAACTTCCTTCCAGTGGGTTTGGGGGGGCTCACTCTTAGGGTCGAGACCGCGATTTTGGCGATGATTTCTTCTACCCGTTACCAATTTTCGTGCTAGTAATCTTCTTTCTCCTTGATTTTGCGTAAAAATATATAAACTATCACTCTGTATGTATGTTGGGAGGCGTTCAGAAGGCATTGTGGTTCGGATAGCCATCCACCTGGCGTTTTGCTGCTCAACCGTTATCGGGGAGGTGGCTAGTTTTGGTTTTTCGATTGATACTAGCTCGAGGGACGAAGTGGTCTCAGCTTGGCATCGGTATTATTTGGCATCGAGTGGTTTTGCCGACAAGTGGGCTGGCGTTGAATCAGCAGACGGGTGTTCTCTTTCGGCTCCTCCGGCCGGATATACCGAAGATATTCGAAGGCGTGTAAACTATTTTCGCGCGATGGCCGGTTTGCCTGCCAACATCGATTTTTCCGAAAAGCCCGTGTTCAGCTTGGGCGATGATGTCATCCCGCCATCGGGAACTACCCGATCAGAAGCAGCCCGGGCAGCCGTAATGGCACACGTCAGTCAGCCCTTTGACCTCGGTATTCCTGGTTCATTCACTTTAACGCACGAACTACCGACTTCATGGCCTTGCTTTAGCCCGTCCGCTTGGAATGGAGCCCGCTACAGCAATCTCTCAGGGTTTTCTTGGGGTTGTGATGCGATCGACGATTACATGGATGAGCCGGGATATGGCGGAGATGCCCTCGCCAACCGAGAGGTTGGACACCGACGGTGGATCCTATTTTCGGCAGCCAAGGAGATGGCAGTTGGGGATGTTCCACCAATATTGGCGGGAGATGGACAGCTTATTAGGCCGAGCGTGAATGCGCTCTATGTGATCGGGGGATTCACTCCGGAAGAAAGGCCTATTGATTTTGTGTCTTGGCCCAATCCCGGATATACGCCATCTCCTATTTTAACTGGGCTCTGGTCTCTATCTCGTCCTGGAGCAAATTTCAATACGGCCTCAGTCTCGATGCAGGATGGCGATGGCAACGCAATTCCCCTCACCATCGTTTCTCGGAATATCGGGTTTCCTTTGGCGTCGGAAACCAACCTTCCAGGGGAAACAGGCGCGGATGGAAGCGGGACCACCGGAGGGCCAGTCAAGGGGATTTATGGAGATTCGACTCTTGTTTGGGCTCCCTCGGGGTTGCCTGTGGAATATTTCTTTGAGAAGACATTTCAGGTGTCCGTGACCGGCATCATCGGTCCCGGGCCGTCTTCTCATACTTACGAGGTCACAGTGATCAATCCCAACGTCCTGAGTGAACCTCTGAGCTTGATGGGTGATAGGGAAGTTCCCTCACTAGGAGCCACTGTCTACCATTCGGAACTGGCAGTCGCTGATAGCTATGAAGTGGAGCTTAGCCAGCCTGGAGAGGCTAATTGGAACGAGGGTGCTGAATTGGGTGAAGCGACCTCGACAATCGATCACACCTCCGCGGCTTATGATTACCGGAGCTCCACCCAGTTTTCCATTTACCAATTCTGGCGAAGCGGAACTCATGCTTTTCGCCTAGCGTTTCCCAGTCAGGCCGTCTTTGACGAACAGATAGAGTCATTCGAACTGGGTCGGTCGATCATCCCTCAACCCGGCGCCCAGCTGACCTACTATGCGCGGCTGGGATTGATGGCAGGCACCACGACTTTCAAAACCCAAAGCTCTATCGATGGAGGAGCTACTTGGCTTGATCTCCCTGGAAGCAGTGTTCCGGGGACACTCAACATTGGACCATCATTTCAAAAGTACACTTTGCCCCTTCCGGAAGCGGAAGGCGTTACCTTGGTGAGGTTCCAACTCAGTAAACCGGAAGGGGCGAGTAACTATGGTGTAAACACCAGCGAGTGGGGAGCGACAACGGGAGTTTTCATCGATGATATTTCGGTAAGTAATGCTACCGATCTGGGGGCGTCCACGATCATTCCTCTGGATAAGGGAAACCGAGAGCTGAACATCAGTGAACTTGCCGGTGATATCGCCCTTCCCGTAGGTGAGGAGTATTCATTGAGAATCCGCCCCTTGATTGGCTTGACCTCGTTTGCATGGAGTCAACCCTTGGATGTCGTGGTGGTTGCCGATGATCTCCTTGCTGGGTTTCAAAGATGGACCACCGTCGATTTCCCTGAAGCGGGAGGATTCCTTGCCGACAGCGACAGCGACGGAGCAACCGAAGGGTTGGAGTATGCGTTGGGAACCCATCCGCTTCTTGCTTCCGATGGTCCGGTCACTTCAGTCAATCGGGACAGCGGAGGGCGATTTAGCATGCAGGTTCCTCTCGATAACCTGAGGGCCGGCATTGCCTACAACGCGGAGTGGTCAAGTGATCTGGTTTCCTGGACCACTGATGGAGTAGAGGTGACCCATACCGGTGGGGTTTTGTCAGCGCTGGCACCAGCCTCACCGCCTGGAAAATTGAATTTTTTGAGATGGCGGGTTTCGGTGATTCCCGCCAATTGATAAAAGGGGTGGAGCTTCGAGTCGACTTGTTCCAAAGTCACGCCGATGAAGTCTCTTTTTCTGTATCTGCCTCTCTTGGTGATTCTAACTTCGTGTGTAAGCCATGGCCCCAAAGATCCCAAGGCGACGGGGTATAAGGTGAGGGGAATCCACTACTGGCTTGCAAAGGCCGATGAGACAAAAGTGAAAATTTCACTCTGGGATCAGAAAGCCTGGCTGTTGAATGGCGACGGAAAAGCCATTCTCGAAACCGACGTTTCGACAGGGGTTCCAGGGAAAGAGACACCGGAAGGCATATTTCCCGTACTGGAACGAGTGGGGGAAAAGCGATCGAATCGCTATGGGAAATTTGTTAACATAGAAACCCGAGAGGTGGTTGTTGAGAAAGCCTGGGAGCATCAGGGAGAGGCCCCCGAAGGGAGCGAGTATGAAGGAATCGCCATGCCTTACTGGATGCGATTAACCTGGTATGGTATTGGGATGCATGTGGGGAAATTTAACAAACGAGCCAGAGCAAGTTTCGGTTGCGTTCGGGTGGTCGATGAGGCCCAGGAGAAGATCTACCGAAAAACAATTTTGGGCACTGAAGTTGAAGTGGTGGCCGACTCCCTGCTATCTCTATACGGGCTATAGAGACGCCTTAATGATTTTACGTACCGGACTCGCGATGGGGAGGTCCTCGAGAGAGTCCAGAGGGTGGAACTCTTCGCCTTTCATCCGGGTAAACGAGTTTACACGATAGAGATGAACTGTCACCCGATAGCGCGTGATGGTGTATCGATGTTGGCTTTCTTCCTCAAAGCGGGCCGATTCATCTTCGCTTCGAAGTGGAAGATGCCAGAATCCTTTTCTTCGGGAACCGCTTCCCATACTGAGGAGAATCGTATCATCCTCAAGAATCAGGAACGCGTGCTCGGCCACCGTTACGAATTTTTTTCGCGGCCTTTTGACCGGCAACGACATTGGAGATTGGGTTTGGCAAAAACCTCCCACCGGACAATCCACGCAGTGGACTTCGCGGGCACCGCAGTATGTCTGCCCCAATTCCATGAGGGCTGAATTGAAACGACGCGGCGATTCTTTATCGAGCAACTCACTGGCCCATTTCCAGATTTCCTTTTGTCCGGCGCTGGTATCGATTTGGGTGTCAAAATCAAATAATCGGGCGAGGACGCGGGCAATATTTCCATCCACGATGGGAGCGGGTTCATTGAAAGCGAATGAGCTAACAGCACCGGCGGTGTATCTCCCAATGCCAGGAAGTTTTTCGAGGAGGGCTGCCGATTTTGGGAATCGCCCCTCATTCTCACTCACAATCACCTGGGCCGTTTTCTGGAGATTGCGGACGCGATTGTAATACCCCAAACCTTCCCACGCTCTCAGAATCTTCGATTCGGGCGCCTCGGCGATTGTGTCAACATCCGGAAACTCCTCCATAAACCGCTCAAACCGTTGGTTGGCAATCACCGAGGCGACAGTGGTCTGCTGAAGCATTATTTCAGAAACCAAAATAGCCCACGGATCTTCGGTTACCCTCCAGGGATATGTTTTCCCTTCAGTATCAAACCATTGGGAAAGGGCGTTGCGAAAAGCCCTGGAATTGATCAGAGGGTGGCGGTCCGCAGTGCGCTTCATGAATGTCAAAAACTTAGATGGCGATTCTTGTCTGACGATTCAAAAAGCAGCCACGATCCGAAGTTTTTCCAAGCTTGGTCCACTAAATGCTGTCGGACTGATTCTTGTGCAACTAATTATTTTGTGCTTTCCCGAAATAATTAGCCCAAACGTTGAGTAACCTGAATTCCCTAGTATGGTTCATCTCTTTTCGAGGAAGGTGGGCTTTGGCTGGGGTTCCCTACCTATACCTAAGAAAGATGGCTAATTTTACTAAGAAAGAAATCATCCAAGAGGTCAGTGACCGTCTTGGAGTCACCCAGACTTTATCTTCCAAAATGTTTCACATGGTCCTTGAGATCGTGTCCAGAGAGTTGGCTAATTCAAACAATGTCGTTGTTAGAGATTTTGGAACCTTCGAAACCAAAATTGCCAAAGGGCGTCCCGGACGCAACCCCAAGGATCCAAACAAGACCATTCCAATTCCTGATCGGGCCGTTGTGAAATTCCTTGTTGGGAAGGCTCTTAAGGAAAAAGTCGCCAAGACTCTTCCTGAGCTCCAGCAAAGGGGTGATTCCTAGAGCGAAAATGAGCCGGTCACGAATTGCTCTCGTATCGATTTCATTGGTCCTGGTTTCTATCTCCCTTCCGTCCTGTGGAGGAGGATACGACGGGTATCAGACTCGCAGTTACACAATTCGCGGCATTCGGTATCATCCGCTTTCTGTCGACCAAGCCTTGAGTTATTCCAGTGAGGGAATTGCTTCCTGGTATGATGAAAGTAAGCTCTTCGGCTTGATGAGGGGAAATACCTCACTTGGCGAAAGGGTGATGCCATTTGCTGTTTCTGGGGCTCACAAGACTCTCCCTCTTCCATGCCGAGTCAAGGTGACCAATTTGAAAAATGGAAAGTCCTTGGAGATGCGGTTAAACGACCGCGGGCCATTTATCCCTGGGCGCATTATTGACGTTACACCCCGTGCAGCAGCGAAGTTGGGCTTCAAAGACCAAGGCCTGACTCATGTTAAGGTGGAAGTCCTCTCGGTTGGTGACGGGAAACACAAGAAGAAAGCCAAAGGGAGCGGTTGGTGGTTCTGGTAGGTCGGGGATAGGTAATATCTCTTGAGCTTCAGGCTCAGCCAACGCACTCTTCCCAAGATGTTGCGCGGATTGATGACCTTTTCCGGGTTCACTTTGATGAGCCGGATACTGGGCTTTTTGCGCGATATCCTCATCGGGGCACTGGTTGGAACCAGCATGGTCGCCGATGCTTTCAATGCCGCTTTCCGCTTTCCGAATATGTTTCGTCGGATTTTCGGCGAGGGAGCATTTAATTCCGCCTTCGTGCCGCTCTTTGGAAAACGGGTCGCGCAGGATGGCCGCTTTGCCGCGATGGGTTTCGCTAATAACGCCTTCTCGGTCCTATTCCTTGTTCTCGGTGTGTTGACTCTCGCTTTGATTCCACTGATGTCTTGGGTGATGTTGGCGGTTGTCCCGGGATTTCTTCCCAAGGCGGAGCACGCTGGAGGGAGCGAGGCTTCTGATTTTAGAATTGCCCTCCGAGGTGCCAAGGCAGTTTATCTTCAAGTCGAAGATAAAGGCTCCGGAATTCAGTTTCATGATCTCACTCTCGCCAGGAAGGGAGAAAGGGAGTTCACCAAGGTCTTTGCGGAGATCTTTGGGGGCGAGGTTCAGGCAGTTGGGGAAACAGTTTCGCTGGAGTCGGTCATCAACGAAGGGCTTAAGCGGAAAGGCGAAGTTGAGATTTTGGAATCTGATTCCGAGGAGCAAATTGCGGCCGCTTTCCAAGAATCCAGAGAGAGGATTATTGGAGGGGGTGAATGGCTCGTTCCCGACGATGGAATCCTGAGGGTTCCGCTTCCGCCTGGTCATGATTATGCCGTGTTCATGGGTGCCATTTCGGGAGAAGGGCGAGTAAAGGTTTTCCGCAACGATCCCGGAGCCTTTGCTTTAACCGTAAAGTTATCGAAAATCACTTTTGTTTACCTTCTATGCATGGCTCTGGTCGCCCATCTGGGTGGCGTGCTCACGACCCTGAAGAAATTTGCGGCTCCGGCGTTTTCCCCGGTCATGCTCAATATCGTATTTCTCATTGGCTTGACCTGTTTTGCTCGAATCACCGAGGCTAAAGGTGAGCTACTGGCTTGGTGTGTCGCGATCGCCGGATTTGTTCAACTGGGTCTCCTTTGGTGGACTTGCCGCAGGGCCCGTCTTCCAGTCGCTATTCAAAAGCCGGTTTTCAACAGTGATATTAAACGCCTGTTCGTATTGATGGGGCCGGGAGTTTTGGCGGCGGGTATTCAACAGATCAATCTACTTGTTGGGGGAATCATTGCATCTTTTCAACAGGGCGCGATCTCGACGCTCTATTATTCGGATCGAGTGTATCAACTTCCTCTGGGGATGATTGGGATTGCATTTGGGATGGTGCTCCTTCCTGAAATTACTCGGCTTCTCACGAATGGCAGGGAGAGCGAGGCTGCGGGTACGATGCGGTCAGCGATTGAGCTGGCGATGATTATCACGGTGCCAGCGGCGGTTGCATTCGTCGCCATCCCTCACGAAATTATATCGCTTCTTTTTGAGCGTGGGGCATTTACACCAGAAGACACACGGCGATGTGGGCAGGCCCTGGCAGCATTTTCAATCGGCTTACCGGGATACGTTCTTATCAAAGTTCTTCAACCGGGATACTTTGCACGGGAGAATACAAAGTCACCGATGATCATGGCCGGGATTACGGTCGCCGTGAATATAGTGGTGAGTTTGACGCTCTTTCCTTTTATTGGTTTGGTTGGAATCGCTTTGGCAACTTCAGTCGCAGCTTGGGTAAATGTCCTCTTGCTCTGGCGGGGTTTGAAAGGATTCGTGTCACTTCGACGGGAGAACTGGAGCCGTCTTGGTGGAATGTTGGCTGCCAGTCTCGTGATGGCTGCGGGACTTTATGGAGCGAAGGAAATGATGGAAACCTGGTTGGCAGGAGGATTCTGGACAAAACTTATCGCCACGAGTTTGCTCATTTCTCTGGGAGCGACTGTATACTCACTGGGGGTCATCAAATTGAGGGTTACCAGTGTGGCTGAGCTCAAAAACGCCTTCAAAAAGTAAACAGCTTGCGGGGTAAAGGATCGGCGCTAGTTTTCGCCCGTATCCTATGAATGGCAATATTCTCATCCGCGGACTGCTTGTAATTGCCGGCGTATGGCTTTGTGTTTTGCTGGTAAGCGGCTGGATGGGGGGGCTGAAAGCCAGCCCCCAGAGGGTTGAAAGGATGATCGAGGAGGCGGAGTTTGAAGATTGGTCGAATGGAGAGGGTTCAGGTGGGGAAGCGAAGCGCCGGAAGGGGGAGTTGGAACGGATCAGCGAGGTGTTCAACCGTTTGGATTTACGACAGAGACAGGAACTGAATGAGGATCAATCCACTTACGACCTCTTTTTCAAATTAAGCAGTGAGGAAAAGGCTTACTTCGTCGATTTAACGTTCACCAAAGCAGCCGAGCGTTTGATGTCGGCCTTCGATGGGATGGCGGAAGAGGAGCGTGCCAAAATGATGGAACGGGTAATCCAGGATATGACCGGAGGCAAAGGAGCCGATGCCCTAGCTCGGATTCAGGAAGAGGATCCTGAAATCCTTGTGCGCATCGCGGAGCAGGGGTTCAAGGCTTACTACCAGAGCGCATCAGCCGAAACGAAAATGGTAATGCGACCGTTGATGGATGCTGCTGGAGAAGTTGTGCAGGGATTCGCGCCTCCGAGAGGAGGTGGCTTTTGAAGAGGGGATGGACCTTACAAGAACTCATGATTGCTCTGGCAATTATCGGGGCTCTTGTAGTAATGGCCGTGCCAATTGGGAAATCGGTAAAGCGTAAATCCGGACAGTCTTCCTGTCTCAGTGTATTGCGCGGCCTGGGAGTCGCGCTGGAGGGCTATCTAATCGATCATCAAGGGCGCTATCCTGTCATTGCAATGGGTCGCTCCACGAAGGGAGGGAACCAGGATGTGATAGAAGTAGCGTTGCTGGATTACGCCGGAAGCAAGACGGCCTTTCGCTGCCCTGCGGATCATAAGCATTTCGACAAGTCCGGTTCGAGCTATTTTTGGAATGAAACTCAGAGCGGCTTGCGCTACAGCCAGTTGGGATTTATGGGGATCGATAAAGATTCCATCCCTCTAATTTACGACAAGGAGGCCTTCCATGGCGAGAAAAACGGCACAAATTTCCTTTATGCCGATCAGTCGGTGAATCAGAAAGTCGATTTTAACGTTGATTCCAAGTGATGCTAAGAATTGAGAATTTAGATAAGAGATTTGCTGGGAAGAAGGCGCTCAAGGGAATTAGCTTTGAGGTAAAGCGTGGGGTTATTCATGGCTTGCTTGGTCACAACGGAGCGGGGAAAAGCACCACTCTCGGCATCGTTCTGGCGATGATCTCGGCCGATGGAGGAGAGGTCTTCATTGATGATGTTTCCGTGCAAAAGGAGCAGGCAAAAGCGCTTCGGAAAGTTGGCGCGATTTTCGAGGCTCCCTCCTTTTATGACTATATGAGTGGGTGGGAGAATCTTAAGGTACTTGTGGGGTTAAGCGGTAAATTTGACCATAGTCAGGCTCTCGATATTGTCGAACGAGTGGGTTTGACCGATCGGATTCATTCGAAAGTGGGAGCTTACAGCCACGGAATGCGACAACGCCTCGCCCTAGCACAAGCTCTCCTCCCCGAGCCTGAGGTTTTGCTTTTGGATGAGCCGACCGATGGACTTGATCCGGAGGGTATTAAATGGTTCCGTGATTTTATCGTCAATCTGCGCAACGAGCGCGGAATGACCGTCTTATTTAATTCGCATCTACTGTCGGAGGTCGAATTGATGTGTGACCGCGTTTCGATCATTCGCGAAGGAGAATTAGTTTTCGAGGGAGATGTCAACGACCTGCGTGATGATCGACTGGGATTCAAAATCTCTGCGGAGCCGATGGATGTGTTGAAGTCGGTGGTCGAAGAATTCGACGGTGAATGGTTGACAGAATCCCGCTGTCTTTTCCCTCCGGAGCATCAAGTGGCCAATGTGGTTGAGCGCCTCGTTGGCGCTGGAGCGAAGGTTCATGAGGTCACACCGGTCCGACGTTCACTTGAGGACGTTTATTTGGAATTCAGCAAGGAGTCTTCATGTTCTTAAGCCAGTTGAGAGGGGAATTGAGGAAGCTTTTCGCGAGGCGAAGAACTTATCTGGGCTATGTCGTGTTCATCGTATTCGAGATCCTGATTCTGACACTCTGGGTCAAGGTCGGCCGGGATAAGGTGGCGGAATTGGCGGAACGGAATCTTATCCCAATGGACCAGCTCTATTCATCGCTGACCTCTACTTACTGGATCATGGGAGGGAGCATGTTTCTACTGGGTTCAATCTACTTTGCTCTGGTAGGTGGTGACATTGTCGCGAAGGAATCAGAAGACGGGAATCTCCGGATGGTGCTCTCCCGGCCGGTTTCCCGCTTGAGGGTTCTGTTGCTGAAATATTTCGCCGTGATTATCTATACCGTAACTTTTGTTATTTTCGTCGGAATTACGGGATACGGAATGTCGGTGTTGGCGCTCGGAACGGGGGGGGGGCTTTTTGTATGGAATCCCAACCTCTATATCCTCTCGGTTTATCCTGGATGGGGGGAGGGTTTTACACGCCTCTTTGTTGGGGCCTGCTTTATGGGCCTCAGTATGTGCGTGGTGAGCTCATTGGCCTTCTTTTTCTCCTGTTTCAAAATGAAACCAGCGACGGCAACGATTATGGCCTTGAGCGTTTTCTTTATCGATTTCGTCCTCCAAAACATGCCATTTTTGCGCGGTGTGAAGCACGTCTTCATTACCTACCGGATGGAGAATTGGGCCTATTTATTGCAAGAAGAGATCCCTTGGGCCCGAATCGTGGAAAGCTACGCGATTTTGTCCGGGCTCAATATCTCGCTATTCATTGTCGGCTGGATGGTCTTTCAATCCCGTGATTTTAAGACCTAGATTTGAAAATGGTTTTCTGCATGCACTGATGTGGGATTCCCACTTCCTCAAATGGTTCTCCAACCGGAGTGTATCCCAATCTGATGTAGAATTCAAATACCTGAATCCGGGCATGCAAAGTGATTTTCTGAAATCCTTTTTTCCAAAGAGTTTTTTCAAGCATCTCAACAAGTCTCCTTCCACATCCCTGACCCTGAAATTGGCCGGATACCGCCATTTGTCTCAGTTGAATTAACTCCTCAGATTTCGGGACTGCGATCACGCTCGCTATGAGAAGATCGCCATCGAAGAGCCCAAAATGCCATTGGGACGTTTCTTGCGACAAGTCATCATCCCTCAGGGCGAGGCCCAGGGGCTTCCGCAGAACGGCATCCCGAAGGAGCAATTCCTCTTGGTAAGCCGGGCTACCGTAGTCGATCTGTTGGAATTTCATAAAGAGAGTCAGATGGATTTTCCTTCGTTTAAGGTTTCCAGATCGCCAATTTGGGCTTTGTTTGCCCTATGACGAAAGCCGAAAAATCATTTCTCTTCGATCTCCTGGAAACTCCAAGTCCCACCGGGTTTGAAATGCCGGGACAAAAAGTGTGGGCCAAGTATGTTGGGAAATACGCAGACTCGGTGGAGTGCGATGCCTACGGCTCGACCTGGGCAACTTTAAAAGGGAAGTCTGACAAGATCGTCATGCTGGAAGCGCACGCTGACGAAATCGGCTACATGATTAAACACATCAGCAAAGATGGCTTTCTTTACCTCGATCGAGTGGGTGGGAGCGATGCCGCCACCGGTCGGGGACGACGTTTGCAGATTCTTGGTGATAAAGGAACGGTTGACGGAATTATTGGAAACACCGCGATTCATCTTCGACGCGACAGTCTTGGGAGCGAAAAAGCACCCAAAGTACATGAGCTTTGGGTCGATATCGGGGCGTCTGGGGCCGACGAAGTAGCCCAGATGGGCTTGCGAGTGGGGCATCCAGCCGTGTATGCCGACACCCCGATGGAAATTCGTAACAAAAGGGTAGTGAGCCGCGCGGTGGACAACCGGATCGGCGGGTTCATGATTGCCCAAGTGTTAAAAAAACTTGCGAGTGCCAAAAGCAAACCCGCATTCACTTTAGTTTGTCTCAATTCGGTTCAGGAGGAAATCGGCGGTTATGGAGCCAAGATGGCGACCCATCGACTTCAGCCTGATGTCTGCATTTGCACTGATGTCACTCACGCCACGGATACCCCGGGCCTGTCTGCGGAGCAATATGGCAAGGTAACGATGGGGGGAGGCCCGACCGTAACGCACGGAACGGCAAGTCACCCCTTGGTCGTTAACCGCTTGATCGAGGTTGCCGACAAGAAAAAGATTCCCCTCCAGCATGAAGCGTCCAGTCGCTTTACCGGGACGGATACCGACAGCATTTACCACTCCCGGGAAGGTGTGCCGAGCGCTCTGGTTTCTATTCCTCTCCGCTGCATGCATTCAGTGGTGGAAACGGTGGATTATCAGGATATCGAGACCACGGCGGGCTTAATGGCGGGCTTTGTTGAAAGTCTGAAGACCAAGGATCTTTTCCACCAGACCCTTTAAGTCTGATTTTTTCAAGTGACGGATGGTTTTCATCTGTTCAGATTCGCCGGGATGAAACGACGACGTGGACGCAGGAGCTTTTGGTGGTGGTCTTGGCTGTTACTCCTGACAGCCGTGGGTGGCACCCTTGGAGGGGCTTTTTATGGCAAGCAAGAGTGGGAGAAGGCTGACAAAGAATATCCTGCATCCGCAATCGTGAAAACGGACATCAGAGCCCCTTTCAAGGGGAACAATCTCAAAGAAAGCCCAACCGGAATAGCGAACGTCAATGAGTCGCAGGTCATGAAAGAGATCGAGTCCCACGCCGCGCTGTCCAAAATCACCACCGATCTTGATTTAACTCAAAAATGGGCCCTAGGCTTGGATGATGTGATTACCGCTTTGAGATCGTCTCTCGATGTGAATCTTGAGCAGGAGGACAAGATGATGGAAGTCGCCATTGTCCGTCCCGACCCCAACGAAGCCGCTGAAATAGCTACTGCCATCGCCAAGATGGTTCCAGATGTCATCAAGGCGCTCGATGCGTCCAACAAATCGGCGGGACTCGAGAGGCTAAAGCTTGAAGCGGAACCCTACAATCAGACCGAAGCAGATGCGCGTCAGGCCCTCAAACAAGCTTTATTGAACATCAAGGTGAATCTCGAGCCCACACCAGGCATGGATCTGAACATTTACATGACGGTTCCCGCAGTGGCCGAGGCAAAAGAATACTGGGACACCGTTCGGGAAACTAAAATCGCCTTCGATATCAGCCAGGGGGAATACGGTCGCTATTGGCAGAAGCCTCTCAAGCCCTCTTTCGTCAGTAGCCCGGCTACGCCGACACCCAATTTCACGGGCCCTGAAATGCAACCTTTCCAGGTCCAGTTCGGGCTATACGGCCTCACTTTAGGACTTTTCGGAGGAATTGTCCTCATGGCAATTTGCTGGAAGCTCTTTCCCTGAAAAGTTGGATTAGCTCCGGATAAATGCGAGATATGGAAGACTCGACTTGTCGCTTTGTGATGTGAGTGCGAAACTCACTTCGATGCGCTGGATTTCTATCCTTTTTCTTCTGGGTTTGCTTCCACTTTCTGGAGGCGAGCCAACCAAGGCTGTTCTCTCGGTTTTAGAGAAACTGAAGTCTAAGAAACAGCAACCCGGAGTCCCTGGGGAGGTTGGGATCTCAGGGTTCGTCGGCCCGAAAACCCGGAGCTTGCTCAATGAGGCCTGGAACCAAAGAGCTGACTGGATCCGGAACGAAAAAGTAGAATTCTTCGAGGGCTTCGAAAAAATCGATGGGGAGCTTTCAGCAGTGCTTGTAGGAGCGCGCTCAGCAGATGATCCGGAGGAAGCCGAGATGATGGGCTTTGCCCTTCGTTTGGAGGACGGTGTCTGGAGCGTTGGGCCGGTCGAAGGCAGCTTCAACAGTATGGGTCTGGGGTTTAACAAATCACTGCGAACCCGTGTAAGCGAGCTGGAACGATGGATGGCTGCGGAAAGGGTCACCGCGGCAGACCGCCTAAAAAAGGAGGCCCTCAAGCGATTCAAAGAACGGATGGCCAAATTGGTGGACCCCGAATTATTGAAATCCGCCAGTCCGAGAAAAGTGATGGAAGATTTCCTAGCCGCAGCCAGAGCCGGCCGGACCGAGGAGCTTTTGGTTTGGCAAGGAGTGCTTGAAAGAGGCGATCACGATGAGATTCCATGGGAGGAAATGATTTCGATGACCCGAAAGGGGATGAAAAACCAGGACGCACGAAACGTTTGGCGCCTGTTGAATCGCCCCGGTGTGATGCAGGTCTTGCTCGATGGTGAAGAAGACGAGTCCGAGAAATCAATGCTGGTGTCATTCCTGGCCGGATTTTCCACCGGACGGGATAGCAAAAAGCTCCGTCCAGTCATCTTCAGAGTGAGAAAGAATCCGGAAGGTTGGCGGGTGAGTCTCCCTGGCTATTTCGCAAAAGCCGATGAAGATCAATGGGACCATTGGCGCGCGCATCAGCGGGAAGTGCATTTCCGGGATGAGGTAAACACCGAACGTATGGCCTCGGTTTATGAAGGAGAGCACGACCCGCGACGGGCTGCAAATCCTGCTGAGATTTTGGAACGGGTGGCGAGGGATCTTTTCGATGGGACCATGGAAAAATCCCTGCCTTACCTCTTCCGCGACCCTCCGGAAGAGAACAAAGAGCCTGAGGAAAAAGAAGAGGCCAAAGAAGTTGAGGAAAATGAAGAGGTCGCCGATCCGGAAGATGTTCTGATCGATGAGGACGAAATTGATCCTGAAATGGAGAAGGTGAAAAAGTATCGAGAATTCGCGGTGTGGTGGGCGAGGGCTTCAGGCAACTTAAAAGGCGTCAAAGTTGGAGCTAAGAAGGTCTATCAATCCGGTGATCTGGCCCTGGGTGTCCTGGAAATTCTTCCAAAAAATGGAGGATGGATGCCCGAGTACCATTCGATTTGGATGTCCAAAGCTGAGGGCGGTTGGCTGATTCTCCCGGGTTTAAAGCGCCCTCTTTCCGGTTTGCTTCCCGAGGACCTGGAAGAGGATCGCGCCAAGCTTTCGGCTGGTATCACGAGAGATCAAGAACAGCTTGAGAAGGAGTTTCTGGAATCGCTCTTTAAACGTGTGAGCGCTTTAAGCGATTCAGCAAATGAGGCCACGTCGGAAGAAGCCGCTTTGAAAATCACCAAGGAGTGGCGGAATCTGGTGGTCGGAGGAAACATCCCTGAAATCCTCTCTCGAAGCGCTGTTCGTAAAATACCGGAGAGTCCGTTGTCTGTCCTAAAAAACCTCACTTTTCTAGTCAAGGGAGCGGCGGTTGCAGAAGTTCCCGACCGGGTCCTGGGGAATCATGTCGAAGGGCGGATGAGGGGTATATCGCTCATGGTCGATGGCGGTCGCGGCATCTCCATGGATTGCCCCCTGATGCTTGTTGTACCCACTAAACAAGGGCCACGTGTTCTCATCGATACTGAACTCTACCTAGCAACCAATAAGGGAAAAAAAATACGTAATGATAACGAACTGGCGGGGCTCAAAGAAAAAATGCCGAAGGAGGATTTTGAATCCTTGAAAAAATTACTGGATTGGCATGAGAAGACGGCTCGGCCCAAATGGGATAAGTGGAATAACTCCGTAAACGGCCAGCAAGGTAAGTGATGCCTGTTCAGGAAATCGTTTCCCGGTTAGAAGGCTCGGTTAGGAGCGTCATGTTGGGACAGGAAAAGGTCGTCCGCCGTGTCCTTTCAACCATGGTGGCAGGAGGTCATGTCTTGCTAGAGGATTTTCCTGGCACTGGAAAAACGACTCTAGCAAAAGCGATTGCCGCGTCGATTGGTGAGGGTGAATTTCAGCGAATTCAGTTCACCCCCGATCTGCTTCCCTCTGATATTCTCGGGGTAAGTATTCTCGATTCCCAACGCTCGGCTTTTGAATTTCACCACGGTCCCATCTTTAGCAATATCCTTCTTGCCGATGAAGTTAATCGGGCGTCACCACGGACCCAAAGCGCCCTTTTAGAGGCAATGGCGGAGGGGCAGGTGAGTATTGAAGGGAATCGGCATGATCTCGGGGATTTGTTTTTTGTGATCGCAACCCAGAATCCCGTAGAGCTCCGCGGCACATATCCATTACCCGAAGCCCAGATGGACCGCTTCGCACTCAAGTGCTCTCTGGGCTATGTCTCCATCGTTGAAGAAATGGGAATTTTACAAGCTCAGGAACAAAAGCATCCCCTGGAAAGAGTCAAGCCCGTGGCGACAATGGAAGAGATCCTCAAAGTCAGAACCGCTGCCCGTCAGGTCGGAGTGACCGAGCAACTTCAAGAGTATGTTGTGAGGTTGGTCGCTGCCACCCGGAATCGACAGGGGGTGAAACTGGCCGCAAGTCCAAGGGCCTCACTCAATCTTCTTCGCGTTGCACAGGCGATGACCTTGTTTGAAGGGCGTGAGTTTCTTGTGCCCGAAACGATTCAAGACCTCGCCCCAGACGTAATCGGACATCGCCTGGTGCTGGAAAGCGATGCCGTTTATTCCGGGCGGTCAGGCGAAGCCGTCGTGCGCGAGATCATTGAGGAGACGGCGGTCCCCGTTTAATTACTTTCCTGAAACGTGATCCAAGAGCGCCTGAGCTGAGGTATGGAAAGCTGCTGAGATTTTCGAATCCGAGGGACTGAGAAGAGCGACCGGTTCACCGCCATCGCAGCGTTCTCCGATTACTGCTTCAAGAGGTATTTGCCCCAGAAGAGGAACCTTTAAGCGGTCACATTCTTTTTGCGCGCCACCCTTTCCGAAGAGGTGGTATCGCTCGCCTTGTTTGCATTCAAAATACGACATGTTTTCAATAAGCCCGAGAATGGGAACGTTGACCTTGGCGAACATCGAGACGGCTTTTCGGGCATCAATCATGGCGACTTCTTGCGGCGTCGTCACGATGACAGCCCCATCGAGGGAAACGGTTTGCACAATGGTCAGTTGAATATCACCGGTGCCAGGCGGAAGGTCCAGGATGAGGACGTCGAGTTCGCCCCAAGCCACTTGTTTCAGGAATTGCTGCGTGTATCGGTTGGCAAGAGGACCGCGGACAATTACGGGTGAATTGTCGCTCAGAAGGAAGCCCATGGACATTAATTTCAAACCATGAGCTTCGATGGGAATAATACGATCTTCAGAGTCGGCATTTGGCTGATGGTGCGGGACGCCGAGCATCAGGGGAACGGAAGGACCATAAAGATCGCAGTCACAAAGACCGACCTTGAGGCCTTGTTTCGAAAGCGCGATGGCGAGGTTACTGGAAACCGTTGACTTGCCCACTCCACCTTTCCCCGAACCGACTGCAATAATGCGCTTCACTCCCGGAATGGAGGCGCTCTCGGGAGATCCTGCGACCGCCCCTGGCGCTCCCGGAGGATCTTGAACGTCGATTTCGATCTTCACCTTTTCTGACCCTCCAAAGATGGGGTCGAGGGCGTGATGGCAGTCCTGGAAAATAGTTTGCGGGATTTTTGGGTCACGCGTTTGCACCTGAAGCTCCACCATGGCGATGCCGTCGGCAACCTCAGTGGATTTGACGAGGCCGAAAGAAATAATGTCCCGTGAGAAGCCAGGATACTTCACCTGGGAAAGAGCGTCGCGAAGCGAGTCGTTGGTCATGAGCAGACTTTAACCGGACTTTTGCGTCGGGCTAGTATTTCTTGCGCAAGTGTGAGGGGAGTATCCCGAGCTGCTCCCGGTATTTGGCGACAGTTCGCCGCGCCACGTCGATACCTTGTTCCTTGAGGAGTTTTTCCAACTTGGAATCTGAAAGCGGCTTCGCACTGTCCTCGTTTGAAACCAAGGACTGCAAGGTCTCCCGAACGCCCTCGTTGGAAACATCTTTGCCGTCACTGGTGTGATAGCCAGTGGCGAAAAACTTGCGCATCTCCATGAGTCCGTGCGGAGTGTCGATGTACTTGCCTGCAACAGCCCGTGAGACTGTTGTGGGGTGAACGCCAATCTTTTCGGCAATGTCATTCATGGTCATCGGCTTGAGATGACGTGAGCCATGCTCGAGGAAGGGAGACTGGCGATCGATGATTTCACGAGCGATGGCCAGGATTGTTTCCTGCCGCTGATCGATGGCCTTGATGATCACTCGTCCATCACGAATATTATCGCGGAGGTAATTTCTGGTCTTGCGATCTCCTGCGGTGTTGGCAAGGAGGTCCTTGTATTCGTCATTAATACGAAGACGGGGAAGATAACTTCCGGTGAGAGAGGCCTGGTATTCTCCAAATCCTAGCTCGGAAATGACGATATCCGGTTGGATGTAGGGATTTCCTCCGGCGATAAAACGGGAGCCAGGTGATGGATCAAGAGCACGAATGTGTTCTACTACTTCGGCAATTCTCTCAAGCGGGAGATGAAGAGCTTTTGCAATTTGCGGGAAGTGGTTTCGAGCTAACTCATCGAGATGCTCATCGACGATCTCGGCTTCGAGGCCATTCCCCAAACCAAGGTGATCCAGTTGGAGAAGCAGGCACTCGCGGAGGTCTCTAGCACCCACCCCGGGAGGGTCGAGCGATTGCACTAGGGCTAATCCGTCTTCCAGGCGGTCGAAGGGGATTTGAAGTTTGCCGGCAAGATCTTCCAGATTGCCATCAAGGTATCCGTGATCGGTAAGATTCCCCACGACGATCTCTGCGTCTGAGCGGATCTTCAAAGGCACTCCGCTTTCGCCAATCTGCTCCATCAAGTGTTCCTGCAGAGTCAGCGGAGCGACGATGGAATTGTAGAAGTGCTCACGACGTTCAGCGGCGTCATGATCCACGCCCTTGTTCCTGCGCTCCATTATTGAAAGCTCACGAAGGTCGTCTTGATAGGTTTCATGCCAGTCATCGAAGTCATCTTCACTCTCGCGCTCGCTCTCGACGATTTCATCGAAAGACTCGTTTTCGGTCACGTCTTCCAAGACAGGGTTGAGCACCATGGCCTGATTGAGAAGTTGACTCAGCTCAAGGGTGTTTGCCTGGAGAATCTCCAGACTTTGACGCATTTGTGGCGCCAAGGTCTGCTGCTGGGAAAGCGATTGGTGCAGGGAGACTTCGGCCATCGGTGTGGAGAACTGGTAGTCCCACCCCCAACGAATGTAAACATTCTATAAGCACAAAACGTGCCACTCAACCCATGAATTTGATTCATTGGTGGAATAATTACCCGAATTGGTTGTTTTTCCGGCACTTTCATTGCTACCAAAGCCCTTATGAGCGATACCTCTGAGGCAATGAGATCCAAGATGCAGGAAAAAGGGGTGATGGAATCCGCCATCAAAGCCTTTGAGCGAGCTAGGTCTCTTGTTGAGAAGGGTGGGAAAGGGGAGCTCAGTGAGACGGAAATCGTTCAGGCTGCAGGAGTCACAGACTATAAGGAACTGAGGAGGCAGACCTCCATGGATCCTGCGCTATTGGCTCAGACCGTCGTCATCAAACTTAATGGAGGACTTGGAACAGGAATGGGATTGGAGAAGGTGAAAAGCCTTCTCGAAGTTCGTCCCGGAGTCGCCTTTCTGGATCTGATGTCCCGTCAGATTCTCTCCCTTCGAAAAGAGACGGGATCTAATGTTCGCTTTCTTCTCATGAATAGCCAGGCGAGTAGTCGGGATACCCGGGAATATCTCGCTGCCAGTGTTCCCGAGATCGGCGACCCTGCCCAGTTGGAATTGATGCAAAATTGGGTCCCCAAACTTCGTCAGGATGACCTTTCGCCCGTGAGCTTTTCCGCAAACACCGACTTGGAATGGTGCCCGCCAGGTCATGCCGATGTTTACCCAAGTTTGGTAGGAAGTGGTTGGCTGGACAAACTTCTCGCCGATGGCGTCAAATACGCCTTTATTTCCAACAGCGATAATTTAGGTGCAGTGTTGGATGCGACGCTTCTTTCGCATTTTTCAAAAAGCAATACACCCTTCCTCATGGAGGTGACCCGTCGCACCGATGCGGATCGTAAAGGAGGGCACTTGGCGACGAGAACAGCGGATGGACGTCTTGTCTTGCGTGAGGTTGCCCAATGTCCTGACGAAGATCTCGAAGACTTTCAGAACGTCAACAAGCATCAGTATTTCAACACCAATAATATTTGGGTCAATCTTGAAACCTTGAAGAGCGTCATGGGTGCCTCGGAAGGCGTTCTTCCTCTTCCCGTGATCGTCAACAAGAAGACCGTTGACCCCCGTGACTCCAAATCCACTCCAGTTTATCAATTGGAGCAAGCCATGGGCTCGGCCATTGAGTGCTTCGAAGGCGCCGCTGCCGTGAACGTCCCGCGATCTCGCTTCGCGCCAGTAAAGACGACTGGTGATTTATTCGCCCTGCGTTCGGATGCTTATGAAGTCAGTGAAGATGGGCGGGTTCGCTTGGAAAATTCTCGAAACGGAGTGCCTCCAGTAATTGATCTTTCCGGTGAATACAAACTAGTGGACGGATTAGCGTCGCTTGGCACTCCGTCATTGGTTGATGCTAAAAAGATCTCCGTGAAGGGACCAATGAGCTTTGAATCAGGGGTCGTTATCAAAGGTGAAGTGAGCTTTGTGAATAACTCTCCCGAGGCGAAAACTATCGCTTCGGGAACATATGAGTCGACTTCAGTCTCCTTGTGAGGAAATTGTTTCCTCTGACTTTGGTTTCCTGCTTGTCACCAGATAGACTTTGCTTCATCTCCGCGCCCTCATATGAGTGATATCGAGCTGAACCTGCCATCTCCCGGATACAAAGCCCTCATTTTTGACCTGGATGGAACCTTGGTTGACTCGATGCCCGCACACTTCAAAGCCTGGTCCCAAGCTCTGGCTGACCAGGGAGAACCCGGCGTATTTCCAGAAGATATTTTTTACGCTATGGGCGGGCGACCAACCCGAGATATTGTTGAGATCATCAATGGGGAGAAAGGGCTTCATCTTGACCCCGACGCCGTGGCACTCTCGAAGAAGAGGCACTATTTGGAGGTTCTTAATACTGTTGAGCTTCTTGAAGAAGTCGCATCGTTTGCCCGGGAGAATCGTGGCAAAATCCCCATGGCCGTTGCCAGTGGAGGAAGCCGGGTTGTTGTGGAAAAGACCCTGCAATCAGTTGGGATTTCCGATTGGTTCGACGAAGTCGTTTCCAGTGACGAAGTAGAAAATGGGAAGCCGTCCCCGGACATCTTCCTCGAAACCGCCTCACGCCTTGGCGTCGCCCCCGAAGACTGCGTCGTCTTCGAAGACGGTCGCGCTGGAATCGCCGCGGCTCGTGCCGCGGGAATGGAAGTGGTCGTAGTGCCGACGCATCTTCACCTCGACTAAGCCTTGCGGCGGGCTTGAACGGCGGCGGAGAGCGATTCGAGGACTTCCTCGGTGGTCTGCCAATTGATGCAAGCGTCAGTAACCGACTGGCCATAGGTCATGTTGTCAGAGATCTTTTGATTTCCTTCGACAAGATTGGATTCGATCATCACCGAGGCAATATCTTTGGCCCCCTTGGCCATTTGTTCACAGAGATCCGCGACGACTTTGGGCTGGTTGCGGTAGTCCTTGTTCGAATTACCGTGAGAACAATCGACCATGACCTGCTCGGGAAGCCCGGATGCCTTGAGTTGGGCTGTGACTTCCTCGATCGCTTCACGCGAGTAATTCGGGCCGCTTTTTCCTCCGCGAAGGATAAGGTGGCAGGCTTTATTTCCAGCTGTGGTGACGATGGCGGAAACGCCTTGTTTGGTCACGGAAAGGAAATTGTGTGGCTGCTCTGCGGCACCAATGGCATCGAGGGCAATTTGAATGGAACCGCCGGTGCCGTTTTTGAAACCAACTGGCATGGAGAGTCCGGAAGCCAGTTCACGGTGAACCTGTGACTCCGTGGTTCGGGCTCCAATCGCACCCCAGGCGATCAGGTCAGCGACATATTGTGGTGAGATTGCGTCAAGAAACTCGGTTCCGGCGGGAATGCCCATTTCGGCGAGTTGAAGGAGGAGTTCACGAGCGAAACGAAGGCCGCGATTGATGTCGAAGGAACCATCGAGATGCGGATCATTGATGAGACCTTTCCATCCTACTGTGGTGCGGGGTTTTTCAAAATAGACCCGCATGATAATCTGTAGGTCGTCCTTGTAGCGGTCGATAGACGATTTCAGACGCTCGGCATATTCCAGCGCCGCAGAAGGATCATGGATCGAGCAAGGACCAATCACCACGAGGATCCGGTCATCCTCTCCGGAGAGGATTGCTTCCGCTTCCTTGCGTGCCTGATCGACGACGATTGCCGCTTTTTCGGTCGTTGGAAGGTAGTAGGAAAGGACCGCCGGTGAGATGAGCGGATTGATTCCTGCGATGCGCAGGTCGTCGGTATTGGTCTGGGCCACGGGCGAAGTCTTGACGGTTTTATGGGAATTTCAAGAGTGGAGGTTTGTCAGCGGGCCTGTTTGGGGACAAATTATCTGCATGTCGAAGAAAAGACAGAGAAACAAACCTCCACTGCATCGGGATTTCACTGCGGGAATGGTGCCCGATATTCAATGTGATTTTGTGGGGACGACTGGAGAGAAAGCCGTTGATGATCGCATTATGAAGTTGGCCCAGAGTGTGAGCGGAGTCTCGGACCCCTGCCTCCTGGCAGAGATGATGACCACGGCGGTGGGGATGGCCAGGGGGACGACGAATCACGGGGACTTCAAGATGGCTAACCGCGCGCTCAAGGAAATGCGTGTCGCTAGTGAGGTTTTTCAGCCGTTCCGGGGTCGGAGGAAGGTCGCTCTATTTGGCTCTGCTCGAACTGCTCCCGAGGAAAAAGAATACCAGACTGCAGTGAAATTCTCGCGTCGCATGCGGGACGAAGGATTCATGACAATCACCGGAGCCGGACCGGGGATCATGGCGGCCGGTAACGAAGGAGCCACACGCGAGGATAGCTTCGGACTAAATATCACACTTCCTTTCGAAGCTTCCGCCAATGAGTTCATTGCCGGCGACCCTAAACTAATCGAGTTCAACTACTTCTTCACCCGAAAGCTTGCCTTCGTGAAGGAGGCGGATGCTGCAGTGGGAATGCCAGGAGGGGTGGGGACGATGGATGAGGTTTTCGAAGCACTCACCTTGATCCAGACCGGGAAGACCCAAGTTTATCCCATCGTGTGTCTCGACGCTCCCGGGGGAACTTACTGGAAATCATGGAAGCAATTTGTCGAAGAACACCTTTACCGCCTGGGAATGATTTCCGAGTCGGACTTCTCACTCTTCATCGTCACTGATGACCTTGAGGTCGCGATTGCCGAAATCGTGAACTTCTACGAAGTCTACCATTCCTATCGTTATGTCGGAGATAAGCTGGTGGTACGTTTGCAACTCCCGCTCACCGATGCGGCGCTTACAAAACTCAACGGAGATTTTTGCGACATCATTAAGTCTGGAGAAATCGTGCAGTGTGAGGCTCTTCAGGAGGAAGGGAACGAACCCGACCTGGCGGAGATGCCTCGGATCGTCTTTCGGCATCGTCGTCGAAATTTCGGACGCCTGCGGGAGCTTTTCAACGCCATCAACGAAGCTGAAACCAAAAGGTAATGGCGGCTAAGGAACGAGTCGATGCCCTCCTAGTGTCCCGGGGGCTCTGCGAATCGCGTGAACTCGCCAAGCGCCTCATCATGGCGGGCAAAGTGCTCTGCGGAACCGAGCGGGTCAACAAGCCGAGCCAGAAAGTTGCTCCGGATGCTGCGTTGGCGGTAAAAGAACGTCCCAAGTATGTTGGCCGTGGAGGATTCAAGATCGAGGGTGCGTTGAAGGAATTCGGTATCGATCCTACCGGGTGGATTTGTGCCGACTTGGGGGCCTCGACGGGTGGGTTCACCGATTGCCTTCTCCAGCACGGAGCAGCCAAAGTGCACGCTATTGACGTTGGCACTAATCAACTGGTATGGAAGCTTCGAAGTGATGAACGGGTGGTTTCGCGGGAGAAATTCAATGCCAGAAACCTCACCGTGGACGATATTGGAGAACGGGTGAAATTGGTTGTGATGGATCTGTCCTTCATTTCGCTAACCAAAGTTCTCCCCTCGGCATTCTCGATCCTCGAAGAAGGAGGTTCGGTGATCTCTTTGGTGAAGCCGCAATTCGAGCTGTCCCGTGAAGAGGTCGGAAAGGGAGGGATTGTCCGGGACCCGGAGCTGCATCAAAAATCAGTTGATAAGATTAGGGAATTCATCACGAATGAGCTCGCTCGTGAATGGGCCGGATTGATCACCTCTCCCATCACTGGAACCGATGGGAACGTCGAGTTCCTCGCCTGGATGCGCTAATTTGGAGCTTGGACCTCAGTTCCAGCCTATCCCTCTGGATTTGCTCGAACTGAACCCCAAGCTCCCAAAAAAGATTAGTCGAAGGGGATTCTCGACTCATCCAAAGGGAATCTCTAGCCTTCGCCAGCAAGCAGTCATGACACCGCTTTTTCGTAAAATCCTCGGAATGAACTGGGTCCTCATCCTCACGATGTATGGGCTTCTTATTTTTGGGGTTTTTGCGATCGATAGTGCCGCGCGGCACCTTCCGGTACCCGGAGGCGGGGATGGCGGAGATTACTATTCGGGCATGCACAAAGTCTGGATGGGCATTGGCACGGTAATTTACTTCGGAGCTGCCCTAATCGACTACCGGTGGGTCCGATGGTTGGGTGTTCCAATGTATGTCGTCGGACTGGGTCTGACTGCAATGGCGATGGGATCTGATGATGCAGTGCACCGTCTGTCCTTCGGCCCGATCAGCTTCCAGCCCGCACAGGTTGCTATTGCAGCCGGGATTATTGCGATTGCCACTCTGGCGCAAGATCTGCCGAAGATTCACCGAATTATGGGGGCTCCCTGGTTTAGGGTGGGCTTAATTGGTTTGATTACCGGGATTCCGTTTTTGATGGTGGTCAAATTAGGGGATATGGGGTCGGCTCTGGTTTGGGTGCCCGTTGCTGTGGTCGCTTTGTTGGTGAGTGGGATTCCTTGGCGCTATCTAGCTCTTTTGACTGCTATTGTCATCGGAATAGTGCCCATTGCTTACTTCGTCGTCCTGCCAAGTGTTTCCGAACGGGGAACCGAGCGAATTGAGATTTATCTGGAAACCCTGAAGGGAGGGCAGGTCGAAAAAACCGATGACACCTGGGCCCCGTTTTGGGTTTCGACGGCCATCGGAAAAGCGGGCTGGAAAGGCCTGGGGTGGGGGGCAACCGAGGAAAGAGGGTCTCTCCACGACAAACGCTATATTCCCTGGAAGACCGCTCATAACGATTACATCTTCGCCGTGATTGGAGAGGAGCAGGGGTTTCGAGGGGCGCTTCTTCTTGTGACAGCTTTTGCTCTTCTTTTGATTCAGTGTCTCTTTATCGCTTTTTACAGTCGTGACCTCGCTGGGCGGATCATCGTTGGCGGCGTGGTTGGCCTTTTCTTTGCGCACCTCTTTGAGAGCATCGGAATGTGCATTCTCCTCACACCGATCACCGGAATTCCACTTCCGCTCGTCAGCTACTCTGGAACCTTTGTCGTGATCTGTATGTTTCTCTTGGGCTTGGTCCAGAGCGTCTGGGTACATCGGGTGAAGTACATTGAGGTAGAAGTTAAATAGACCCCGGGCTCGAGGGCTAACTTCGTTCTCTTAATGATGGACGGATGATTTGAGAGTTGGAATAGTTCGTCAATGAAATGGATTGTCCTACTACTGACGTCACTCTCACTTTACGCCGGTGAGAAGCTTTTTGATGGAACAACCCTGAAGGGATGGCAGGTGCAGGAGGGAGAGCAGAAGTATTGGAAGGTTCGTGATGGGGTGATTGTAGCAGGCTCGATGACAGAAAAAGTCGCCCATAACACCTTCATGACGACAGCGAAACGCTACGGGGATTTTGAACTCCGTCTGAAGGCTAAAGTGGAGGGACCCAGAGCGAATGCCGGAATTCAGATTCGTAGCGAACGTATCGAAAATCACCATGAGATGATTGGCTACCAAGCGGATATCGGCAAAAACATCTGGGGGCGGCTTTACGATGAATCACGTCGTCGCAAGTTTCTCGCTGATTGGGCCAGCAAGGACGGGCTAAAAGCCACCAAGGAAGGTTGGAACGATTATAAGATTCGTTGCGAAGGCCCACGGATTCGCCTCTGGATCAATGGCACTCTGACCTGCGATTATACTGAAAAGGACGAAAAGATTCCTTTGAAAGGCTTCATCGCCTTGCAGGCGCATAGCGGTCCACCGTTTGAGGCTTCTTATAAGGATATCGAGATTAAGGAGCTTTAAGCTTCCGCTTCAAATTCCTCTTTCGATTTTTTCCGGGCTTGGGCAACGAAGTGGTTGCAGGCCTCTTGGCAGACGAGCGAAATGGCGCTGTTCTTTTTCAAAGCCAAGCATGACGGGAATGTCCTGATAACTATGCAGACCATCTGCGATGAAGAAAGGAACGACGATGAAGAGAGTGCACGCCTCTGGCGGGGCTCCAGGTGCGACCTCCTCGACACCGATCATATAAAGGGCCGCGCGCATGGAAGGCCCCTTTCTCCAAAAGCAACAATGCACCTCAGCAGAGCGCCCGCGCTTTCGAATCTCTGCGGCATGATCGAAGTAAGGTGTCGAGGAGTCCGGATTTTCGGTCGATCCGTGACCCATGACCAGTGAAGCTGCCTCCGGTTTGGGAGAGAGCTTTGAAGAAAAATTTTGAACAGGATTCTACTTTGACTTGCCCAACGCGCAAGCGGGAGTGTGGATAGGGATGTGCTTTTTCAAAAACTTCTCGTTTGGCGTGATTCGCAGGCTCGTCCGGGTCCTGAGAATATGGCGATCGATGAGTGGCTCATGACACAGTTGGGAGAAGTGCCTATATTGCGACAATACCAATGGTCAGGCGATTGGGTAAGCATGGGGTATTTCCAAAGTCTTCGGGCCGCGAAGATGATTTTTGGCTCTGCTTCAAAATATGTTCGTCGTTGGACCGGGGGCGGAGTGGTCGATCACCGAAACGATGCTACCTATTCCCTGATGATTCCTCGCTCCGGGCAACTTGCCTCGATAGGGGGGGGCGAGAGTTACCGGCAGATTCATGCCGCTCTGGCTCGCTGCCTGCTGGATCGGGGCCATTCCTGTGAGCTTGTCTTCCGTGATTCCGCGAGCAATTCCGTGGCTTGTTTTGATAAGCCGGTGGAATGGGATTTACTCTGCCAGGGTGAAAAAATCGCTGGGGCCGGCCAACGGAGAACCCGCCACGGGATCCTTCATCAGGGAAGTGTCGCAGTGAAATCCCCTGATCTAACGAAACTGGCGGGATTTTTGGCTCAGGAAGTGATCGATTGGACTCCCGAGATCGAGGGAAGGCTCAATCCGCGCTACGAAAGTGACGCTTGGACGGATCGGGTGCTCTAAGAGGTTGTCAATTGGTCGAAGTGGAGCGATCCTCAGGGCGTCTTGAATCAGCAGACACAAACCCTCCGGCATTTCCTCGTCGCTCTCTTCGCGGCGCTGTGGATCCATGTTGGACTGATCTTCGTCTTTATTCTCCTTCTCATCTTCGATGTGCTGTCCGGGAAGGAAATTGTGAGCGATGAGTCTGAGAACGAAATTCCACCCGAAGATGACTTTTCCGAATTGGTCCTGACATTCGAAGAGGACCCTCCCACAGAGATCGCTCCCGTCGAAGAAGATCAAGAGGCCGACCCGGATACTCCCATCCCCGAACCTAACGAAAAATTTGCCCGCACTCGTGACGACCAAATGTCAGACGCTCCGATCAAAGCGGAATTTATTGGAGAGAGGGATACCAGGGCCGCTAGTGACGAGAAGGCCGTCGCCGGGGACCGTAAATCAGTCGCCCTCTCCGGGGAACTGAAGGAAAGGAAGGACAATCAGACCTTCAACTCAACCTTCTCAGATGGTGATACCACGCAAAATCAAACGACCGTTAACACCGAAGAGATCGATACAGGAAAGGATCAAAAGACCGAGGATTCAAGCGAGGCGTCAAACAAGGAAATGACACCGGAGAAAGAGCTCGTTTCGGAAGATAAGACGGAGGACTTTGTTGATCTTGATAGGGTGACCACGACCATCGAGGACGCAATGGAAAAGGATAAGAAAGCGGCGAACACCGACTCCGAAATGAAGCCAGCGGTCAAAGTTATGGAGAAGAAAAAGGCTGCCAGTCGCGACGGTGGATTCAACAGCCAAACGTCGAAGACGATGGTGAAAGGTGTCTTGAGCGCAAAGGGCATCGGAGCACTCGACGTTAAGAACTCCGCTGTCGGCGCCTACGGATCTCATATTTTCAAGGAAATCGAACGTGAGTGGCAGATGGGGAACTACAAGTATCGATCTTTGATCTCGCCGGGGCAAATCACCCTGTATTTTGTGGTAAACAAGAAAGGACGGGTGTACCGGCAACGGCAGGTGGAAATGAGAGGAGCCTCCGGGACCCAGTGGGGGATTGTCTTGAATTCTGTAACCGCCGCGAAGATCCCGCCCATGTCCAAGGATGTGATCAATGAACTCGGGGGCGAAGACCTCGAACTCACCATGGGCTTTACCTACAATTAATCATTCTATGAACTTCTCCGAGGCACTCACGACGACCTGGAAATTTTTCAGCGAAGGAGGCATCTTTATGCTCTTCCTTGCGCTCTGCTCATTGGTTGCGATCACCGTAATCATCATGAAATTCCTTTCCTTGAAAAGAGAACAGATCCTTCCACCACATCTTGAAAGTGAGGTCGAGAATTTCGAAGAACATCTCGAAAAAGACACCTTGGCCGAACTGCAAACAGAATTTGAGCGTGGCGAGAATGCCCTGGCCCGGCTTTGCACCGTCGCTATCAGCAATGCCGGACGCACTCAGGGCGAAGTGCAGGAAGCGGTGCAGTCATCTGCCCGGGAAGAAATTGTCCGCATGAATTCGGGGCTGCCGGTGCTCGATGTCATTATCACCATCGCTCCCTTGCTGGGACTCCTCGGTACCACCAGCGGACTCATGACCGTCTTCGGAGACCTCGACGATAAGGACACTATTAGCCGGGGAATCGCCGTCGCTCTGAGCACCACGATTGTCGGTCTCGCCATCGCGGTTCCCGCGGTGATCGCCCAGAGTTACTTCACCCGACGTATCGAAACGATGGCAGCCAGGCTGGAAGTCCTTTTGGGGAAAGTGGTTTCAGCTTGTCACCAGCACGTCTTTTTCCGCGATAAGTAAACAAGAGGCCTGTGGAATTCTACCGTCCAAAAAAGAAGTCGCCGATGGTGCCGATCGTTTCCTTGATCGACATCCTCGTCACCTTGCTCTTCTTCCTGGTCGTCACGATGCGGGATTTTGAAAAGAAGGAAGCCAAGATCCCGCGTCCCGAAATCAAGGTCAGCCTGCCCACCGCCAATTCCCTCAAAGTGGAAACCGTTACCGCCCAGCGAACAGTGCTCTCGCTCAGTCCGGCCGGTGAGGCCGAAATTGATGGACTCAGAGTTCCCGATGGCTTTCTCAAGGAATACCTGGTAGGAAACCGTGATAATCGTCCCGGACTCAAGCTCGCCTTGCGAGCCGATGAAGGTTGCCCGTGGGGAAAGATCCTTGCAGCTCACAGCGCGGCATTGCAAGCAGGCTACGGCGACGACGAAATCATTTACCGAGTAAAAAAACCTCAACCAGTTGAAGAGACCTCCAATGATCCTTGAAATCACGCAATACGGAAATCCCATTCTTCGTAAAAAATGCCAACCGGTCACCGAAGTGACGGATGAAATCAAAGAACTGGCGGATGACATGGTGGAGACCATGGTCAGCGCCCATGGGGTGGGCTTAGCTGCACCGCAAATTGACCGGGACCTCCAACTCGCCATTGTCGACGTCTCACACGACCCGGAATGCATCAGCTATCTGCGGGTTGACGGGGAGAATGCCGCTCTCGAAGACCTCATGCCACTCACCTTTATCAATCCGGAGCTTGAATTTGGTTCCGATAAGGAAGCTTCAACAGAGGGTTGCCTCAGTATCGATGGGATCAACGCGCCGGTAAAACGCCCCATCGAGGTGAAAGCCACCCTCGAGTTGCTCGACGGCCGCACTATTGTAGTGGAGACCGACGGATTGCTTTCACGCGCGATCCAACATGAAACCGACCATCTTAACGGGATTCTATTCACCGACCGTCTTTCGACAGCTTCCAAGGTTTCCATCCGTAGAAAACTAAAGCGTCTGACTCACAAAGACCGCTACTAACCTCGTGTCATGTCCAACGACCCATCCAACTCCGATGCTCCTTTTGGGGAGATCGATCCCCCGAAAAAGAAACAATTCCCTTTCACCGTGGCTTCCAATCCCAAGGCAGGGGCGAAGGCCGCTGCAGCTGCTGCCAGCGTTCGTTCCAATCTCATGGAGCCTGACGAGGATTTCGCTGCTCCGGTGCATCGCTTGAAAACACCGGAACAAGTCGCCAAGGACCCTTTGGGAGATCTCCCTGACATCGATGACTTCGCCGCGCCTCCCAAGAGGTCGACTCTCCCTGCCCCCGGAGGCGAAATCCCGCAGTTAGTGTTGAAAGCGATTTTCGGCGTATCCGAGGAAATGGACCGGAATGAGATTCTTCGTCGAGCGAGGGCACTCCCAAATATCAGGAGCGTTAATCTGGTAGGCCGGCCTGAAAGCGAGGCCATCGCAGTCCTTCAAAAAAGCATCGGCGCCCTTGGCCTAGGGGACGAACCACTCACGCTTCGCGTTGGGGATAGTGATATCGATTTCATCAAGGAAGAAGGCGTCACCCTGGCTGTGCTCACCAATGGAGGATACGCTGCCGGAATTCGAGAAACCCTCATTATTGTGGCTCGCGAATTGGCTCGTTTGGTTTAAGCAAACTTGAGCGATGGGGAAGTGGCTCGTCCGCATTGATGTTGGTGGCACCTTCACCGATGGATGGGCACGGTCGCCGGAGGGCGATGAAATTCGCTGCAAGGTTCTTTCCTCTGGGATTATTCGAACTCGGGTCGCTGGTCTCGATGGGGATTGGGTTGATTGTGAATGTCCGCTTTCCGGGCACTCCGCAGGGCTCGAAGGGTTCACCTTGAAGTCTCGCGGCCTCGTTCTCGACAGCAATCCTCTCGAAGGGAGATTGAAGCTCGATCGAAGTGCCTCCATTGGAGAAACGCTCGAGCTCGTCAGCGGAGAAGATGCACCATTGGTCGCTGCGAGAATTCTGACTGGAACAGCTGTTGGTAAAACATTTCCCGAGATGGACCTGCGGGTCGCCACTACTCGGGGTACTAATGCCTTGATCGAAGGCAAAGGGGAACCGGTGACCTTGATCACGAATCAGGGATTTGAATCACTACTGGAAATCAGAGATCAACGAAGGCCGGACCTTTTCGAATTGGCGCCAGCTCCCAGAATTGCGGTAATCAAAGAGGTGATCGGGATTCCGGGACGGCTTGATCGGGAAAGTCGTGAATTGGAAGGGCTCGAACTAAATTCGCTCGAATCATTAGGCGCCTCCAATGTAGCCCTCGCTCTCATTAATGCCGATACCGCTCCCACTCATGAAAAGATGGTAGCCGAAGAGTTACGTCTCCGGGAAATTGAGGTGAGTGCCTCTCACGAGCTCGCTCCGGTCATTCGCTTCTGGCCTCGCACCGAAACGGCAGTTGCCAATGCCTACCTCACTCCCGTGATGGGTGCCTTCATCAGAGAGCTCTGCAAGACGCTCCCAGAGACTCAGCTTTCATTAATGACGAGTGCCGGCCAACTGAAGCAGGCGGATGAATTTCGCCCTATCGACAGCCTCCTAAGTGGCCCGGCCGGAGGAGTCGCGGGAGCATTGGCCTTGGCCCGATCTGCAGGGCTCGATCAAGTTCTCACCTTTGACATGGGCGGAACTTCCACCGATGTCGCGAGGATAGCAGGAGAAGCGGGTTATCGCTACGAGCAGGAAATCGGCCCAGTTAGGGTGCTTGCGCCTGCTGTAAGCATCGAGACCGTCGCGGCGGGTGGAGGATCGATATGCCAGTGGCGCAACGATGGGCTTGAAGTGGGGCCGGAGAGCGCTGGATCAGATCCTGGACCAGCCTGCTTTGGACGTGGCGGCCCCTTGACCGTAACCGATGTTAACCTCCTGCTGGATCTCATGGATGAATCGAAGGCCGGGATCCCCATTGACCGACAAGCCGCCCAAGCTCGACTGGATGAACTCAGTTCGGAAATCGGAGACCATATCGATCAGGAGGTGCTTCTGAAGGGCTTGCGACAGATTGCCATCGAACACATGGCTGAAGCTCTTCGCCAGGTCTCAACCCGCGATGGCTACGATTGTCGTGATCATGCCTTGATCGCATTCGGGGGAGCTGGCCCCCAACATGCCTGTGCTCTCGCCGAGGAACTTGGTATTCGCCGTATTTTGATTCCCTCTGATGCCGGACTCTTGAGCGCCTGGGGATTGCATCAGGCCGGAAATCGCGAATTGCGGACCAAACAAATTCTCAAGCCGCTCGATGATTTCCTAAAAACCTTCCCGTCGATGATCGAAGAGCTGGGGAAGGGTGGGACCATCGCGCGATGCTTGCACGAACTTCGTTTACAGGGCCAGGATTCCTGCCTTGAGATAGACACTGAGCCCGAATGTTCTTTTGCCGAATTGGTCACGCTATTTGAAACCCGCTATCGCCTCCTCAATGGAGATGCCCGTCCTCCGGGACGAAAAATTGAGTGGGTCACCGCCCGGGTCGAATTGACCGGGGAAAGCCCGGAGATTCCCCGGGAACAGTTTGATGAAGGGCACCTCTTTGAGGAAGTCTGCTTGGAACAAGATGCCTTCTCAACGATGGTGATCGAAGCCGGGTGGAGAAGGTGTCAGGGTTCCCGGGGATCAATTTTTCTCCAGCAGGAAGCGACTCAGGAAACTCAGCCCCAAAGCATCTTAGTCGTCGAAGAAGAACTCTACCGCCGTCGATTTGAAAGCGTTGTCGAAGAGATGGGGATTCTTCTGAAGCGAACCGCACTCTCCACAAATATTAAGGAGCGACTGGATTACTCCTGCGCCTTGCTGGATGCCCGGGGCTTTCTGGTGGTCAATGCTCCGCACATTCCGGTACACTTGGGGGCGCTGGGTTTGTGTGTCCGGGAGGTGTCGAAAACGCATCAATGGACCGCGCGTGAAACCATTGTGGTGAATCATCCCGGTTTTGGCGGATCACACCTGCCCGATGTCACGGTGATTAGCCCGATCTTCGTTCAGGAAACGCTCATCGGCTTCGTCGCCAACCGCGCTCATCATGCTGAGATCGGCGGAAAAACTCCCGGCTCCATGCCGCCTGATGCACGCTGTCTGGAGGAAGAAGGAATTGTGATTCCTCCAACCCTTTATTCTGAAATTGGCGAAGGTTTTTTTGCTGAATCCAGAATGCCACCCGACAACGAAGCTGACCTAGCAGCTCAGGTCAGCGCAAACCAATTCGGGGTCAATGCAATGCAAAAATTGGCTCTTTTAGGGAATATCCCTGGTTACATGAATGCGCTCTATGAACGCTCGGCTGCGATCCTTCGCCAAAGTCTGGCTGGGTTGGAAAAGTGTTCAGCCGAGGACCAGCTCGATGACGGATCAGTCATCAAAGTCGCAATTTCCAGCGGCGAAAAACTAACTGTTGATTTTCGCGGCTCCGCGTCGACCCATCCAGGTAATCTCAACGCAACCCCGGCCATCGTGCGCAGCGCGGTCTTGTATGCGCTCAGACTTTGGGTCGGGGATGATCTACCACTCAACGAAGGCTTGTTGGAGTCAGTGGACATCATCACGGAGGAGGGGATTTTGAACCCACCACTCACCAGCGATCCTGAAAGCTGCCCCGCCGTGGTCGGAGGAAATGTCGAAACCAGCCAGCGCATCGTTGATGTGTTGCTATCCGCACTTGGAATTCAGTCGAATGGACAGGGGACGATGAACAATTTCCTTTTTGGCAACGAACGGTTTGGTTTCTACGAAACGATGGGAGGTGGTGCGGGAGCGGGGCCCGGGTGGGATGGGCGAAGCGCCTGTCACGTCCACATGAGCAATACCGCCATCACCGATGTCGAAATTCTAGAGGAGCGATATCCAGTTCGCGTTCGAAACTTTGGAATCAGGGAAAATTCCGGAGGCGGGGGAACCTGGCGGGGTGGCGATGGTTTGATCAGGGAGATCGAGTTTCTCGAGAAAATGACCGTTTCATTGCTAACCCAGCGGCGAACAAAAAAACCGAATCCCAATGGGCAATCAGGAAGACAAATGATCTTCCGAAACAACAAGTGGGATGAGCTACCCGGAGTTTGCTCCGTTGAAGTGGAGCCCGGCGACCGCATTCGGATTGAGACCCCTGGCGGGGGCGGATGGTCTTGAGCCGTTCTCCGTCTTGCCAGCGGCCCAGAGCCGGCTATAGTCCGCTTATGAGTAACGAAAAACCTCAGATTACCGCTTACCTGAAAACCTTTTGTGGCTGGAGCGAGGGCGTGCGCGCCATCATGCGCAAGTATGAGATTTCTTTCGACGAGAAGGACATCATCAAGAACCCGGCCTTCCGTTGGGAAATGGAGCAAAAGACCGGCCAGCCACTTTCACCCTGCGTGGAAGTAAATGGTGAGATGCTCCCTGATGTCAGCGGCGAAGAAGTTGAGGCCTTCCTTCTCGAAAAGGGCCTCGTGGTGGCCAGTGAAACCGAGCCCGATGCGCCTATCGATTCATCTTGCTCACCCGAGCAACACGAGCGGCAGGCCCAGGCTGATGCCGAGGCAAAAGGCCAACCGGGCAAGATCGTTTTCCTCGACTGATTCCTTTAATCGAATTCACTTCAAAAAGAAAAGCACCGCAGATTCTACTGCGGTGCTTTTTTATGATTTCTGTCTTAGAGCAACCTAGTCTTCCAACTGCCCAACCGAGGCCTTCTTCGCAGGAGAGACTGCAGCCTCCAGGTTGGCATCGAGAAGCTCCTGACGCAAGTTGCTGCCGCGGGCTTTACTCCAGAGGTAAACAACGGGAGCAGCGATGAAGATCGAGGAATAGGTTCCTACAATCACGCCGACCATAATCGCGAAGGAAAAGTCCTTCAAAGCAGCTCCACCGAAAATGAAGAGGACAAGGACGGCGACAAAGGTCGTGACCGAGGTCAGGATGGTCCGTGAGAGCGTCGCGTTGATGGCGATGTTCATGACATCCTTAATGTCGCCTCGCTTCGAGCGGAGAGTTTCTCGAATCCGGTCGAAGACCACGATGGTGTCGTTAATGGAATAACCGGCGATGGTCAGGAAGGCACCTACGTGAATGAGAGAAAGCTCCGTGCCCCAGATCACCACAACTCCGATACAAATGATGATGTCGTGGAAGAGAGCGGCAAAGGCGCCGATCGCAAAGGAGAATTCGAAACGGAGACTGATATAGAACAGAACCGCCACCAAGCCAAACAAGAGCGCGTAGATTGAGTTCTTCAAGAATTCGCCACCGAGGGCAGCATCGATAGTTTCGTCGGTGATCTCGATTTTAAAGCTATCTCCGTCTTTCTCGCCGAAGAGGGCGATATCCTTGCGAAGTTCATCTTCGATCATCTTTAGATCCTTGCTATCACACTTCACCGTAATGACACCACCATCACCATTCGGAACGGTCTCCAACTGGGTAATGGCATTCTTGGTAAGAGTGAGATCAGTGTAGGATTCCCGAACTTCTTCAGCCGTGACCTCTTGGTCTTTTTCAAGCTGAATCGTGATGATACTTCCTCCGAGGAAATCAACTCCCAGAGATGAATCACGCTTGGTTCCAACCGTGATGAGCGAACCAATCACGAGAAGAGCCGAGAGCAGGAAGGCTACTTTCCGCTTATCCATGAAATTGATCGTCTTCTCAGGAATGAGGTTGAGGAAAGAAAGCTTCTTCATCGCACCCGTATCGCTCCCCCAGAAGAAGAAGACGCGGGTCACCAACAAGGCGGCAAACATTGAGGAAAGAATTCCAATCGTCAGCGTGATGGCGAAGCCTTTCATCTGGTCAGACGCACGCCAAAGCAGGATAAGAGCGGTTAGCAGGGTGGTGATGTTGGCGTCGAAAATCGCGGTAAAGGCTTTTTCGTAGGCCGCCTTGAGCGCGTTCCCCAGCGATTTGCCGCCGGACATCTCCTCCCGCAATCGTTCGTAAATGAGAACATTGGCATCAACCGCGACACCAATTGTTAAGATGATCCCCGCAATTCCGGGGAGAGTGAAAGTCGCTCCAAACATCGCCATGGCTCCGAAAAGAATGAGGATATTCACACAGAGTCCAGCCAGTGCGACAATTCCAGCGAAGCGATAGTAGATTAGGACAAAGATAAGAGTCAGAATAAGACCGGCAATGGCTGCTGTGATACCCTGACGGACGACGTCTGCTCCGTAGCGTGGTGTCACCGTGCGCTCGGAGAGAATCTTCAAGCTGTTACGAAGCGGGTTGTTGAGCGCGAATACGATCTGGCGAACCTCCTCTTGTCCATCCAGCCCTGAGATCACAAAATTGCGGCTGAGGTTTGCTTGAACCGTCGGAGCAATCAATCCTTCCCCGTCGAGAACGATGGCCATCCGGTCCACTCCTTTGGTCATTTTTTCAGTGACGTTGCGGACTCGCTTTCCGCCGTCCGAAGTCAGCAAGACACTCAAGACACCGTATTGTCCCGGGACCGCACTGGCGGTCTGAACCTTGTCACCGCCAACGATATTACGGCGGGAGAGCAACATGGGCCGCTCACCAACTTTCTTGTTATCGTCATCGAGGATGGGGAAGGTATAGAGCTTGAAGCCCGGAGGAGATGCCTCTCCGGCTTTAATCTGAGGTGCCAGAGAACTACTTTGAGGGTGCACTTCTTTCAGCTCAAGCTTAGCCGTCCGTTCGATGATGTCGCGCACCCGGTCACTGTCACCGGGTTCGATACCGGGCATTTCGATGATGATCCGATTCTCACCGAGTGGCTGCATGAGATTATCGGCAAGTCCACTCCCGTTGAGGCGATCTGAGAGAGTCGAAATCACCTGTTGCACCGCCTCTTCGCTCACGGGAAGTTCTTTTCCTTCCTCGTTGGTCGACGGCTGAATCTCCACGATGAAGGAAGATCCGCCAACAAGATCGATTCCACCTTTGAGCTTGTCTTCGGGCGGGTAGATCGCGGCGACACAGAGGAGGATCACCAGGGCGATGGCACCAGTTCCAACGTTACGCTTTCGACGATCAATTTCGGTGGCGACATACCAGAAGATAAGGCCAACGATGGCGATACCTGCTAGAACGACAATGAGTGGGCTGTGGGATAGGTCCATGGGAATTGCAGAAAGAGATTGGGAAGTTTTTTAGGGCCGACCTAACGAATGTCGGCTGAGTGCCCTCGAGCGGGCAGAACAAATAGAAAAGAAACGGAGATTAGTCTTGGGGTTTTTCTTCCTCAACGGGAGTCTCCTCGACGTTCTTGGAATCCTTGCCGGCCTTGTTAACCACTTGGATCGATGGTTTTTCGAATTTCATCAGCGCTCCCTCGGAAGTCACTTTGAGAGTGACGGTCTTGTCGGAAACGTGATGCACCAGTCCGTGAAGACCTCCGGTGGTAATGACTTTGTCGCCTTTTTTGATTGAAGCGATGCGCGCCTCCAGCTCTTTACGGGCCTTGGTTTGTGGGCGAATCAAGATGAAGTAAAAGATGATCAGGATCAGGATCATCGGAATGAATGCTTCGAATCCGGATTGCCCGTCGGCAGCGAGGAGGTAGTAGGTGTTCATATAATTTTGAGAAAGTCGTTCAATTCAGGGCCTTCGTGCGACCAGCAGTGAAGGGGAGGTAGAAATCAGGATTACTTATGAAAAGCAATTCTAAACCGCGAGTTTTCAAGGATTTGGCTTCGATTTCTTCGCGGTGTAGCGGGAGACAAAGTCGTTTTGGAACTCCCGAAAGCGCCCCTTCTCAATGGCAGAGCGGGTATTCTCCATTAATTTGAGGTAGAAATGAAGGTTATGAAAAGAAAGAACCCGTTGAGCGATAATCTCTCCCGCGCGAAAGCTGTGGCGAAGGAAGGCTTTGGAAAAACGGGCCACGTGAGGGTGGGCGTCCTCGCTGAGCGGGGAGACGTCGAATTCGAACTCTTTGTTCTTAATGTGAATCGGGCCATCGGGCGTAAAGGCCTGTCCGTGGCGGGCGCAGCGGGTCGGATGAACGCAATCGAACATATCGACGCCCTGTCCGATCATTTCGAGGAGCTGGGTCGGGGTGCCGAGTCCCATGGCGTATCGCGGTTTGTCCTGAGGCAGAAATGGCTCGGCATTCTGAATCGCAGCGAACATTTCCTCTTCGGGCTCGCCCACGGAGACTCCACCGATGGCGTATCCGTCGAAATCGAGATCAACAAGGGCTCTCGCGGACTTTTCCCGAAGATCAGGATAGACGCTGCCTTGCACGATTCCGAAATGAAGCTGCCGTCCCTCGCCGCTGGTAGGTTTGTGTTCCTCTATCCAAGCCTTGCAGCGCTTGGCCCAGCGGGTGGTGAGATCGGTCGATTCCTCAGCATACTTCCGCTCACACGGGTAGGGCGGGCATTCGTCGAAAAGCATCGCAATGTCAGAACCAAAAGCTGCTTGAATCTCCATACTCTTCTCGGGACTCAACATCATCTTGGAGCCATCAAGGTGACTGCGAAATTCCACGCCGGCTTCGGTAATCTTACGGATCTTGGAGAGGGACCAGACCTGAAAGCCGCCCGAATCTGTGAGCATGGGACCGTCCCAAGTCGTAAAGCCATGAAGTCCGCCGAGTTTTGCGACCACCTCAGTTCCGGGTCGCAACCAGAGGTGATAGGTGTTTCCGAGAATGATCTGAGCATCCATTGCATGAAGATCCTCCGGATGAAGCGTCTTGACCGAACCCTGTGTGCCGACAGGCATAAAGATAGGGGTTTCGATAACGCCGTGCGGCGTGGTGAGCCGCCCCCGGCGGGCCTTGCAGTCGGGATCTGTAGAAAGAAGTTCAAACATCAGTGCTGGCGGCCTTGGTAGCCCAGCTGAGCTGAATTGAACATGGCTTTTCCTCTCAAATCGCGAAGAGCAGTGGTTCTTCGCCTGAAACCTGCAGGAGATTGAAAAACCTGGACAAAATCACAACCAATCGCGCAGGGGAGAGGTGATCACCAACTAGGAGGGGCGGTAACACCTATTTGGCGGGGCATCTTTGCTCTCCAAACAAGAATGGAAATTAATCAGTGAACAATTCGAAAGAATCGAACAGATCGAACCCGATCCTACCCATAGGAGACAGGTTGATTGGATTATGGAGTGGCTACGAAGAAAAATCACTCAGAAGTGAAAGTTATTCACATTCCTCATCCCAATTAACGCTTGCTCCACATGGGGGGCTGGAATAGCCATTCAGGCGGGCCAAGTCGGTCTCAAACCACACTTAAATTATGGCGATCTCACGCGCGCTCCTTTCTGTCTCCGATAAATCCGGATTAGTTGATTTTGCAAAGTCCCTGCATGAAGAGCATGGGGTTGAACTTCTCTCGACCGGAGGCACGGCCGCCGCAATCCGCGAGGCTGGAATCCCCGTCACCGATGTTGCGGAATATACTGGAGCGCCCGAGCTTTTTGAAGGCCGCCTAAAAACACTTCATCCGAAGGTTCACGGAGGACTCTTGCAACGTCGTGACAGTGACGATCACATTTCCCAGGCCCGCAAACATGACATTCCCACCATCGATCTCGTCGTGGTGAATTTGTATCCCTTCGAACAAACAGTCGCCAAAGAAGACGTCACTCTGGAAGAGGCGATCGAGAATATCGACATCGGTGGGCCGTCGATGCTGCGCAGTGCCTCCAAGAATTATTCCGCGGTTACCGTGGTAACTGACCCCGAGGATTACTCACGCGTGCTCACGGAATTGGGCGAGCATGAAGGGGACACCACGCTTCGTCTTCGCGAAGAGCTGGCAATTAAAGTTTTCCGACGCACCGCCGATTACGATAGCGCGATTTCCAACTTCCTTGGCAAATGTGATCAAGGGACAGCTTGTAATGTTTCCATCAGTCATCCGCTCGACCGTGAATTGCGCTACGGAGACAATCCGCACCAGGCAGCCCGCCTTTACGGGGATTTTTCAGAATGCTTCACACAGCTTCAGGGCAAGGAATTAAGCTATACCAACATCCTTGATATCGAAGCGGCCGCTGATCTCATCCTTGACTACCGGCGTCCAACTGTAGGGATTCTCAAGCACACCAATCCTTGCGGAGTGGGACAAGATAAGGACCTCCGCGTAGCCTGGCAGAAGGCATTTGAAACCGACCGGCAGGCTCCATTCGGTGGCGTGATTGTTTGCAATCGTCCCATCACAGAAGACCTCGCACGGGTCATTTCAGAAATCTTTACCGACGTCATCATCGCGCCTGATTACGAGCCCGACGCCCGGGCTATTTTGCAGAAGAAGAAAAACCTGCGCCTCATGAAGCTGGAAGAGGGCTACGAGAATCATCGCAAGGCACCGATCATACGCTCGTCACCGGGCGGCCTCATGGTAATGGATAAAGACCACGCCGTGATGGGTCTGGAGGATCTTGAATCCAAAGTGGTCACCAAACGTCCGCCGTCCGAAGCCGAAATGATGGCGATGCGCTTTGCCTGGCGTGTGGTGAAGCATGTGAAATCCAACGCGATTGTCTTTGGCTCAACTGATCGCACCTTGGGAATCGGAGCCGGACAAATGAGTCGGATTGATTCCTCGCGGATCGCCGTTTGGAAAGCAGAGGAGGCGGGGCTCTCGCTGAAAGGGAGCGTCATCGCGTCAGACGCTATGTTCCCATTTGCCGACGGCCTTGATGCCGCGATCAAAGCAGGAGCGACAGCTTGTGTTCAGCCCGGGGGCTCTATCCGTGATGAAGAAGTGATCGCCGCAGCCGACGCAGCTGGAATCGCGATGGTCTTCACGGGCCACCGTCACTTTAAGCACTAAATTCAGCCATGTCCTTGCTCCTCGGCGTCAATATTGACCACGTAGCCACGCTGCGGCAGGCCCGATATGCCTTGAATCCCGATGCGATCATCGTGGAGCCGTCGGTTTTACAGGCTGCGTGGGAAGCAAAAGCGGGCGGGGCGGATTCCATTACGATCCACGTCCGGGAGGACCGCCGACACATGCAGGACGCCGACGCGTGGGAAATCCGACGTGAAATCGACCTTCCGCTGAATCTCGAAATGGCGAACACGAGGGAAATGCGTAATTTTGCCTGCGAGCTCAACCCGGACTTCGTGTGTATTGTTCCAGAGAGCCGCGAGGAAATCACGACTGAGGGCGGGCTCAATGTCACGGGGCATCTTGAGTCGCTGAGGGAAACGATTTCAATCGTTCAGGCAGCCGGAATCAAGGTGAGTCTGTTTATCGATCCCGAGCCGGATCAAATCCGTGCGTGCGCTCAATTGGGAGCCGAAATGATCGAATTACACACCGGAGCTTTTGCCCTGACCACCGGTGAGGAGCACCTGGCCGAACTTGAGCGACTGCAAAGCGGAGCAGAACTGGGGAACTCACTTGGATTACAGGTAAACGCAGGGCACGGTATTCATCTAAATAACCTTAGCGAGGTTTTTACCGTAAATTACTTAAAAGAACTCAACATCGGCCACACCCTGGTGTCCAAGGCGATTTTCATTGGATTTCGTGAAGCGGTGCAGGAGATGCGTAACGCCATGGACCAGTATTCGGGACCCAACGAATAAGATGAAGGTGATCGGGATCGGCATTGATGTAGTAGAAGTCGATCGGGTAAAGTCGTCGCTCGAGGAGTTTTCGGAAAGGTTCCTGAGTCGTGTATTCACAAAATCAGAGCGGGAATACTGCCAGAAACAAAAGATGCCTGAATTGCATCTAGCCGCCAGATTTGCCGCAAAGGAAGCGATCGCAAAAGCATTTGGGACCGGAATCGGAAAAGAGATCGGCTGGCTGGACATGGAGATCCTCAGAAAAGAGTCAGGGGAGCCTGAAGTTCAATTGCGTGGAGACGCGAGAGGATATGCGAAGCAGCGCGGAGTTGAGCAAATTTTGGTCAGCCTGACGCACGCCAAACAATACGCAGCTGCGAATGCGGTGATTCTGGGAGCTTAAGTAACCGAGCGGGCTACCACCCGCCCACTGAGTCACTCCGCATTACATATATTGTGTGAAGTTATAATGGGGCGGATCCACGGTGTTGTGGGGATTTACCTAAATCTCCAGTAAGTTCGCGCTTTTCCGATTGGGACTCTTCACTCAGTCTCCCGCCGTGTCAGAGGAATTGTCAGAAATCCTGGAAAACGCTGAATCGGCAATCGCCGATCGTAACAGCGATTTGACGCGTTCTCTTTGTGAAGGCCTTCATCCAGCCGACTTGGCTGAGCTTTACGAGGACCAGGACGCAGGCACCCGGCGCTTCCTGGTCGATACACTCGGCAGCGAGGCTTTCACCGAGGTTCTCGCACAAATCCCTGATACTCTTGTTGAGGAAACGCTCGATCAGTTTCAGCCCGACGAACAACGGGAAATGCTCGAAGCGATCCCTGACGATGACCTAGTCGACATTCTCCAGGACGTCAGCGAATCCAAGCGAAAGGATTTCATCGAATTGCTGGACGAGGAGCAACAAGACAACACCCGCACACTTTTGCGCTACGGCGAAGACACCGCTGGTGGGCGTATGACGACTCAGGTCGCAAGAATCCGCGAAACCATGTCGGTTAAGGATGCTATCGATCATTTAAGGCCCGATCTTGAATCCACCGAGACCATGGCCCGGATTTTTGTGGTCGATGAAAATGAACGACTTATCGGCAAAATTCGCCTCCGCGATTTAGCCTTCAATCCCTGGGATACGCTGATTCGTGATGTCCTAACCGAAGACGACCAAAGCATTCTCGCATCAGCCGACCAGGAAGAAGCGGCTAATATGCTTTCTCGTTACGACCTCGTTTTACTGCCTGTTGTTGACGAATCGAACCGACTTCTCGGAGTGATCACCGCCGATGATGCGATTGAGATTATCGAGGAAGAATCCACCGAGGATATGGAGAAAGCTGCCGGAATTTCCGGAGAACAATCCGAAGAGAGTTATTTAAATACAGCGCTTTACACGCATTTTCGCCGTCGTGCCGGCTGGCTCTTAATCCTGGCGCTTTTGGCCATTCTTTCGGGATTTGTCATGATGCGTTTCGAGCAGACCCTCATCGACGTCTATCTTTTGTCCCTGTTCCTGCCTATGGTCGTGGCGGCTGGCGGAAATACAGGTGGTCAGGCCTCAACGATGGTGATTCGCGCCATGGCCCTCGGTGAACTCGACCGCGAAGACACTGGACGCGTCATCTGGAAAGAATTGCGTTTAGGAATTCTCTTGGGTGGGCTTTTGGCGGTGTTTATCGGAATTGTGGCCGTTTTCGGACCGCCGGCCTTTGGCTTTAGTCTGCCTGGCAATATTAGCTTCGCGAAATTTGGACTTACTGTGGCGATCGCTCTGGGCGCACAAGTCGCAACCTCGACGGTGATTGGCGCGATGCTGCCGATTGGCGCGCGCGCTATTAAACTCGATCCCGCCGTCATTGCAGCACCCGCTATTACTACTGTGGTAGATGTTTCAGGAATGGTGATTTATTTCACCGTCGCGCGCAGTATTCTAAGTCTCTAATTCCATGAAATTACCACTGATATTAGCACTAACCGTCGCGAGCAGCTTCGCACACGAAGGTCATCTGAACGATGCCGCCGAAGATATGGAGAATGCCGCAACGGGATTTCTCTCCACTTTGAATGCCGCTCAAAAGAAACAAGCGACTTTCGAATTCAAAAACGGAGAGCGCCAAAACTGGCATTTCATCCCGATGAACGACCGCAAAGGCATTCGCTTTGGCACGCTGCGTCCGCATCAACAGCATCTCGCATTCGGACTGTTGGGAACCGGCTTAACCCAAAAAGGACTTCTGACCGCGACCCAAATCATGACTCTTGAGCAAGTTCTCGCTGACCGCGGCGAAGATCCCGAAAAACGAAATGCCGAGAAATACTTCATCTCTATTTTCGGAGATCCTACTGGGGAAAAACCCTGGGGCTGGCGTTTTGAAGGACACCACTTGTCGCTGAACTTCACTCTGGCCGGTGACAAGGTTCTCGGAATGCCGGCATTCTTTGGAACAAATCCTGCCGAGCTTAAAAAAGGTCCCATGAAGGGAATGCGTCCTCTCGGAGAGGTTGAAGATCTCGCTCGTTCTTTCGCCAAGTCCTTGATCGAAGCGCAACTCTCGCCGGTTTTTTCAGCAAAGCCTCCGAAAGAAATTCTTACTGCGCAAGATAGCGTGGCCAAGGCTCAGGAAGAAGCCGGAGTGATTACCTCAAAATTTGACGGCGAGCAAATGAAGCGCCTCTATGGAATCATCGAAACGGTCGCGAGCCTAAAGCGCCAGGAGCTCACCAATAATGCGCTTCGTAAGATCTACACCGTGCAGCGTAAAAAAATGCATTTCGCCTGGGGTGGTTCATTGAAGCGCGGCGAGGCGCATTATTTCCGAATTCAGGGACCGGATTTCCTGATTGAATACGCCAACACCCAGAACGATGCAAACCACGCGCATTTGGTTTGGCGTGATCTCAAAAATGACTTCGGACGCGATTTTCTCCGCAAGCATTACGCTGAACATCACAAAGAAGAATCGCCTACTCGATGACGAGATGCGTTCTTAATCGGACGCGCGTTTTTGATTCTCCCGCTTTCTGATGATTCCCTTCAGCTGCGGAAGAGTTTCTTTTCCGCCTGCAGCATCGCTTTCGACCTTGATTTCAAGGCTACTACCACTGGCGCGGTTCACAAAAACGAGGCGCAGATTATCCGGCAGACTCGCGGAGATTTCCTCTTCGAGTTCAGAGCTTTTTGGGAGGCTCGAAAGAAACCTGGAGGCAAGGGGGCCAGCGAGTCCGAGACGAATCAAGAGCAGGGCGATCAAGCCACGTCTCCCCCACTCTCCTGTTTTGTGTTTCCTGCGAATGCCTGCGAGAGCGAAATTCAAGCCTGCTCCAAAAAATAATCGCAACAACGTTGGTCGGTAACTCCGAGTTCCTTGAGTTGAAGAGCTTCTTGCTGTTTGCGAATGACGACACAAACCGGCATCAGCTTTTACCAAATTTTCGTTCGAGTTCCTGGTGGGAAATCTGCACCAATGTTGGTCGACCGGACGGATCACAGTATGGAAGATCGCACTGAAAGAGATCAGCCAAAAGCCCGTCGATTTCGCTCAACTGCCAACTCGTTTGCTTCACTCCGGCCTCAGCGACTTTTGCGGCGAATCCTTCGTAGGCCATTCGTTTGACTCGGCCTGTTCCTTCACGGTCTATGATGGAATCCACAAGATCAGTGAGAAAGGCTCTCGCTTCACCAACTTTTAAGAAAGAGGGAATCCCGGATATCTGAACCGTATTCCCACCAAAACTCTCCAGAGAAAAACCAGCATCTTCAAAATGTTCCTGATGACGCATCAAAACATCCACATCCCGGGCGTCGAGTTCAAGCAGCACCGGAACAAGTAAACCTTGGGATGCAATACCTTCTTCTTTGGCGAGAAGCTTTTCGTAGATGATTCGTTCGCGTCCGCTCGACGGAGAAAGTAGAACCAACCCCTCATCCCCGTCGAGCAGGGCGTAGAGACTGGACAGAGCTCCGATGACTCGAAACTGCGGCCCTTTGAAAACTTTTTCTTCCTGAACATCCAATTCAGGCTGCGATTCGTGGTGCCAAACGGGCTTGGACTTTACCGCTTGCTGGCCAGACGATTCCTGGCTTTCTTTAACCGGCGCGATTACCGGTTCGGATGGTGTCGACACTCGCGGTGGCGGAATTACGACCTCCTTGATCACTTCCCCAGGGCACAACGCTCGCTCCACGGCGTCAATAATGGCAATCCGAACTTGTGAGGTATCGCGAAACCGGACTTCGCGCTTAGCTGGATGGACATTCACATCAACGAGCGTTGGGTCCATCGTAAGCCAGAGCCAGGCCGCTGGTTGAAGACCTTCACTGAGCGAACCCTTAAAAGCTTCGCGCAAGGCACGGGAAATCACCGAGTCCTCCACCGGGCGTCCGTTGAGAAAGACATATTGGTGCTTTCGTCCACGTCGAGCGAAGTCAGAGGGAAGAACAGCGCCTTCGATCACCAGTCCTCGTTCTTCGTAGCGCGGCACTTCGATCAGAGATCGCCCGGACTCCGCACCTGTCATCGCTTCGATTCGAACCCGTCGATCGGCAGTTGCAGGTAAGTCAAAACTCACGCGGTTGTCTTTGCGCAGAACCCAACCAATTTCCGGAGTACACAAAGCATGGAGTCTCAGCTGATGCTCGATATGGGCGGCTTCGGTTGATTCCGCTTTCAGGAACTTCTTACGAGCCGGGACGTTAAAAAATAGATCGCGAACTTCGATACTCGTCCCAACCGGACACCCGATCGCGCGCGGGTCATGAGCATTTCCGCCATCGACACGAACTTCTGTGCCTTCCACCGCATCTGCTTCGCGACTCGTCATGGTGAAACGTGAAACGCTGGCAATACTAGGCAAAGCTTCTCCACGAAATCCCAAGGTCAGAATGCCATTGAGGTCATCAGAACTCCGAAGTTTGCTGGTGGCATGTCTCTCAAGAGATCGAGCGGCATCATCGGGGCTCATTCCGCAGCCATCGTCCCGCACCCGCATGAGAGCAATTCCGCCGCGTTGGATTTCCACTTCGATCTTACGAGCTCCTGCATCGATGCTGTTCTCCACTAATTCCTTAATCACGCTGGCAGGACGTTCGATGACCTCACCGGCAGCCACTTGGCTGGCCAGGGTCTCGGACATCACTTCCACAACGGGCATGTGAAGACTCTAGTCACTCAGCCTTTCGGGTCATCTACAAAAGCGGGAATATTGACACTCGCCATCTGGCCCCTAGGTTTGGGGCGTGACTTCCCGCACAGGTATTCTCCTACTGGTTTCCGGTCCCTCAGGATCTGGGAAAACCACTCTTTGTCGTCGACTCTCGGATGAAGATGAAGCGCACTATTCGATTTCCTGCACCACCCGGCCTCCGCGTGAAGGCGAAGTGGACGGGCGGGACTATCATTTTTTGGATCGAGACGACTTCCAGGCCCGAATTAAAGCCGGGGAATTTCTCGAACATGCCGAAGTTCACGGGAATCACTACGGCACTTTGAAATCCGAGGTTCTTGACTTCGTCTCAAAAGGACGCGACGTGGTCATGGATATCGATGTTCAGGGTGCGGATCAGGTCCGGAGCTGTTGTGACTCGGCGATTGAGGCGGCTCTCATCGATCTTTTTGTGATGCCTCCCAGCGAAACCGAATTGCGTGCGCGCCTGACCGGACGCGGCACCGACGCCGAAGATGTTATTGCTCTTCGGATGAAGAACGCCCTCGAAGAAATGGAGCATTGGCCGAAATACTCCTATCGACTCCTCTCCGCAACCCGCGAGGAAGATTACCTCAATTTTAAATCCCTAATCCTAGCCGAGCGTTTACGCGTGGCCCGACTCAAATGAATATCGTTCTCGGCATCACCGGATCAATCGCAGCCTACAAAGCCGCCGACCTTGCCAGCCAACTAACCAAGGAAGGCCATCAGGTTCATTGTGTCATGACCAAGGCGGCGACCGAATTCATCACGCCGCTCACTCTGCAGGTTCTCTCAAGGAATCCTGTCTTGGTTTCACTGGAGGACGAAAAAAATTCCTGGAAACCGGGTCACATTGAATTGGCCGATAATGCCGAACTCTTTTTGGTTGCTCCGGCCTGTGCCGACACGATGGGGCAATTCGCCAACGGCATCGCACCTGATCCTCTCTCCGCAATCTATCTCGCCTTACCTCGCACCACCCCTACTCTCATCGCTCCGGCCATGAATGGAAAAATGTGGGATCATCCCGCTTCCGTGCGTAATCTCGAAACCCTCAAAGGGGATGGGGTGCAATTTATCGATCCCGCCGAGGGCGACCTCGCCTGTGGCTACAAAGGAACCGGTCGTCTCGCTGAAACTGAGACAATTTTACAAGCGGTTGCTAAATTAGCGCTCTAGGAGAATCTCGTCTCCAAGAACAACCATTTCCACGGAACCTTTGACGGTTTTGTCGAGGAAGGGCGTGTTGGAGCTTTTGGACTTCATAAACTCCTTCGAGACCGTCGTGGCCTTGTTGGGATCGAAGACAATAAGATCTGCTGGTTTGCCTTCGGCAACTTCTGCGACATCGAGACGCATCATGCGACGAGGTTCGGCGGAGTATCGTTTTACCAGGAGCTCCCAGCCAAAATCGCCATTGGCGACAAATCGGTCGTAAAGAGAGATTAGGGCATGATCGAGACCGACGAGTCCATTCGGCGCATCAACAAACGCTTGTGATTTTTCAAACTCAGTATGGGGTGCGTGGTCCGTAGCAATGAGGTCGAAGACTCCTTCTTTCAACCCCTCGAGAAGCGCCACGTTATCCTCGGCGGTTCGGAGAGGCGGATTCATTTTATAGTGTGTGTCGTAGTCGCCAATATCCTCAGCGCGGAACATCAAATGATGCGGAGCGACTTCGGCGGTCACGTGAGCTCCCTTTTCTTTCCACCACCGAATCGTCTCCATGCCAATCTTTGAACTGACATGTTGAATGTGCAAATGCGCTCCGGTGGCGTGTGCGATGCGAATATCGCGGTCCATGCAAATCTCCTCGGCAAGGGCAGGCGTTCCCTGAATCCCAAGTCGATAACTCACAGGTCCTTCATTGAGCGCGCGGAGTCCCGCAAGCTGCGGATCTTCGCAGTGACTTGCGAAAAACATATCGAACTCCTTGCCATATTCCATTGCGCGCTTGAGCAATGCCGCGTCAGGCACAGCATCACCATCGTCGGTGAGCATGAGAACTCCAGCGTCCTTCATTCCGGCGATGGGAGCCATCTCTTTTCCTTCACGACCGACTGTGATGCAACCTGAAGTGAGAATGGGAATGCGACATTTCCTGCCAATTTCCATCACTCGATTCACGACGGCGGCCGAGTCGATTGACGGTGCGGTGTTTGGCATCATGACAACTCCGGTAATACCACCGTTGATCGCAGCTTCGGATCCATCAAGGATGGTCTCTTTTTGTTCCTGTCCAGGCTCCCGGAAATGAACGTGGGCGTCGAACATGCCCGGCATGATCACGGCCCCGGCACAATCAATGACGCGCGCACCTTCGGGTGCATCCATCACGGAAACAGCTTTGATGGTCCCATCGACGATCCAAACATCGGCGCGGGTTGGAGCATTATCTTCGGTAGCGACGTCTCCCCCTTTTAAGAATAGATTCATGATGTTTGTGGTTTGAGTCCGTAAAGCACTGACATGCGAGCGGCGATTCCGTTCTCAACCTGTTGGGGGATGAGACAACGTTCATAATCGAGGACATCGTCGCAAAGTTCGACACCTCGATTAATCGGTCCGGGATGCATGACGTAGATTCCTTCTTCGCTGATTCGCTTGAGTCGCTCCTGGGTGACACCAAAGACCGAGTGGTATTCGCGGTCGCTCGGGTAAAACGGCGCCTCCTGACGCTCCTTCTGAACGCGAAGAAGATACACAGCATCGGGTCCCCACCTCATCGCCTCATCGAAATTGGTGAAGCGCTTGAAACGAGTGTGTGGAACCAAACTCCCCGGTCCGCAGTAAGCAACTTCGACACCGAGTTTATCCAGAATCGTGCTGGTTGAGCGAGCAACCCGGCTATGGAGAATATCACCCATGATCAGGACTTTCTTTCCGGGCAGTTCGGGATGGACTTCCCGCAGGGTGAACGCATCGAGAAGTGCCTGAGTTGGATGGGCATGGGCGCCGTCGCCAGCATTGATGACGGAAGCGCCGGTTTGCCGTGCAATGGCTGCCGGTTGGCCGGAAAGTCGGTGACGAACGACGATGTAATCGGCTCGCATGGCTTGCAATGTATCGATGGTGTCGCGAACAGATTCCCCTTTCGTCACCGAGGAATGGGGGACGTCAAATATCGTCACGTCGGCCGAGAGCCGTTTGGCTGCAACTTCGAATGAGGACAAGGTCCGCGTGCTCGGCTCATAGAAAAGCATCAGCACGGTCTTTCCGTTGAGCGCCGGCACTTTTTTCACCGAACGGGTAAAGAGATCCTTGAAAGGCTTCGCTTGATCCAGAAGGTGAATGATTTCCTCGCGGTCGAGAGAGACGATATCCAGGAAATCTTTGCGTGCCATGGTTTGAGGATCTTACTTTTTAGAGGTGATTTCGAGGGCGTCTTCGCCATCAGTGTTTTTGAGTCGGACCAACACATGGTCCAGTCGATTAGTTTCCAAAATCTTGCCGACGTAATTTGGCGCCACTGGAAGCTCGCGATGCCCCCGGTCAATCAACACAGCCAACTGAACCGAGCCCGGACGTCCATAATCGAAGAGCGCATCAAGGGCTGCTCGAATAGTTCGGCCAGTGAAAAGGACGTCATCGACAAGGATGATGTGTGAGTTATCGACGGGGAAATCGATCTCACTACTTTGCAGCTTCGGGTTTTCGTGGAGATGTTCGAAATCGTCTCGATAGAGCGAAATATCGAGCACTCCAAGCCGGACATTGGCGCCTTTTTCCTTCAGGAGACAAAAAACACGCTCGGCAACTTCGTCTCCGCGACTGCGAATTCCAACGAGATCAATATTGCCGTCGGCTGAAGCTTCAAAAATTGAATCCGCCAGACGGGACACGGCCGTCGAGATGGCTTGGGGATCGAGAGCTAGACTCATTCGCTTCGCGCGGGACGATACCTTTGTTTCGACTAGAAATGCAAGCGTCCAATATCGGACCGACGCTGACTTCCTTCAAAATGCACCTTGGCGGCCTCCGCGTGGGCTTTTTCCACGGCATCTTCGCGGGAATCCCCTCCCGCTACGATTGCCAAAACACGTCCTCCATTGGTGGCCCATCCACCGCCCTGCTTCTTGGTGCCCGCATGATAAATGCGAGCATCTTCGACATTTTCAAGACCAGAGATAAGATCGCCGGAACGGGAGGATTCAGGGTAGCCCGCCGAAGCGAGGATACAACAGACCGACCAGCCTTCATCGAAGCTTAGAAGTTCGGGTTGCAGATTGCCCTTCGCTCCCTCAAGGCAGAATTTAGCGAGATCACCAGAAATGAGCGGCATTACCGCCTGGCACTCGGGATCTCCAAAGCGGCAATTGTATTCGATGATCTTGGGGCCGTTCTCGGTCAGCATCAGTCCGAAGTAGAGGAAGCCAACGTAGTTGAGTTCATCCTTCTCCAGTCCGGCGACGGTCGGAGCAACGATTTCATCATCGATTCGCTTCATGAGTTCCGAATCAGCAAGCCTTCTGCTGGCGACAGCTCCCATCCCTCCGGTATTTGGGCCTTCGTCCCCTTCCCCGATTCTCTTGTAATCACGGGCCGGAGTCAGAATGAGGTAATCTGATCCGCTCACTGCGGCGAAGATGGAAATTTCCGGGCCAACGAGGCATTCTTCGACGAGAAGACGTCCTGGACCAAAGCGACGTTCCACCATCACCTCATTCAAAAATTCGTCAGCTGTTTCTTTGTCTGGGCATACGGCGACCCCTTTTCCGGCGGCCAACCCGTCGAATTTGAGAACGGTGGGATATTTTCCGGCAATGGCAGCTTGAGCTTCGTCGATATCGGCACAACCGGCGGCATCTCCGGTTGGAATATTGTGACGTTGCATGAACTCCTTCGCGAATTCCTTGGAGGCCTCCATCTGGGCTGCTGCAAATGGTGGCCCCCAGCAAGGAATCCCCACATCCTTACAGCGATTGGCTAATCCGGCTTCAGTGACGAGATAGCTTTCCTCCCCGGCGACACAAAGATCGATGGAATTAGCCGTCATCCAGCTGATCAACGACTCAAGATCGTGCGCCTCAACTTTACCGGCCCCTTCGATCTCGTGAATGGCCTCACTTCCAGGAAAACAAAAGACCTCAGGCTGACTCTCGGATCCGCGAAGAGCTCTAATCAATGCATGCTCACGTCCACCTTTTCCAACAACACAAATTCTCACGGGCTCGACATAGCGAAAGCCGGGCCGGATGGCAAAATTCAAAATGGAAAATGAAGAAAGGATGCTAATTGGGGATCTGAGGACTTCCTCTGAATTCCGTGTTTGCTGGAAGTTTCCATGACTCTGCTTTGGACAGGGTTTTTTCTCCTCTCTTCGACAACCGGCTGTTGGGCCCAACAACTTGTCGAGAATGGGCACGAACTAGAAGGTTCCGGATTCAATATCCGGCAAGCCGTCGAAAACACCATCGTGTCAGGAAATCAAATCTCCCCGGGACATAATGACCTCCAGCGTTTCAATTTCCCGTCGGCAATCATCACTCCAGACTCCACTGAGACGCCTTACCGGTTCATTGCCGCTTCCACACATGGTGATCGGGCGTTTTACCGGCTTGAAGTTGTTCGACACTAGAACCATTCTCCGTCATCAGTCATGAATCCCCGATCAAAAGAATCCTCAGTTCACAAACTAAGTCCAGCTGGTGATTCCTTGGTGCAGGATCATCTTGCGGTGGAAGAACCGCTCCAGGTCATCGTGGACGGAAGACCTCTCGCCGTCTTAATGAGAACTCCGGGAGAAGATGAAGTTCTGGTATTGGGTTTCCTGATGACCGAAGGAATCATTTCGGACATAAATGAGGTAAAACGAATCGACCTCGAAGCCAGAGAAAATCACGCCCTGGTTTTTCTCGATGATGATCATGAATGCGATTGGGAGAGGTTAACACGTCATTTATTTTCAGCTTCCTCCTGTGGCTTGTGCGGAAAAGCGACGATCGATGCGATTCTTCAAAATCATCCCGCGATCGAATATACGCTGGAGCTCAATCGCGAAGTCCTTTTGGCGGCTTCGAAAAAGATGCGCTCGGTCCAAGCCACTTTCGAGGCAACCGGAGGGCTTCACGCCTCGGGGATTTTCTCTAAAGATGGGGAGTTACTGATGCTGCGCGAAGATATCGGGCGCCACAATGCTCTCGATAAAGTCATCGGAGAAAGCTTACGTGACTCGATAGAATTGAAAGATTGCTTTCTCCTTCTATCGGGTCGCATCTCATTTGAACTGATGCAAAAATCGCTCGCGGCAGGAATCTCTTTTGTTGCCGGAATTTCCGCACCATCGTCTCTTGCTGTCGATTTCGCAAAGAACTCAAACCAGACACTGGTAGGCTTTCTGCGACCTCCCACGCTAAATCTCTACACGGGGACTTTAGCCGATGATTGATCTTCGGTCGTGGGCGCGCATCCGCATCCGGATCCACAGCCGCTGAGTCGTTCGGCAATCTTTTCAGCAGTCGGGGTAATGGAAAGCCCCCCGAGATTTGTGCAGCGTAATTCGCGGGGAATTTGTTTCGCCACTTGATTCATCGCAACGACAACTTCGTCGAAAGGGATCAGGTGATCGTATCCAGCCAAGGCCATGTTGGCACATGATAAAGCATTGGTGGCTGCCATGACATTTTTACCCAGGCAAGGCGCTTCGACCCGGTTAGCGATCGGGTCACAAACCATTCCGAAACTATTCTGTAATGCCATCGATGCTGCCGTGATTTGCTCATCGGTGCTTCCTCCCGCCAAATGAACAATGGCAGCAGCAGCCATTGCCGAACCGGAGCCACACTCAGCCATACAGCCGCCTTCTTCTGCAGCGAAAGTGGCATCCTTGGTGATAAATACCCCAATCAGACCAGCGACCAAAAGTGCTCTCGCCCGTTCATCTTCGCTGACCGAGAGCGCGTCAGCCACTGCCAGAACCGCACCAGGCATCGCACCGCAAGATCCGGCGGTTGGAGCCGCAACAATCACTCCCATCGATGACTTTACCTCCATGATCGCCGAGACGTAACGAATGATGCGATTATTGATGTCTGCTGGAATTAATTTCCCGGCCTCCTCCGCCTGAACCATGCCCGGACTCTGCGATGGCAGGATACGGTCCTGATAACTTGTTCCGGAAAGCCCGCTTGTGACCGCTGCCGCCATCACTTCGGCTAATTGCTTCATTTGTTGAATGACTTCGGTGGATGAAATCCCTCCACGCTCTGCCTCATAGGCAGCAGCAGCTTCCCAGAGCAATTTCCCCTTGAGTTGAGGATGACTCAATAGCTCGCCACATCTCGAAAATGGTACCGCTAAATCCTTCCTTGAAAGCACGGGTAAAACCGCCTTCAACGCTCTAAATTTTCCAGCCTTTAGAAACTCTGCCAACTTAGCCACATTCTCGTTCGAGTAGTCTTCCCGTGTATCGATCCTAAATATTCCGCCACCTTCAATTCGAGGGAGCCACTCGCTCTTCTCCGAGTTTTCTAAGATATGAGTTTCAATTTCTGGTTCTTCATCAAACCAGAAAAGAAGTGAATTAAGGTCTCCAATCCCACCTGTTGCCACTCCATCGATCGCCTTTAATTCGATCATACCACCACCTGTAGAAATGGCATCCAGAGCATAAACATCACCGCTCTCACCCGTGATTTCCAATCGATAAAAATTGGGATGCGGAGCATCGTAGTTTTCATAAAGAACCTCCACTTCGATTCCTTCTGACACGAGAGCCTTATCGACTCGGGTCATCCGGTCATCATCAGGACTCCACCCCAAAATTCCACTATAGAGCCCCATGTCGGTTCCCTGGTCTTTGTGTGTCGTCACCAACGATCCATTGGGGTCATAGCGCGCCACCAATTTCCTAACCGGTTCCCCAGCGAGATCCCGAGCAAGCCTTCCGATGCGATTGGCTGCGGCACTATGAGAACTACTGGGTCCCCGCATGACCGGGCCCAGGACGTCGTTGAAAATACTTGGAGGATTATTGCTCACTACATACGACAACTAGCCCCAAAAGAGGCCTCCCGTAAATACCACAATTCGAGTTACTTCTTCTTTTCTGGAATTTGGTAATCGACCGGAGATTTCCGTTTTGGGTCGGGCTCCTCGATACCCGCCCTCTTTTTGAGCTCCTTGATTTGGTCACGAAGATGAGCGGCCTTTTCAAACTCGAGACGAGATGACGCTTTTTGCATCTCCTCCTCCATCTCCCGAATCACCTCGACAGCATTATAGATCATCTCATCATCAGCGACCATGGAGGTATTCAGCTTTTGAGCCTCCTTACTTCCCATTTCACGCTCATGCAGGCTTTTCTGCACCGCCCTCTTCACACTTTGAGGTGTAATACCGTGCTTCTCATTGTGTGCCATTTGAAGGGATCGCCGCTTCTCGGTCACGTCGAGAAGGGTTTGAATGGAATCGGTTACCTGATCGCAAAATAAGACACACTCCCCATGCACATGCCTGGCCGCTCTTCCGGCTGTTTGAATCAAGCTGGTATCATTTCGAAGAAATCCCTCTTTATCAGCATCAAGAATGCAGACCAGCGAAACCTCCGGCAGGTCGAGACCTTCACGAAGAAGGTTGATTCCAACGAGAATGTCGAATTCAGCAGCGCGAAGAGCTCGCAGAATTTCAACCCTTTCAATCGCATCCACGTCGGAATGAATGTAGCGAACTTTGAGCTCCACGCCTTGAAGATACTCCGTCAGATCCTCGGCAGTCTTTTTAGTCAATGTCGTTACAAGAACGCGCTCACTCTTTTCAACACGCTGTCGGCAAAGTTCGATAGTTTCATCGATCTGATTTTTGAGAGGCCTGAGAGTAAGAACCGGGTCGAGAAGTCCGGTCGGGCGAATCACCTGCTCCACAATCAACTGCTGGCTTCCAAGGCTGACATCAAAATCTTCAACCGGCTCCAGCGAACTGCTTGGTTCGACACTTAGGCGTCGGGCAAAGCTGGGATCGAAATCAGGATCCTTCCTCCCCTTGATCGGAATAAACCTCTTATTATCGGGACGCGAATTGACGATTTCAAATGGCCCCGGAGTTGCGCTGACGTAGAGCCTCTGCTTGGTCATCTTCATGTATTCATCGAAACGCAGCGGCCGGTTGTCCATTGCACTGGGGAGTCTGAAGCCATGATCAACCAAGACCGCCTTCCGGCTTTTGTCCCCTTCAAACATACCGCGAACCTGCGGCAAAGAAACATGACTTTCATCAACCATGAGCAGGTAGTCATCTGGAAAGAAGTCTAGTAAGGTATATGGCCGATCGTCTTTTTTGCGTCCCGTGATGTGTCTGGAGTAATTTTCAATCCCTTGGCAAAATCCCATCTCCGCCATCATCTCGAGATCGTATTCCGTACGCATACGGATGCGTTGGGCTTCGATAAGTTTCCCGTTTTTCTCAAACCACGCGATCCGATCGTCGAGTTCCTGCCTGATGGCGATCATGGCGTCACGCAACTTGTCTTTTGAACTGACGAACTGCTTGGCGGGATAAAACACATAGGAAACCATTTCATCGATCACATGCCCGCTCCGAGTGTCGATGGATGTAATGCGATCAATTTCGTCACCAAAAAACTCCACTCTAATTGCAGTTTCCTCGAGAAAGGCCGGCCGAACTTCCACGACATCTCCTCTGACTCGAAAATTCCCCCGGAGAAAGGAAATATCGTTCCGTTCAAAAAGTAGACTTACCAGCGAACCGAGGAACTCATCACGCCCGATCTCATCTCCGTGGCGGATACCGAACATCATGTCCTTGTAGTCTTCGGGATTTCCTAATCCATAAATACAACTCACACTCGCCACCACGATGGTATCGTCCCGCGTTATCAATGAGCCCATCGTGCTGAGCCGGAGCCGCTCGATCTCCTCATTGATCGATGAGTCTTTTTCAATGTAGGTATCAGAACGCGGGATGTAGGCTTCAGGCTGATAGTAGTCGAAATAGGAAACAAAATACTCAACCGCGTTATTTGGGAAAAACGCTTTGAATTCCGAATAGAGTTGGGCCGCGAGAGTCTTGTTGTGACTCATGATCAGCGTGGGTCTTTGCACCCGCTCGATGACATTCGCCATCGTGAAGGTTTTTCCCGACCCGGTGACTCCAAGAAGCGTTTGATGCCTGTTTCCGATTTCAATGGATTTGACCAATTTGTTGATCGCCTGCTCCTGGTCCCCCTTGGGAGAGTATTCGCTGGAAAGTTCGAAATTCACGGAATGATTGGCTACTTAGATGGTGGGAGTCTGAAATGTGCCCAAAAATAATGACTTGTCAGCTGGGAAAGCCAGATTTACTTTAGGAAAATGAAATTTCGACTTCCCTTGATAATTGGTCTCGCCGCTGTCGCCTCCCTCTTTCTCTCTTCCTGCAATACATTCGTTGGCATGGGTCGCGACTTCCAACGTTTGGGTCAAGGATTTGAAAACGCCGCCTACGGCAAGAAGTTCTAATTTCCCACCATCTCACCAAAAGAAAACGGGAGAATCCTTCTGGACCTCCCGTTTCTTTTTGAGCTGATGGGCTCGCTTAAGCAAGTGCCTGCAGCTTCTCGGAGATCTGGGACTGGGTAACAGAGGCTCCCACGATTTGATCTTTTACTTCCCCATCCTTGAAGAACAGAAGAGTTGGGATAGAGCGGATTCCGTACTTCGCGGCCAGAGCCTGACCGTCGTCAAGATTACATTTCCCGACCTTGGCCGTCCCTTCGACCTCGGTAGCAACCGCGTCGACCATTGGAGAAATCATTTTGCAGGGACCGCACCATTCCGCCCAAAAGTCCACCAGGACGGGCTGATCTGAGTTGAGAACCTCCGCCTCGAAGTTATCTTCGGTAATTGTTAGAGCCATGCGCTGAATATGTACGCAAAAAGGGTGGCGTCAAGAGCCACCCTTTGCAGGTATCCCATTTCTTCAAATGGGATGATTTGTGAAAACTCTTACAGCGTGGTTGAGAGATACTGAAGTGCCGCAACAGCCGCGCCGAGAATCAAAAGAATAATAGGAAATGCCATAATACTAATTCGTTAAAGTTTACTCAAAGAGGCTGCCAAAGGTCTTGGCGACTCCGGTCTTTTCCCCGTTGGCTAACGTCCAAGTCATGATTCCCACGGCGAGAACAGCGATGCTGAGGACAAAGGAAATGATAGAGAGGATGGTAGGAATGTTGTCGTTCTCCTCTTCATCATCGGCAGCAGCAGCGATCGTTCCAATTCCAGCCATTGTCGGAGCAGTGGGTGCGCCAAGCTGCTGGGTACTCTGAAGTTGCACAGTCGCCTGTGGAAGAGGCTGTGTTCCACCGGCTCCCCCGATAGGTCCTGTCGCCGTTGGCGAGGCAAGAGGGACGGTTGAGGGGCCACCTGGAGTAGTCGGAGCAGGCGCGGTTTTGAGAGCAATTGTCGGAGCAGGCGCGGGCGCCGATGGCGCGGCAGGTGCTCCTGCTGTTTTCAAAGGAATAGTTGGCGCAGGTGGTGCAGGCGCCGGAGGAGGAGTAGGAGCCCCGGCCGGGTCGGGCTTGAGGGTCACACGGACAGTCTCTTTCTTCAAAGAAACCGCCGAAGTCTTCTTCATTGGTGCTGGTGCCTTAGGCGGCTGATTTTCGTCGCTCATAATGGAATCGTTGTGTTTGTGATGCTTAAGGAGTGATTACCACTTCTTTCGGCGATTTAACTAAAACCGAGCTCCCTGTGTCAAACACCCATCTCCAAAAAATTCAGCTTTCCTAGATGTTTTTTCCCAAAGCCCCTATTTCTGGGCATTTTGGACGCGTTTAGACCCTACTCCTCCTCTTCCGGAGGTGCGGTTGGCAATTTTGCCACCTCATCCAGGAGATTCACCATATCAACTCCCCGTGAAGCCGAGGCGTCGACGCGAAAAGAAAGAACCGGAGTATTTCGTAAAACGACCCGCTTGGAGACCTTGCTTTGAATGAATCCTCGCTTTCTAGAGAGAGTCTCCATCACCCCGGGAGAAGATCCTCCAAGAATGCTTACAAAAACCTTGGCTTCTTTAAGATCTTGGGTGACATCGACCTCGCTGACAGTCACGAGAGCGCCATTCCACTCGAAATCACGCTGAATCACCGCGCTGATCTCCCGCCTAAGCAGTTCATTGACGCGATCAAGTCTCTTGGGCATGATTTAATAGATGGTTGGCAGGCAATCCAAATGGAACCCGCGGTCGTTCAAAGAGTCTGCTCAATCTTATCGAGAGTGTAACACTCGATAACGTCCCCCTCCTCATAGTCGTCGAAGCTTCCAAGTCGGATACCGCATTCGATTCCCTCTTTCACTTCGTCCACCTCTTCTGTGTGGCGACGCAAGGTCGACATCTTACCATCAAAGACCGGCTGTTTCCCACGAAGGACGCGGGCATGCGAAGTCCGGGAAACCTTTCCGCTCTTAATCACACAACCGGCGGCGCGGCCTTTGTTGACTTTGAAGACTTGCTTCACGGAGGCTCGTCCAATGACGGTCTCGCGAATCACCGGATCAAGCATTCCCTGCATCGCATCGCGAACCTGGTCGATCAATTCGTAAACGATGGAAAACAACTTAATTTGAATACCTTCCCGCTTGGCTGATTTTACAGCTTTTCCTTCAACCTTTACATTAAATCCAAGAACGATGGCATCGGACGAGCTGGCGAGAAGGACATCGGATTCGGTAATCGCGCCGGCACCGGCCGCGAGGAAATTCGCAGACACCTTGTCGGATTCTATTTCCTCAATAGCCTTTTTAATCGCTTCGGCTGACCCTTGAACATCGGTCCGGAGGATGAGTTTGAGTTGCGCTTTCTGCCCGCCCTCCACAAAGGAAAGCATGTCTTCGAGACGGCTTTTCTTGGGTTGAACGAGACGTTGTTGACGAAGTTCACCCTGACGCTCTTCACTGAGCTTCTTGGCGGCACGTTCGTTTTCCATCTGAACCAATGAGTCCCCCACGTTTGGGAGTTCGGCAAATCCCAGAACCTCGACTGGCACAGATGGCCCGGCTTCCTTGAGTTGTTCCCCGTGTTCGTCGATGAGTAGTTTCACTTTACCCGCAAAAGGACCGCAAATAAACGGACCACCAACCTTCAGGGTCCCACTCTCCACAATCACAGTGGCCGTAGCCCCCCGCCCTGGCTTCAGGCTGGCTTCGATCACCGAAGCCCGCGCATTTGCGGATGGGTTGGACTTCAATTCAAGGACTTCGGCTTGCAGGGCCATCAGATCAAGAAGGTCTTCAATTCCCGCGCCGGTGGCAGCGGAGACCTCGACAGATTCGATGTCACCACCCATGGCGGCCGAAACCAGCTCGTGCTCCATCAACTGGGTGTGCACACGCATGGGGTCAGCTGCAGGAAGGTCACATTTGTTAATCGCAATAATGATTGTTTTCTTTGCTGCCTTGGCGTGATTGATCGCCTCGACAGTTTGCGGCATGATGCCGTCATCCGCCGCGATCACGATCACGACAATGTCGGTAACATCGGCTCCCCGGGCGCGCATTTCGGTGAAAATTGAGTGGCCCGGCGTGTCCATAAAGGTGATTGGCTTGCCGCCATGATCAACCCGGTAGGCTGCAACGTGCTGGGTAATTCCACCCGCTTCACGGGCCGCGACCCGACTCTTCCGAATGTAATCGAGAAGCGATGTTTTTCCGTGATCAACATGCCCCATGAAGGTGATGATGGGAGCCCGGAAAACAAGCTGCTCCTCCGGCTCCTCTTCCTCCGGTTCCGGCTCGGAAATAACCTCCTCTTCCTTGTGAACCCCCCCTCCTTTTTCACGCTTTTCGCGCTCAAAGACGAAACCGTGCACTTCACAGACTTTTTCCGCGATTTCCGGCTCAATCGCTTGGTTGGGAGCAACAAATACTTCCAACTTGATCAAGTCGGCCATGATTTCGAATCCCTTCATCCCCATCTTTTCGGCAAGGTCACTGACGATGATCGGAGGCTTGATACTAATGACATTCCCGTCCACAGATCCGGTATTCTCCTCTTCCTTCTCAATCTCAGGAATCGCAAATGGCTCGGATTTGATAAACTCCGCATCAGGCACGTCCAATTTATTGGAAATAGCAGGAAGGATCTCCTTGCCCGAGTTCTCCGTTTTCCGAACGGATTTCTTTTTTGGCTTATCGTCTTCAATCCCGAGATCTAGGGCCGCTGCCTTCTTGTCGTCCAAGGACTGGACCTTGGACGCCTCCTGACGTTGCCGCTCACGACGTGAGGGCTTTTTTTTCTCACTCAAGAGGTCCAATACTTCCTCTTCGGAGTCTTTATTCTTTTTATCGTCAGCCATTCTGAAATGCGGGTCTTACTTGGGGGTCAGGGAAAAGTTGAATTCGGGAAAGACGGGGTGAGTCTATGCTTCGGAATCTGTTGCTTCCTCCGGCGAAGTCTCTTCAGCCGCAGGCGCTTCTTCAGCCGCAGGCGCTTCTTCCGGAGCCGCAGGTGCTTCTCCACCGCCTTGTGCGGTTACGAGGATTTTCTCAGCGACTGATAGATCGGTTTCGAGCTGTGAAGCAATATATTCGGCTGGCATTTGCGCCACCATGTCGACGGTGACTCCACCTGCGCGGAAGAGGCGATCAGCCAACTCCGGAGAAAGATCGAAGGCTTCGGCGAGATGCGACGCGGCATCACCCACGCGAGCCTCAAACTGCTCGTGCTGACTCTCGTCCTTACGGACCTGCACGTCCCAACCAACCAGCTTGGAGGTGAGGCGGGCATTTTGACCACGACGACCGATCGCCTTGGACAAGTCCTCTTCATCAACGGTGACGTTCACAACCTTATCTTCCTCGTTGAGGGAAATACTACGAACCTGTGCGGGCTTGAGTGCCTCGGTAACAAACTCACTGATGTCATCATTCCATCGAATGATATCGACCTTTTCGTTATTAAGCTCACGCACGATATTTTTGACGCGTGCTCCGCGAAGACCAACACAAGCACCCACCGGGTCGACCTTGTCGTCATGGGTGAAGACGGCGACCTTGGTGCGGTAGCCAGCTTCCCGGGCGACTGAGCGTAGCTCCACAGTGCGGTCGGAGATTTCAGCCACTTCCGATTCAAAAAGGCGTCGCACAAAGTTAGGGTGACTCCGGGAAAGAATAATCTCCGGCCCTCGACCCTCGTTTTCCACGGATACAACGTAGCAACGGATTCGGTCGCTCACATTGTATTCTTCAGTGGAGACGCGCTCGCGGCTGGGCATGCGAGCTTCAAACTTGCCTAGATCCACCATGACATCGCTCTTTTCGAAACGACGGACGGACCCACTCACGATATCGCCCGCACGGTCTTTGAATTCATCGTAAATCTTCTCTTTCTCAGCCTGACGCAGACGTTGCATCATGGTCTGTTTGGCAGTCTGCACCGCGATGCGTCCAAAGTTTTTTGGTGTCACATCAAAGTCAAGATATCCACCAACTTCGGCTGTCGCATCCTTTTTCTGGGCGACCGCGAGAGGGACTTCGTTGAACTTATCGACATAATCGTCGTTCGCCACGATCTGAAGACGGGCCAAAATCCGGGTATCTCCCTTCCGCTCGTTGATTTCGGCTTTCAGGGTCTCAATAGCGTCAGCACCGGGAACCATCTTACGATAGGCCGAGCAAAAGGCATATTCCAGGGCCTCGACAACGCGTTCGCGCTCGATGGCTTTTTCTTTTTCGTAGAACTCGATGAGGGCGACGATATCGGTAGTCATTGCAAATTCGATTGTACCTGAGACCAAAAAGAGCGGGTTGGAGAACCCACTCCTTACTGACGTCAGAAGTTGTTGGGCGATGCCTTACCCTGCTTAATTAAAAATGACAAGTCCTAATCAGCAAGAGAACGCCATTCCAGCCCCTTGAATTCAGCCTCCGTCTGAAAGGCTGCCAGCCCAAATGGAGCGCACAGCTCAATGGAGCCGGTTCTGAGGCCAATTTCCCGTCCCTTAATCCCCACATTGATCAATTCTTCCCCGTCAATCCAGGTCGAGATCCGGTCACTCTCGACCCGAACTCTGATGGCATACCACTGGTTATCTTTGAAATTATGGTAACTCGTCGTTTCATTTTCCGAGGCATCCATCCCGTCGATCGATGAGATTCCCAGGGTTCCACCTCCCCAGCCCCCGACGATCAAAGTCGCGCAAGCATCGTGGGAATCGACTGGAAAAGTCAGTCCGCAGAAAAAATCACTCCCCTCAATCTTTCGGGCCTCAAGCCGCACTTCGTAGGGAACGGTCGGCACCCGGCCATCGTAGCGTGCCCCCGTCATCTCGACGCCTGGATCAAAATGAAGCACCCCATCATTCCACTCCGCCGCCCCTTCGCCGCCAAATTGAATTGGCGCCCACTTTTCGGTGTCTGGTTTTTCCCAAACGGCCTGATCCGCGCCCGTTTCAAGAGGCTCAGACTGATCGCAGCTCACCAAAGCGAGAAAAAGAAAGGCAATAAATCTCATCATTGCGATACGAGCAGCCAGAGGAAATCTTCGCAAAAAAAGGTGGCGGAGAGGGAAGGAATTGAACCCACCAAGCCCGAATTGAGCTTCAACGGTTTTGAAAACCGCGGCGACCACCAGGCACGCAGCACTCTCCGCGGCAAGGTTGGCCGAGAAGTTTGGATTGGTCAAATGAATGAGTGGTAGAATTTCAAATGAGCTACTGATCTCCTTCCCGCTCGACCTCGAGCCTCATGAAGTATAGCTTCCCTGCCAGACGATGATTCGCAAATTTGACCGCTATTTGATCCGCCAGGTTCTGGCGACGACCATTTTTGCGGTGGTCCTTCTGAGCGGCGTGCTCGTCTTTGGAAATATCTTTAAGCAAATTCACGAGATCCTCGTCGAACGAGGTGCCGGGATTTCCTTTCTTTGGATCTTCTCGATACAGCTTCTCCCGGTCTCACTCGTCTTCACCATCCCCTGGGGATTCCTGGCAGCCGTCCTTCTCGTCTTCGGAAGACTATCGGGAGATCAGGAAATCAATGCCTTACGAAGCAGCGGAATGAGCCTCGTCCGCATCGCCGCTCCGGTGATCCTAATTGGACTGGCTCTCTCGATACTCTGCCTGTGGCTCAATGCCACGGTCTCCCCTCGCTCAAAAGGCAACCTGAAGCAAATGCTCTATAATGAACTAAAAAGCGATCCCAACCGCCTTCTCGATCCCAGCGTAGTGCAGTCCCGACTGAAAGGACAGCGGATCTACATCGAGGAGCGTGATAAGAACAATAGCCTGCGGGGATTCCATTTTTATCAAATTGACGATGAAAACCCCGGCTCCCTTCCCTTGGCCTACGTCTATGCCGATCATGTTGTCCCCCCCGCCGAAATCATTCCCGGCTCGGATCGCATCGATCTTCGACTCACCGGAGCCTACCTCGAAAAATATAATCGTGACGCAAATCTTCAATCTGCTTGGGCCGACAAAATCGAACCTTGGGCCCTCCCTCTCGAGGAGGATGAAAAAAGACGCCCCAAACCGAAACATCTCGATAATGGTCAAATCGCAGAGTTGCTCAACGATCCGCCCGAGGAATTAAATCAAGAAGCACTGAACAAGTATTCCTTTGAAGCCATTCGCCGGTATTCATTCTCCTTAGCCCCGCTCGCCCTTTGTCTTGTTGGAATCCCCCTGGCGCTGACTTCGCGCCGAAAGGAATCCTCTGCGGGAATTGGCCTGAGTCTCCTCGTGGCGTTTTGTTATTTCCTCTTCACCATTCTCGCCAAAGAAATGCAGTCTGCGAATTTCGAAGCCTCTCTGGCTTCGCTCTGGCTCCCAAATATCATTTGTCTTGGCCTCGGAATCATCTTGTTTCAGAGAGCAACCCGAAGTGCCTAATCTAGTCTTGCCGATAGCGGGTTGTAGGAGCATTATCTAATCCATGGAGTGGCAAGTCCGGCGGAAAGTTCGTTCCGCTTACCGAGGGTTTCAACAATGGGTTGCCGAGAACCCACTCCAACTCATCCCCTTTCGTCACAGCCTCCGCGAATACCGGAAAACATGGTTCAAGGTTGATTTGCGAGCCTCTTCAAATGTCGCGCTTTTGGCTGTTCCGCAAGGAATGGCCTACGCCGCGATTGCCGAACTTCCTATCCTATACGGAATTATTTGTTCCGCGATTGCCGCCATTGTCGCCCCTCTCTTTGCCGGGTCGAGACACACCATCCTGGGACCGACCAATGCCACATCCCTGATGGTTTTCAGCTTCTTTGCCGCCAGCTCATATACCCAGGCGGAAAAAATCGGACTCATGCCTCTCCTTGTCGCAATGGTCGGAGTAATCTGTATCATTGGAGCCCTCCTCAAGGCCGCCGACCTGGTGCAGTACATTAGCCAAAGTGTTCTTGTCGGCTACATCACCGGCGCAGCGATCTTGATCATTTTCAATCAAGCCAAGCATCTTTTTGGCGTTGCCGAAGTAGTCGAACCAGCGAGCAACTTTTTTGGGATGTTCACCGAGCTCATTCGAGCGAACGCACATTATTACTGGCAGCCCGCCGTGTTGGGATTTGGCACGCTCATCCTCTATCTCGTTCTCTTGCGATACCTCAAGGCTTTACCGAATTTCGCGATTTCTTTGGCCATCGCTTCTCTGGTCTCAGCCATCATGGCTCATTCTAGCGGCAGTTGGGCTGCGGCAGTGCCGACCTTCGGCTCCTTTTCCACTTCCGATCTTCATTTGCGCTTCCCTGACTACACCGATGCCGGATTCTGGGGAGACCTCCCCTCACTCCTGGGTGTCGCGGTGGCCATCGCATTTCTTGCCTCACTGGAAAATACCGTGATGGCCAAATCCATCGCTTCCCGAACCGGTCAGAAAGCAGAGATCAATCAGGACATGATGTCGGTAGGGTTCGCAAACATCGCCTGCGCCTTCACTGCGGCCATGCCCGCTTCGGGATCACTTACCCGCTCTGCTCTCAACTTTGAATCAGGCGCGAAAAGCGGAATCGCCTCCATTATCTCAGGAATATTTTGCCTAATTGCCATTTTCGTTTTCGCCTTAATCACCCCTAATCCAGTCTCCTTCATTCCAAAAGCTGCCCTGGCAGGACTCGTCGTGGCGGTCGCGGCATCTCTGATCAAATCCCGGAATATCCGCATTTGTCTTCGTTCCACCCCGGAGGACGGCGGAGTTCTGCTAGTGACCTTTTTCACCGCTCTTCTCGCCCCGCTCTACATGGCCATTTTCATCGGGGTCTCGCTTTCGATCTTTCTCTTCCTGCGCAAAGTTTCACGCCCCCACCTTGTGGAATACGAAATCTCCGAGCAAGGAGAGCTTCGCGAAAAAGGTCATCAAACCGGACAAGAAACGCCCGGAATTTCCATCGTGCATGTTGAGGGAGCGCTCTTCTTCGGCGCCTCCGAACTCTTCCAAACTCAAGTGAAGAGGCTCATGCTCGACCCGAATCTCAAGGTCATCATCCTTCGGCTGAAAAACGCCCACCACCTCGACGCCACCAGCGTAATGGCCTTACGAGATCTCATCCGCTTCGTGCGTTCGCAAGACCGTCACCTCATCATCTCCGGTGCCACCCGGGACGTCTATAAAGTGCTCAAAAGCTCAGGGGTCCTGCGCACCCTTCAAAAAGGCTGCCGTCGTGAAGAAGGTGAAACCAATCTCTTTTTCTACGCGCCCAGCAATCCCAACATCTCAACTCGCGATGCTCTGATCCGCGCGCAGGACTTGCTCGGGACGAAGAAAGCCGAAGTGAAAATCTTCTTCGATCCTTCTCACGAAATGAAGGGAAAGAATTAACATTCCCTAATAGTCAGGAATCCGGTAGAGTCTCCGATCTTGAGCAGCCTGACGGACAGCGAAGTCGACAGCTTCATCGAATTCATGAGCACGGAGAAGAATTCCTCTCCGCGTACACTTGAAAACTACACTCTTGCGATCCGCCTCTTTCGAGAATGGCTCGGTGATCGCTTCACTACTTGGCGTGAGCTCACTGCTGATCACTTCCGGGCTTATCTTTTTGAGCTACTCAAAGCCGAGTTAAAACGAAGCACCATCCGCCTCCGCTTTGCGGCCTTCCGCTCCTTTTACAAATACCTTGTGCACCGGCGTGGCTACCCAAAAAGCCCGGTCGCTGAAGTAGAGCTCCCCAAAGCAGATAAACCACTGCCGGTGGTTCTCACCCTGGCCCAAATCGAAGAACTTCTCGCTCTTCCCCTGAAACTTCCCCTCGAAAAACAGGCCCCCGAATGGATGCCGCTCCGTGATGCGGCGATCCTCGAACTCTTTTATTCCACCGGACTCCGCCTTGCCGAATTGGCCGCTCTCGATGTTGAGCAAATCGATACCACGAACGAATGCGTCAAGGTCATGGGGAAAGGCTCCAAAGAACGCATCGTCCCCATTGGTTCCTACGCACTCACCGCGATGCAGAAATACCAAAGCGCCGCCAAAATCCAACAAGGACCTCTGTTCCTTTCCAAACTTCAAAAGCGCCTATCGACCCGCTCCATTGGGAACGCGCTAAATAAATATCTCCAACACTCCTCCATTGCCTTCAAGGTGACTCCCCACAAATTCCGTCACTCCTTCGCAACCCACCTTCTCGACCACGGAGCCGACCTCAGATCGGTTCAGGCCCTCCTCGGGCACGCTTCACTTTCCACGACGCAAATTTACACCCACGTTACTAAGGAACGCCTCCGTAAAGCCTACGATGCGGCCCACCCTCGGGCTAAGTAGATTCGTTACGATTCACCGTGCCTTGCAGGGTCACGTGTAAGTGCCACTCGGTCATAATTTCACGAATCGAAATCATTTCCAACGCAACCAGTTCCTCGATCTCGTCCTGATGACTCTCAAAATGTTTCAGAGGAACCCAACCTTCACGGGCGGCCAAGTTTTGTCGGAGAACCTCTAATGATTTCGCCTTTTCAAGTGTAGCCGGAACCAAATTACCAAACTCTTCTCGAATTCGGCCCATCCAATCGGGACCAGCCAGCATTATGCCCAGAACAGCCTCGCCCATTTGCACATAGTAAAAGTCGCCCCGACTGGCGATCCGCATACCACTCCGGACCTCCGACTTCTGCGCAATACGCTCCCAATTTCGTGGTCCGTGACGACGAAGATACCGGATTCCCAGATAGAAAAAAGTGAGCGCGATCGCGAGCGCCCTCAAAACAATATTCGTGGTTAGCGGACGGTTTGGTGTGAAGAGGCCAATGAGAATCCACCCGAACAAAAACAACACCAAAAATACCGACAATGATCCTACTGCGAAAAGCAACATCCTTCCTACACACCGACGATTCGCCCGACGAATCAACTCCGGCGTGATGATGAGATAGGGTTTGTAGTTCACAACAAAAGAAACGCCTTCAATGGCGCCAATCTTAGTGTGTCCATGGATTTAGAGTTCGCAAGAGGGCATACCAACGACTTTCCTTCACCTCCTGCGGAGCGAGAACCTCCAGCTTGCTCCCGAGCGAAGCAAATTCGATCTCTTTGGACCTCCCCCAAAACTCCCCATCCACCTCAACCGGAACACTTTCCTCACAACTCACCTTTAAGCCGGCCGCTTGAATATATTCCACACTATCGCCGGGCGATTGCGGATCGATCCCTCCTTTAGCCAGGCCTCGCAAGGTGTCTCTTACAAACTGATATCCCGACTCTTTGAAAATCACGACATCGAGAAGTTGATCCGAATTATTAGCGCGACGGAAGAGCGGGAACTGTCCACCGTAGAGAGCGCCGTTCCCGACAAACATCGCCACTCCCTGAAACGCTCTACCATCATCACACACCACATTCACCCGGGGTGGTTTGCTCTTAAGTAGTTTGGCCGTCGTCAACATGTATGCCAAAGGCCCCAATCTTTTCTTACTCTCCCAGGTCGTTTGTTCTATGACCTGGGCATCAAAACCAACGCCTGCCATTTGCACGAAAGGCGCGCCATTCATCGTGAAAAGATCCACCGATTCGCGATGCCCCTTATCGATAATATCCATCGCCTGATCGAGCCTGGCAATCGGGACTCCCATCTCTCTCGCAAAAACATTCATCGTCCCGGTTGGAAAAACTCCCAACGCAGTTTTCGAGCCTGCCAGACCTTCAATCACCGCATTCAAGGAGCCATCTCCCCCAGCCGCGATCACCAGCTCTTCGCCCTCATCTGCAAACTTCCGGGATAATTCAATGGCCTCTTCGCGACTTCGAGTCGCATATATGGTGAAGCGGGTGGCATTCGCCATGATGAACTTCAGCGCACGACGCCCTTTCTCACTCTTGGCCTTGGGATTCAAGATGAGTGGATAACGGGGTGGAAGATCGTCGTCAGTCATTTCACTTTCGGTGATGTAGGAGTAGGGAAACCAATCTTAGCCAATTGGTCGAGAACCAAGGAAACCGGCAGGCCGACGATATTGTCGTAATCCCCCTCAATTTTCTCTACCAAAAGATCGCCGTGATCTTGGATGGCATAGCCACCCGCCTTATCGAGCACCGGGACTTTCGAGAGGTATTCCTCGATGACCTCATCGGAGAAATTTCGAAATTTCACATAAGAGGTGTCCACGAATTTTGACATCACGGCGTCGTGATAAATCACCACTCCGGTCATGACCTCATGGACCCGCCCTCGAAGCATTCGTAGATTACCCGCCGCCTCTTCCAGGTCCACCGGCTTACCAAAAACCCTCCCTCCCAGCGTGACGATGGTGTCAGCAGCAATGATCGTAGAAAACGGATCCTGTCGGGCAACAGCATTCGCTTTCAGCTCCGCATTACTCAAACAAAGTTGACGCGGCGGCTCAGCTCCCGGCTTCAGCTCCTCCACATCCGGTGAATTAATTTGGAAACTCAATCCTGCCTCCCGCAACAAATCCCGCCGTCTGGGTGAACCTGATGCAAGAACCAACTCCCAACTAATATCCCCTTCTTCTAGTCCAATCATTGTTCAATGTGTTCCTTGAAAAAAATTCAACGCCCTACAAACACGATGGCATTTCCAGGAACATGTGTGCAGTTCCACCACTAAAATTCCACCTCCGCATCAAGCGTGGCAACACTCACCTCACCATCATGAACGGCCTGGAGGGCTTCGCAGAGAGCCAGAGAGCGGTCCTCTTCACCGTGGACCAGCCAAACCTTTTTCTTGGGACCTTTGATTGCGTCGAAGTATTCCATGAGCTCGGAATGATCAGCGTGACCGGAGAAGGAATCCATGATCTCGACCTTGGCGCGGAGCGTATACTCCTTACCGAAGATTTTCACGGTCTCGTCTCCCGAGCGGATCCGATAACCAAGGGTGTTCTGCGCGCAGTACCCTACAAAGAGAATGGTGTTTTTGGGGTCTTCGATTCCGTTCTTGAGGTGATGAAGAATCCTTCCGGCCTCACACATTCCGGAAGCAGAAATAATAATAGCCTGGCCACTATCGGCATTGAGCTCCTTTGACTTGCTGACCGAGCGAATCAAGGTCAAGCCCTCGAATCCAAAAGGATTACTCCGTTCAAACAAAGTATCATAAACTTCCTCGTTGAAGCACTCGGGGTGCAAACGGAAAATTTCAGTAGCATTGACGGCCAACGGACTATCAACAAAGACAGGCACTTCAGGAATGGTTCCGTTCTCAAACAATTGATGAAGAACATAAAGAAGCTGCTGGGTTCGCTCGACCGCGAAAGCCGGAATAATCACCTTCCCGCCTTTTTTCAGGGCATCTTGCAAGACCTCAGCCACCCGGTCATCAGCTCCGGTTCCCAATTCATGTTCCCGACCTCCGTAGGTGCTTTCCATAATCAGATAATCGACCCCTTCGGCAGCCACTGGATCACGCAAAAGATCGTTACCTCCCCTGCCTACATCTCCAGAAAACAGAAGACGCTTTTTTTGACCATCGTCTTCATCTTCAATATCAAGGATCACCTGCGCGCTTCCGAGAATGTGCCCGGCATCGATGAAGGTGAGCTCGACACCTTTTGCGATCATGAGCTTTCGATTGTAGCCCACATTCACAAATTGCCTGAGGCAAAGCTCAGCATCAACCGGCGTATACAGCGGCTCGATCGGTGGCAGCCCGTCTTTCAGACGGTGCTTATTTAACCACTCGGCATCGGACTTTTGAATCCTCGCCGAATCAGCCAACATCACCGAGCAGAGGTCCCGGGTGGCGAAGGTGGCGTAGATATTCCCTTCGAACCCTTTGCTGGAGAGATTAGGCAGGTTGCCACTGTGATCGATATGCGCGTGGGAAAGCACCGCCTGATCGATGGTTTTCGGGTCAAAGTGAGGAAAACAACAATTCACCTCGTGGGCATCCTTTCGCCGTCCTTGATAAAGACCACAATCCAAAAGGATCCGCTGACCATTGACCTCCAAAAGATGCTGCGACCCTGTCGTCGTTCCTGCTGCTCCACAAAACTTTAGTTTCATACCGAGTGGTTAGGTTAACCTCCTAGATTCCATCCCGCCAACTGAAAGTCACGCTAACCGGAAGATTGCCTATTCCAGGCAAGAAGCTCGTCGTAAGTCACCCCGGAACCACCAAAGAGATCGAGTGCACTCCCAACAGTGGCATCGAGGTGCCCTGCGCTCGCTTCATTGATCAGCTTCAAATCCTCGAGACCGCGAACTCCCCCCGCATAGGTGATGGGGCAACCGGTCCACTGCCCGAGAAGCTCCACCAGAGGGACATCCACTCCGGAACATTGTCCTTCGACATCGGCGGCGTGAATGAGAAACTCTGCGCAGTATTGGGAGAGGTGATCGATGATATCCAAATCAATCACCATTTCGGTAATGGTCTGCCAACGATTCATCGCAACCTTCCAGCCATCGGCGACTTGGCGGCAGCTCAAATCGACGACTATTTTCTCCCTGCCGATCTCCTCAGCGAGGGCTTTGAGACGGTCCCGGAGGAAATTGCCATCCTGGTCAAAAAGCCACGAGGTAACAATGATCTGACTCGCCCCAGCCTCGATCCACTCTCCCGCATTCTCCAAAGACACCCCGCCACCCAGTTGCAAGCCTCCCGGCCAGGCCGCCAGTGCTTCCCGTGCTGCATCGAGATTTCCCGGTCCCAGTTGAATGACGTGGCCTCCATTGAGATCACTCTCGCGGAATTTTTCGGCATACCACGAAGGTGAATTCTCTGAGACGAAATTCTCTTCAGCGCCCTCGTCGCTCAGAGTGCCGCCCACGATTTGTTTGACCATTCCCTCGTGGAGATCGATACATGGGCGAAACTTCGTCATGGCCATGGACGTAGTTAAGGTGTCTTCTTCCAGAAACCAAGCGATTCATGAAACGACTCATTCTTTTAACCGCCCTGCCCGGACTCCTTTTCGCCGAAAAAGCCCCAGAGGGAATGGTGCTCATCAAGGGAACCACCTATCTTCGGGGCACTGCCAAAGGGGCCCCCGGATTCCCTCCAATTACCGAAGAGCAGCCTGCGCACAAAGTTACCGTGTCGGATTTCTACATCGAGACCCACGAGGTCACGAATGCCCAATTCCAAAAGTTCGTCGAAGCCACTGGATACATCACCCAAGCCGAACGCGGTTGGAGCAAAAAAGATTTCCCCATGGCTCCCCCCGAAGCCCTGCGCCCCGGCGCCTTGATTTTTTCCGGACCACCAAGCGCAGTAAAATTACAGGCCCAGGGAGCGGAATGGCAGTGGTGGAAATTTGTCGAAGGAGGCTCCTGGAAACATCCTCTCGGCCGCGATTCAGATCTCAAAGGGAGAGAAAACTATCCCGTCGTATGTGTCACCTGGGAGGATGCCAATGCCTACGCCAAGTGGGCCGGCAAGAGACTTCCGACCGAGTCCGAATGGGAACTTGCCGCTCGGGGTGGCAAAGAGGGACAACTTTATGTTTGGGGAAATGAGAAACTCCCCGACGGAAAAACTTTTCTCGCCAACATGTTCACCGGAGAGTTTCCCCACTACGACACGGCGAAAGACGGTTTCGCCGGAGCGGCGCCAATCAAATCATACCCTCCAAATTCTTTTGGTCTCTATGATATGGCCGGAAATGTCTGGGAGCATTGCTCCGATTACTACCGACCCGATACCTACAAAGACTTCATCAAAAATCCTACCGCCAACCCGAAAGGACCGAAAAGCGGCGTCAGTCAACCCATGATCGGTTGGTTCATGAACCGAGGGAACTGGGATGTCCCCACCGAGTTAAAAGACCAGCATCCCCTCTCGCTTCTTCACGTGACCCGAGGTGGGTCCTTCCTCTGCCACGACACCTACTGCCTGCGCTACCGACCCGGCGCACGTCACTACTCCGAATCGCTCGCACCCGCCAATCACACCGGCTTCCGTTGCGCCAAATCAGTAGTCCCGGCGGCAAAAGGAAACAGCAGCGAGGGAAAACATGACAGCAGCAAAAAGGACGGAGCTCCAAATGGTGTAAAATGAGGAGTTGCCGTGATCGACGCTGTCTCTCTGCATCTGAATTTCTGGATCCTCTTTGTTCTTAGGATCGAGCGAGAGCTTTTCCAAATCCGCCAAGAGAAACTTCCTTTTCGCTTCGTCCATCACCGGGCCATTTTTGGGAAGGAAACTATGGATCGTTTTTACGATTCCGTGCCACTTCACTAGGTCTTCATCTGGTTTGGAATTTAATTTCTCCTTGATCTCAATGGGAGCGTCTTCGCCTTCGAGAGATTCTTCCGAATCTGTTTCGGCAATCTTCTCCTCGGCATGAAAATCATTAAAATATCCATTTTCAGTGATCACAATCATCCCCCTCATTCCTTCTTCAACTCGCCCGAGCAATCCGGAAACACCCCAGATCAAGAATGTTAAAAGGAGTGCCGTTAGCACCGACCTGGTTTTCACAGCGATAAGGACCAGAAAAGAATAAAGGCTCGTAAATATAAGTAGAACCGCAGGGATATACCAAAATAATTGGGGATGCCATTCCCCCAAGCGCCACTTGAAGGCCACAAAAACGATGAGGACAAATAGACCAACTTGAATTAAAACAAAGAAGAGGCTGCCAACAAGCTTGGCTGCGAAAATCTCGAGGCGCGACACGCCCTTTGTCATCACCATTCCAGCACCGCCCTCCGTCATGGTGTTGGGAAGAATTGGCGCGCAAGAAACCAGAGCTAAGATTGTCGCAATCCAGGTCAACCAGACTCCCGCGATCCAAAAACTGAAAATCTCCTTGTAGAAATAGGAGCGTGCGAGGCCATTTGCTCCAAGGGATTCATTCGCGTATCCGGTCATCCCAAAGAAAAAAGTTGGACCTTTGTCATCGAACCCAATCGACAAGAAAATCAATGCAACAAAGAAGGAAAGACCCAAGGTGATCCAAAAGATCAATTGTGATTTCAAACCCCGGAAGGACTCAAGGAGTATGGTGCAAAATGGTTTCATCTTTAATTTTTTGGAGGAGTTGGACAATTTGAATCGGCTGTACCATCGACCACTCCGATGAAGAGATCCTCCAGCGATTGGGTCTCAACATGCATTTGAGTGACGGTAAGATTTTCTTCACGTAACTGATCGAGCACCGGCTGGGCCGCCTCGGCTTTGGTGGAAGGAATTGATACCGAACCTGCTTCGCAAGAAAATCCAGCTGATTCAAATTGCTGGCGGGTGGCAGACGAAAGCGAACCTTCAAAGCCAATCAAGTATCCAGATTTTTTTGAACGAAGATCTTCCAACACACCCTCTCCCCGGATTTCTCCCCCCGACATAATCGCGACCCGATCCACAATGGGCTCCAATTCAGATAGGATATGGGTGTTGATAAACACGGTGCATCCTTCCTTGCGCAATTTTTTAACAATCTCCCGGAAATCCTTCCGGCCCGCCGGATCCACTCCATCAGTAGGTTCGTCGAGAAAGACAATCTCAGGATTATTCACGAGGGCCTGGGCAATCCCAATGCGCTGCTTCATTCCTTTTGAGTATGTTTTAATCTTTCGGCCCTGATCCGCACTCATATGGACAAGTTCCAGCAAACGGTCTGTCCGCTCCCTAGTTTCGCGCTGGGGAACGTCCTGAAGGCCGGCGGAAAATTCGATCACCTGCCGTCCGGTGAGGTAGTCAGGAAACTGCGCATGCTCCGGTAAGAGGCCAACCCGACGGAGCACCTGACGATCACCAATCGGCCGACCCAACATCGTCCCGGTTCCCCCCGACGAACGAATTAAAGTGGTAAGAATCTTCACCATAGTGCTCTTCCCGGCACCGTTTGGCCCGAGCAATCCATAGATACATCCTTTGGGGACTTGCAAATTGACACCCTTCAGCGCCTCAACTCCGCCCTTATAGGTTTTTCGAATCCCGGAAAGATCTACCACGTATTCGCTCATGAACGAGATTTCCTAAATTGCTTCGCCTTGTCAACGTAACGATCTCAACCCTAGCATCGCTCATGGAACAACTCTGTCACGTTCTCTTCGTCTGCCTTGGAAATATTTGTCGCTCGCCGGCCGGGGAAAATATCTTTCGCCACCAGCTGGAGGAATCCGGTCTATCTGACCGCATTGCTTGCGACTCCGCCGGAACTGCTGGCTATCACATTGGGAAGAGCCCCGATGCCCGCATGACCAAAGCAATGCGCAATCGCGGTTACCAAGTCACTGGTGGAGCCCGTCAATTTGTGCCCGCCGATTTTGACAGATTCGATCTCATTCTCACCATGGACGATGACAACTATCGCGATATCATCGCCCAGGCCCGCTCAGGCGATGAGCGTAAGCGAGTCCGCTGCTTCACTGACTTTTGCGCCGAGCACGAGGAAACAGAAGTTCCCGACCCATACTATGGAGGAGACGAAGGATTCGAATTCGTCGCGGATCTCATCGAAGACGGTTCCGCCGGGATCATCGCGCATCTCCGAAAAACCAGAGGGCTTTAAAAGTCACCTTTCGGCTGATTTGTGTCTTGCCAAATCCGGGAATCCATAGAATCGTCCGCCCATCGCGGAGGGGTGGCAGAGTGGTCGAATGCACCGGTCTTGAAAACCGGCGTGCCGCAAGGTACCGTGGGTTCGAATCCCACCCCCTCTGCCATA
>JAQWZU010000061.1 GCA_029253285.1 Akkermansiaceae bacterium | reverse complement strand
CCCTGAGGTCCCAACTAAGATTTTGAGACCACCTTATAAACGCTGTCCAAACCAGCGCGATAGAGCCAGGCCCGTTCAACATCGCATTCCAGGTGGTTCGCACGATCCATCAAGCCCTGAAGTGACTCACGGAGCTTGGAATCGATTACTTCCTCCTTCATCAAGCCGTTGAGGCAAGCCTTGTAAATATTTGCGCACTCTCCGGATTTCCCGCTATTAAAAACAGGCACTCCACGATCGATCGCAGTTTCAATCTTACCCGCAACCGCAGCTTCGTTGCAGGCAGCTGCCTCGACCTTGGCACTCTTGTCAGATTGCGGAAGGAGAACTGCGTCAATCACATGAATCACGCCGTTGTCACATTCAATGTCGGTCGTGCGGATCGTGGCTCCGTTCACTTTAAAGGCTCCGTTTTCAATCCCAAACTCAAGAGGCTTTCCGTTCACGGTCTTCGCGTTCTTAGCATTGAGAGCATCTCCGGCAGACACGCTGCCTGCAATGACGTGATAAGTCAAAATCGCCTTTAGTTGGTCGCGATTCTTGGCTTTGAGCAACTTGCTAACAGTCCCCTCAGGGAGGGCCTTGAAGGCCTCATCGGTCGGAGCAAAAACGGTGAAGGGACCTTTTCCTGCCAGGACGCTGTCCAACCCTGCGGCTTCGGCTGCTGCGAGGAGAGTGCCAAACGAACCGGCGCGTTTGGCGACACTTGGAATATCGTTGGCTGGTGCAGGTGGCAGCAGCACCGAGTCGATCACATGAATGACTCCATTGCTACAGGCGATATCAGCATTCAAGACCGCCGCTTCGCCCACCTTTACCCGACCATCGGTGAATGCAATGGACACCGACTCTCCCTGGACAGTCTTGGCAGAGCCAGCCTTCAATGCCGATGCCAATCCCGTCGCTCCGGGGCTGACATGATACTTCAGGATCGCCTGCAGTTTCGCCCGGTTCTCCGGCTTCAATAAATTCTCTACCGTCCCCTCGGGCAGTTTTGCGAATGCTTCATCAGTTGGAGCAAAAACAGTCAAGGGTCCATCACCCTGTAAAACCTCAAGCAGACCCGATTCGGTGAGAGCTGCTGCAAGCGTATTGAACCGACCATCTGCAAGCGCTTTGCCGACGATGGTATTTTCCTTGGTTTGAGAACTAGTTGGTTTCTGCGCCACCGCTTTGACCCAATCGATTTCAAGGGAAAACGCGCCATCCTTCTTGTCATAGATCATGAATCCCATTGAACTTACCTTGGCGGGATCAAGTGCTGGTGCTACTGGAAGCTTCTGACCAAAGAAGGTCGGCTTAAAGGAACCGAGGGGAACGAAAAACTCCCGCCACTCTCCTTTGACCGTGGTAAAATCAGCCCTGAAAGGAAGTTCCCAACTTCTCATCTTGATGTCCGTCCTCAACTCCGCCTTGTAGGTCCGGCCGTCACCCCGGGCGCGGATCAGCAAGCCGTCTTTTCCACTGAGATCAAACTTACCAGGCTGGGTCCGAATGGAAGAAAAACCTCCTCCGTTAGTGTTCGTGGCTCCTGAAAACGTCAAAACCCCATCGCTAAAACTGGGCTCACCCTTGGAACGGCCACCCATGACATTATCGTTCACGGTCTTCCATCCCTCAGCCACCTTTTCGCCATCAAAGTCCGCGAGAACCATCACGGAGTCGTTGGCATTGTCTCCTCGAGAGGAAACGGCTTCGGCCAACAAGGCCGCCGAAATCATTGAAGCAACACAAAAACAGGTTTTCTTGATCATCATTCTCTACTCATCGCCCAAAAATCAAAATTCGACTCCTTTTTTTTACTATTTCTCAAAATTAGCCCCAAACCCTTGTAGAAACAGGGCAATCTAGGCCCAAAATTCCGCAGCGAACTCCCCGGCCCCGCACTTATTCCCCCAAAATCCTGGGTTAAGATCAAACTCCTCCTCCCACCCCGTCGTGTTGGGCGATTCGAAACCAGACGCTCTATCAATGCATTTCTCCTCCTCTTCGGTCTACAGAACAAAGTCCGCAGAGACACAAATAAAAGGCAAATTCCTGCAATTTGGATCACTGCAGTATATCTTGAACAACGCTTTATGAAACGAGCCCTGTTCGCGGGTCAGGATACCTCCCTATTTCGCCCATCCGGGAACTTTGCCGTCACCAGTGGCCTCTCCGCCCCGGACGATCCATGAGAGATTGAAACGTGCGACTTTGGCGCCGCCGGCCTCCGGCATGAAATAGATCCAGCCCTCGCTCGGCGTGCCGGGACGGCCGACGTTCATCGACGAGTAACCGCTCGACCCGGGATTAGCGAGACGCTTTACAGGCCAGGTCTTCCCGCCGTCAAAGCTTACCCAAACCGTCCCCTGCTCACGGCTTGACTTGGGGGTATCGAGATTGCTGAAGATGAGGATATCCTTGCCGACGACAGGCAAACGCGTCAGCCCTCCCATGCAGCCGTATGAACGGTTTTGCTGGCCGTCGGGTAGGGCTTCGACGATGCGGAAGTCGCTCCAGGTCGCGCCGAAGTCCGCGCTGCGCGCCTCGCGGCGGCGAGTGAAATTCGGACGTTTGTCCCAGTGCACGCGTGAGTTGTAGTAGAGGCTCCCGTCGGAGAGTTCGACGATGCACGCCTCGCCGGTGCCCATCTCGGGGAAGGGCTCACTTGCCTGCCAAGTCTGGCCGCCGTCGTCGCTAAAGATCGCGTTGGTGTAGTGCGTCGGCCACTCCTCGCGCGCGTTCCGTTTTCCATACCAGCGCGAGGGCCGCACCAACCGGCCCTTTTTGTTTCCATGGCGCAGGGTGATGCCGTGGTCGTTCATGTGCATCGATGGCACGTGGCCCAGGCTGTCGGATTTGATCACGGTGTCCTTCTGCGCGGCCCAGGTCTTTCCGTGATCCTTGCTGCGGTGGATCGTCAGCGTCGCCGGCGGATGGTTCTTTTCGATAAACGCCAGGATATCTCCCGTGTTTTCATCGACGGTCACACCACCACCCATGAAGCCGGGATTGGCGATCACGATCGGGTCACCCCAAGTCTTGCCCCCGTCTTCGCTGCGCTTCAGGCTGACCCCGTCCTTGCCGAATATCGCGAGGACCGTGCCGTCGGTAGCGACCGCAAGATTGGGAAATCGGCCACCTTTGAAAACTTGTTGGATCTCGAATTCCGGCTCGCCCATGAAGGGCTTGAGCGCCCCTTCGAATTTGTTCTCAGCGATGA